>PBIE01000032.1 GCA_002720375.1 Crocinitomicaceae bacterium | reverse complement strand
GATGGCCATGATGTTGGCCACGCCAATCGCACCCGCAAGCAACGTAAACCCACCAATCACCCAAATGAAAAGTCGAATCCCTCTGAAAATCCGGTCAAACATGGCCCACTCCTCTTGGTTGTCTCGAACGCGCAAGGCGCGCTGGTCATTAGGATGAATTCCGTGAACCAGGCGCAAATCGGCATCCACAGTCTCCACCAACCTCTGTGATTCCTCCAAGTCGCGTTCCCCGGCAGAAAGAATGAGCTGGTCCAGTTTGTCCGAACCATCAAACAGCCGTTGCATCGTGGTCAGCGGCACATAAATCATCCGGTTGCCCCATCGGCCTTCCTTGGAGAAATGTCCAATGATTCGAAACGTAATTCCGTTCAAGTTGACAAACGCCCCCACCGGCTCATCGTCATCAAAAATGCCATCAATCACATCCCCCCCCACGATGCACACTTTGGATTCTCTGGCTAGGTCATCGGCATGAAGCCATCGGCCACCAGCCAAGGGCAAAATCTCCAACCCCTTAAAGTCCGGCTCAACCCCAACCACCGGATAGTAACCTTGCTCGTTTTTGTATTGGACAAAGGAACCCCATTTCATATTGCGCCCCGACCATTCGGGAACCTCCACGACCTCTTGGGTAACGCGAACTTCATCCCCATTGCGCAACTGAACCTTTCGGTTCGGCTGTCTGCCCCGATAAGGCAAAGTGGTCCTGCCAGTCCTGACCCAAATGGAATTCTTGGCCTCATCAGCAAAGTCCTGCTGTACCCCGTTCTGCAGACCAAATCCCAAGCCCTGCATGACCACCAGAATGAAAATACCGAGGCCCACAGACAACCCTGTCAACGCCGTCCGCAAGGGGTTGGCCGTCACCGTGTGGGCAATCTCAATCCAGGTCTCGCGATTCAACATCAAACTGGACCCGCCCCATTTGCGGTGGGTTCAAACACCTCACTGCTCAAACCATCTTCTATGATGACCCCGTCCCGCAACCGAATAACCCGGTCGCATTTGGCGGCGATATCAGCTTCATGGGTCACAATGATCACGGTGATGCCCGATTCATTGACCTCCCTGAGGACCTCCATCACCTCCGAAGAGGTTGTGCTGTCCAATGCCCCTGTCGGCTCGTCTGCCAAAATCACCCGCGGTGACGTAATCAACGCCCGGGCGATGGCCACACGCTGCTTCTGCCCTCCCGACAATTCAGATGGCAGGTGATCGGCCCTGTCGTCCATCCCCATCTTGCCCAGCATCTCCATGGCGCGTTTCTGCCGCTCGCGGCGCGAAACCTTTTGATAAAACAAGGGCAGCGCCGCGTTCTCCAGGGCAGTTTTGAACGCAATCAAATTGAACGATTGAAAGACGAATCCCAAGAACTGGCTGCGGTATCGGGCCGCTTGTTTTTCGGACAAACCGGCCATGTCGACCCCGTCCAAATCGTAATCCCCTCCATCAAAACCATCGAGCAGCCCGAGCACATTGAGCAAAGTGGATTTGCCGGAACCCGACGACCCCATAATGGCCACCATTTCTCCCTGCCCGATGTCGAGGTCAATGCCCTTCAGCACCGGCAAAGAACCTCCGGCAAGCGGGTACGACTTCTCGATTCGACGTAATGCGAGCATGCTGCGAAGGTATGAACAGCAGGACCCCCGTTAATCAGTTAACCGCGTACCCTTCAAAACGCAGCTTTCAACCCCCGACAAAATCCGAATTGTGCTTCACCTTCGGTAAACGTCACAGGTTAAAACAGTACAATAACAAGGGATAAAGGTCCAACCATTGGCAGGCCCTTTCAAGGGGTTAATACGCTGGTTTCAATTCGAAATTAATCTTCGGCACAAGGGGTGTTGGCCGGATCGTTGAAATTGGACGCTGTCCTATCGAAACAGTTGTCTTCGTCGTCACAAATGCCGTCGGCGTCTTGGTCGCTGACTCCACAATCGCAACACAAGTCATACGGGACGATGACCGTCACCTCGTCGCTGGCACAATCATCAGCATCCACAGCGGTCACTTGGTAGTAGCCTGCGAGAATCCCACTGACTTCTCCGGGATAGACAAAGGAATGATCTGGAGCTCCATTGATTCCTTCAAGCTCAATTGAAGTGGCCACGCCACCCGTCAATTCAACGGTTACGGACGCATCAACAGCGTCGATTGCCGTTGCAGACGTTGCAACAACCTCCCCCAATTCCGGGCCAAACAAACACTCTGTTGGCGTCAGCGTTGCATCCTCACCATCTAAAGACATAATCATGGCGGACTCGTCATCGTTTAATGACAGCAGCTGCACGGCACAATCTGAGGCAGTCGAAGCCAGCACACATTGGCCTTCATCTGTGGTGACTTCGTATGCGAAAGTGCCAATTGTATTGCCTTCAGCATCCAACTCACTGGCTGTTCCATCCAAGCCAAAGTGAACCAGTGTTTCAATTGTCACACAAGACTCGCCAAAAGATGCGGTGTAAGACAGGGCCATCAACTCATCCGCGAGGAAACTGTACAGCGAACTGCAATCTGGATTGGACGCTTCAGGGTTTTCCGTAACAGGACCAATGCTTGCAACTGATGCAAGAGAAAAAGACAAAGCCATTAAGGCCAGGGCAGAATGTCTGAAGAACATGGTTTGGTTTGGTTCAAAGCGCAACACTAAAACGCACCCTTAAAATACTCCCACATTCATTAATATGAGCAGTCCGAACCCTTCGAGTTTGTGAGCGCAATCGACCGCCAAGCGTCAACGCTGCAAAATCCGAATCGCCAATTTCATTCTACTCGACTGTTCCACGTCTCCCTCTTGTGGAGGAACGGCCGCGCGGAAGCGCGCGAGGTATGCATTCTGCATTGGTGAGAGGCCCGGCGCAAACCTGAAATGCAAGGCTTGACTTGCGGTGAGCAGTTCACAGGCCAAAACCTCCTGGGCTCCCTCGACGACAGCGAGAAGCTGAAGTCCCGAATTGGCCCCCATACTCACGTGGTCCTCTTGGCCGTTGCTGCTGTCGATGGTATCCACACTGGCCGGCATCGCCCGCATCTTGTTGCGGGCCACAACACTTGCTGCCGTGTACTGTACAATCATCAAGCCGCTGTCCAGACCCGGGTTAGTGGCAAGGAATGGCGGCAAGCCTCGGGTGCCACTGAGCAACTTGTAGATGCGGCGCTCGGACATCGTTCCCAATTCGCTGGCCACCACCTTGAGGTGGTCCAGGATGACCGCCAAAGGCTCACCATGAAAATTACCAGCGCTGATGACCTCACCAGTTTCAGGGAGCAAAATGGGATTGTCCGTCACGGCTGTCGATTCGCCCTCCAATGTTTCAATGCCCCGGTCAATGGCCGTTCGCACAGCGCCATAAACCTGGGGAATACAGCGGAAACTGTAAGGATCCTGAACCCATTCGTGCGTCTCCCTCAAGAAGGCCGCACCGTCCAACCATTTGCGCATTGCAGCCGCACTCTCCTCCTGACCCACATGCTGTCGCAACCTGTGCACGGCGGGGTGGAACGGTGACACCAACCCCTCAAAAGCAGCCAAACTCAAACTGGCAATGCCATGGGCCTCATCCCACAAGTGTTCCAAATCCTGCAGACTGTATGCCAAGAGGGCCGACATCATTTGGGTGCCATTGATCAAGGCCAACCCCTCTTTGGGTCCAAGCGCAATTGGGCTCCACCCCCTTTCTTGAAGCACCTCGGATGCGGGTCTGGTTTTCCATTGCCCATCGCCCATCTGCTCCATCAATTCACCTTCACCGAGCAGAGGAAGACACATGTGGCTTAACGGGGCGAGGTCGCCACTGGCGCCAAGCGAACCCTGCCTTGGGACCACAGGAAGAAGCCCTGCGTTATAGAAATCCACCAGGCGGTTGACCGTCTGGGGCTGAACACCACTGTGTCCTCGAATGAGGCCACACACCTTGAACAGCAGCATCCACCGCACAATATCCGGAGGCAATGGCTCCCCCAATCCTGCGGCATGGCTTCGAATGATGTTTTCCTGCAATTGGTGCAGTTCATCCTCACCCACGCGGACATGGGCCAATTGACCAAATCCAGTATTGACGCCATATACAGTTCGACCAGAAGCGACGACATCCATTAGAAAATCGTGGGCGCGAATCACATTCTCTTTTGCCTCCTCGGATAAGGAGATGCTCGGCGCTGCGTACAGCGATTTTAGTTGGGCCCAGCTCTGGGGACCCGGGTCAAGGCGATGGTCCATGTTCTTGGCAAATTTACCCGAGTGCAGTCCTATCTTCCCACCTCGATTCGAACAGCAGACCATGCGATTCACATTGACCCTCTGCCTTGCAGCAGCATTTGGGACCCTCTCCGCCCAGCGGGCCCCAATCGAATTTGAGGAATACGACCTCAAAAATGGACTACACGTCATCCTTCACGAAGACCACAGCGCACCCATTGTTGCCGTCTCCGTGATGTATCATGTGGGATCCAAGAACGAAAATCCTGAGCGCACGGGCATGGCCCACTTTTTCGAACACCTTCTTTTTGAAGGCTCGGAAAACATCGGACGCGGAGAATTTTTCAAGTACATCCAGAACGCTGGAGGACAGAACAATGCCAACACCTCCAACGACCGTACATTCTATTACGAGGTATTGCCATCCAACCAACTCGAGCTGGGACTCTGGCTTGAATCCGAGCGGATGTTGCACGCAAAAGTGGACAAGGCAGGCATCGAAACCCAAAGGGAAGTGGTTAAGGAGGAGCGACGCCAGCGGGTAGACAACCAGCCCTACGGAAACCTCATCGAAGAGACCATGAAGCGCGCGTACACGGAACACCCTTATCAATGGCCTGTCATTGGTTCGATGCAACACCTTAATGCCGCAGAGGATCAGGAGTTCACCGAGTTCTATGAGACTTTCTACGTTCCAAACAATGCGGTGCTCTCAATCGCGGGGGATTTCAACCGCAAGGACCTAAAGCGGATGATCGAGATGTACTTCGGTTCCGTGCCCACGGGAACCAATGACATTCCCCGCCCAGACATTATCGAACCGAAAAAGGTAGCGGAGGTCAGGGACACCATTTGGGGAGATGACCAGCTTCCTCTGGTGCTGATGGCCTACCCCATCCCGGCAGAAGGCACCCCTGATTACTATGCTGTAGACCTGCTTAACACGGCACTCAGCGGCGGACAATCCAGCCGATTGAATCGGGCCGTGGTCGATGACCAAGAGCTCGCCGTTTTCTGCGGCGCCTTCAGCTTTGGATTGGAAGATCCCGGACAAACCATCGCCTATGCCGTGGCCAACATCGGCACAGACCCCTCCCAAGTGGAAACGGCCATGGTGAGCGAAATAAACAAAGTCAAGGCCTTGGGGATCTCCGATGCAGAACTGAGTAAACTCAAGAACCAAGTGGAAAGTGGATTCGTCCAATCCAATAGCACCATGCGCGGCATCGCAGAGTCTTTGGCCAACTACCACATGTACTTTGGAGATGCCGACCTGATCAACAACGAAATCGACCGCTACATGGCAGTCACGGCGCAAGACATCCAGAATGCCGCCATCAAGTATTACGACCACGACCACAGGGTCGTCCTCTACTTCATGAACGAGAACGCACAATGAACCGCATTGCCTCCCTCATTCTGACCATGGCGCTCGTCGTGCCCATGGCCTTAGTCAGTCAGGTGGACCGATCCCAAGCGCCTACCCCTGGACCAGCGCCCGAAATCGTGCTCGGCGACTACACCGTTGATAAGCTCGAAAACGGCCTAACCCTCATTGTGGTGGAAAACCACAAATTGCCCCGCGTGAGCTATCGCCTGACGCTGGATGTGGACCCCATCTTCGAAGGCGCTAAAGCAGGCTACACCAGCATGGCCGGGTCCATGATGCGCAAGGGCACCACCACCCGCAGCAAGTCGGAAATCGACGAGGCCGTGGACCGAATCGGCGCCAGCCTCGGCACCTCCGGCTTCGGCATGAATGGGCGTTGCCTCGTCCAACACAGTGAGACCCTGCTGGAGCTCATGTCCGACATCCTGATGAACCCCACCTTCCCCGAGGAGGAGATGGAAAAGGAACGGAAGCAGACGCTCAGCGGATTCGCCAGCAGCGCCACCGATGCCAACCAGATTTCTGGACGCCTCTCCCGGGCCATGACTTATGGTCTCAAGCACCCCTATGGTGAAAGCTCCAACGAAAAGACCGTGGAGGCCATCACCCGAGAAGACCTGATGGCCCACTATGCTTCCGTTTGGAAGCCCAATGTGGCCTATTTGGTGATTGTCGGCGACATCACGCCCGCAGAGGCGAGGGCCCAAGCGGAGCAATATTTCGGCGACTGGCGGCCAAACGAAGTGGAGTCTTCAAGGTTCGCTCGCCCCATACCCCCCATGGGCAACCGCGTCTGCTTCGCGCCAGTTCCCGGCGCAGTGCAAAGCGTCATTGACATCACCTTCCCCATCTACCTGAAGCCCGGGCACCCAGACGTTGTAGCGGTCAGCGTGATGAACACCATGCTCGGTGGTTTCTTCGGCAGCAGACTGAACCAGAACCTTCGCGAAGACAAGGCCTACACGTACGGGGCCAGAAGCTCCATTGGACCCGATGAATTCGTTGGGCGGTTCAGCGCCCGAGCAAGTGTTCGCAACGAAGTGACTGACAGCTCCCTTGTGGAGTTCATGAAGGAAATCCGAAAAATGGTGGAAACGCCGGCACCGGATAGCACCTTGCAATTCGTCAAGAACTACCTCAACGGAAGTTTTGCCCTTTCACTCGAGCGCCCCGAGACCCTATCTCGCTTCGCGCTTAACATTGAACGGTATGGATTTCCGGAGGACTACTACGCTACTTATTTAGAGCGCCTAGACAAAGTCAGTGTGGAAGACGTACAGCGCGTCGCAAGAACCTACCTGCGCCCGGACAACATGAACATTACGATTGCTGGGAATCGGGATGTGGCCGATGGCCTTTCCCGATTCGCAGCAGGTGGACAGGTTGAATTCTTCGATCCCTTTGGAGAACCACTCAAAGACCTCGATCCCGCACCCGAAGGCATGACCGCTGAGGATGTGTTCACCACCTATTACGCCGTGCGCGGAGGCGCAGACAAGTTTGCCAAAGCAAAGGGTGTCATGATCACCGGCGAAATGAGCGCAGGCCCCATGGTCCTCGAAATGGTACAGGCACACAACAATGGCGGGGCTGGATACAGCCGGATTTCCGCTGGTGGCAATGTGATGCAAGAATCTAGATTTAATGGCACCAAGGGCGTTGAGACCTCTATGGGCCAAGTCATCAACATGGACGACGATAAGGTCATGGAGACCCGAAGAAATCACGACCTCCTCGAGTTCCTGCACCTGTCGGAATATGGCCTCAGCGCCGAACTTTTGGGCATCGACCAAATCAATGAAGTTCCTCAGTATCTGGTGGAAATTCGCAAGGACGGATCGGTATCAGAATCCCACTGGTTCGACGTGGAGACAGGATTGAGAACCCGATCAATGCGCAACGAAAGCACACCACGTGGGGACATGGCCATCACCCTTGACTATGGCGCCATGATCGAAACCAAAGGCCTCAAGTTTGAAGGTGAGATGACCATGACGTCTGGTGCTCAAGAAATGAAAATCACCATGACCGAGGTTAAGCTCAACCCCAAACTGAGCGAAGCCGATTACTCTATCGAGTGACAGAAACCAGCCCAATCCTAATTGCGCTCGCCGACGCGGATCTACTTCACGAAGAGCACATCGTCCTGAGCGGTGTCAATTTAGAGGCCCGCACTGGTGAATTCATCTATCTAATCGGCAGGACCGGGTCGGGAAAGAGCAGCCTGCTCAAAACCCTTTACGGAGAACTCCCCCTCACCACAGGCACGGGGACGGTCTGCGGGGTCAATCTGTCGGGGCTGAAACGCAACCACGTCCACCTACTTCGAAGGAAACTTGGCATCGTCTTTCAAGACTTCGAACTCTTGACCGACAGAACCGCGACGGAAAACCTGCAATTCGTGCTGAAGGTCACCGACTGGAAAGATGCCGGTGACCGAGAACGAAGAATCAAAGAAGTACTAGAGGCCGTTGGCCTTGAAAACAAGGGGTACAAGCGCCCACACGAATTGAGCGGAGGTGAGCGACAGCGGTTGGCCATTGCCCGCGCCTTGCTCAATTCGCCTAAGCTTATTCTAGCAGACGAGCCCACAGGCAACCTCGACCCCCAGACCGCGGAAGGGATTCTTCAACTGCTCCACAATTTAGCAGCAGAAGGTCGCTGCGTCTTGATGGCCACGCACAACCACGACATTCTGCGACGCAGGCCGGGGCGCATCCTTCAATGTGACCAAGGCAAACTAATGGAAATCGACGCCCCTCCCATCCTCGCCTGATGGAACACGCGCAGCCCATTCTCTCTCTGGCCATCCCAGTCCAGAACAGCGAAGACAGCCCGGCACTTAAAGCCACCCTTGACTCCATCTCTATGCGCGATGACAATCAGCCCATAGAAGTCCGCATCCAAGTCGGACAGGATGTTCAGTCCTCATTTGACTCCACCCTGCTTGAACATCCCTGTGCACCGATATGGCGATTCGAAAAGGACACCGGAATATATTCTGCGATGAACGCTATGTGCAGGGCGGCGCGTGGTTCTCGCATCCTGTTTCTCGGAGCCGGAGATTGCCTGCTTCCCGGTTTGAGCCACGCCATCAGGCGCTGGTCAGAAACCCCTGTTACAAACCGACTAGAACTGGGTGGCGTCCGTCTTCCCAATGCCGAGCCCCAGGTTCCCAAACATTACCCGGCCCGGTGGGATCGCTCTCTGCTCTGGCGCAACACCACCCACCACCAAGGCATTGCCTACCCCCGTCAGGTACTTCTCGACTTAGGCGGATTTCCAGAGGAGTTCCGCGTACTGGCAGATTACGCCATCAACCTGAGGATGTGGAGCACCGGAGTTAACGCCCATTGGATAGCCGGTGAAGACTGGGTCTCTGCTTCCGCCGGCGGCGTTTCCCGCCAATTCAACAAGGCCCTCTATGCTGAGGAGCGCGCCGTGAAACGCCAAGAACTCAGGCCAGGACCTGCAATGTGGGCGCAACCCATGTGGATTGGGTTGAAGTCCATATGGAAGCGTCGCGTTTAAGAAGGCCGATGTATGGCCCTCAGCAGGACTTCCTCATGGACACCCCAGTGGTGTCGGCTGGCCACATCCGCCAGATGATCTGCATCAGGGGGAGCATTCAAAACAGCCTGAACAGCGTCTGCAATGTGGCGTGCAATGGACGCGTCATCTTGACCGCCCGACGCCACTTCGCCCGCTCCATTCTCCTTGACGAATCGACCCGCGACAGGCAAATCCGAACACACCACCGGCAACCCCGCATGCAAAAAGTCAAACAGCTTGTTGGGCAAGCTAAACCGAAAGTTGTCGACTGTAGGACGATCGAGGGACAAACCAACATCTGCTGCAGCTGTGCAACGCCGGAGGGTGTCGTAGGGCATGCGCTCGTGCACGTGCACCCTGTCAGCCACCCCAATACGCGTTGCCAAAGATGCGGCTTCAGCGTGTTCAGGTCCAGCGCCGATGAGGGCCAGGTGAATTCCCGGAAGGTGGAGCATCGATCGAACCGCATCCAGCGCCCCCCGGTCCCTGTCCATATAGGCACCCTGCATCAACAACACCGTTTTGCCAACTGGCCAGCCTAGTTCTTCTCTAGGCATTGGGTTCGCTGAGGCCATCCGTTCAGGGACATTGGACACCACCTCGACCTGCAGTCCCTTCTGCGCGTATGCATCAGCAATCGACTCATTGACCGTAATCATCCGGTCAATTCTTGCAAAACAACGGCGCTCCCATATCGTCCAAAACCACTTTCGCAATGGCCTGCCCTTTAGCCCTTCGGCTTCAGTGAACCACTCATGGCTGTCATAGGCAATGGACCATCCAAAGCGACGTGAAGCCCAAACAGCAGGGCCAAGGGTATCCAAGTCATTGGCCCACACTGCTGTTACTCCCCCCTCCTGAGACAGTGCTTTCAATGCCCACCACATCCTGACTTGAAGAACCAAGTAAAACAATGGACCTCTATGAACCCTGAGCCAGAGTCGCTCCGTGCGATAAGGCCGCTCGATACTGACCGGATCGGTCCACACCATCCTCCGGCCAATAAGAATTGGCTCATATCCCGCGCGCTGCAATGAGGCACATGTCTTCCGCACCCGCTGATCAAAAGCGAGATCGTTGGAGACAAGAACGGCAATGCGCCCAAGGCTCATTGTCCCACCTTCAGGCCGTCGTGGATTTCCTTCAATACCCATTTGGTGTTGCGGGGAAAATCCGCATCCATCATCCAACGGAAATAACCACTGTCGTTGCGCAGAATGTCTTTCAAAAGGCGCCCGCGGTGTTTGCCAAAATTGATGACCGGTTCATCATCGTCATTGTAGACAAACCGACCGGCCAAGTCCACATTGCGATTGCGGCGGCCAAACTCTGCAATGCCAGGCACGTTCTGCGGCAAGGGCCCCACTGTTTCACCCTTTGAGTCCAAAATGGTTTTGTCCTTGTAATGGTTCAATTGCTTGGCGAACACCTTGATTGTCGCGATGATGTCCGGAAGGGCCTCGTGCGCATCTTCCAAAGATTCGCCACAGTAGAATGACAGGGCAGCGCGCAACGTGCGCTGTTCCATCTTGTGGAAGATGTTTTGGACATCGACGAGATTCCGGTCATCCACGCGGAACGCGATGTTGGACCTCAGGAACTCCTCTGCCAACAAGGGCACGTCAAACCGATTCGAATTGAATCCGGCCAAATCACAACCATCCAACCATCGGTAGAGCCGATTGGCCAAGGAGTCAAACGTCGGTGCCTCGAGAACCATGTCATCTGTGACACCGTGAACAGCAGAGGATTCAGCTGGGATGGGCATCTCGGGGTTGACGAGCATTCGGCCTTGACCGTTTTCCTTGTCCGGACGCACATGCCATTGCCCATCGGGCATGACCTTGATGAAGGCCATTTCCACAATCCGGTCTTTGGCCACATCGGTGCCCGTGGTTTCGAGATCAAAAAAGACGAGGGGTCGCTCGAGCGGTATGTTCAAATCAATCCGATCCATGCCGCGAATATGCGCCCAATCACCGGCGTTTCTCTATGAGTTGACGACCGAGGGAGAACTTCGCGTACTGGAAGTTGCGGTACCTGTCCTTTCCTGAGATCGCGTCGCCCTGGAACTCGGGACCAGCCACCTTCCAATCCAGAACAACCTGAAAGTCAATGCCCACCTCCAAGCCCTTGGCAGACATAGCCGTGATGAGCGCGTCTCTTGCCTTCTGAGCCCTCATCTTGGCCAATTGCTCATTGGACTCATAAGCACGTTTGTTCTTTACCGGGACAAAAGAGGCACTGCCTTCAATCTCCAGAACCGGCACCTCGCCCATGGCTTCTCGCGCGAGGACTTCGGCCACCATCCGTTCCACCTCCGAGGACCCAGCTTGCGTCAAATACCGACCATAGCCGAATTCCACCGTGGCACTCACGGCCTCAAATTCCACGAAGCCTGTGGCCGTGGGTGCCAAAACTTCAGCCTCTTCTCTGGTGTCCCCCTCGTCCGCGCCGCCAACCGATGTATTTCCTGATGTCGACTCGACCACACCGACCAAATCGAGGCTGTGAATTGGAACTTGGACAGCTGAAACCTCCTTCGCCGACGCCTCACTTACCACCTCCACCACGGTCTGCTTATCGGATTCGGTCACCGCCTTCTTCTGATTCCGTCTTCGATTGGGGACCTCCTGCGGTAAAATCTTCTTCTTCGCTTCGCCACCAAATGGTGCAAGGCGCGACACCTCACGGGAATTTCCATAGGCGGCATCACAACCAATAAATTCCGTCCGAGACTCCAAAGCGTTTCCACGACGGACCCAAGACATTTCGTATTCCCTACACGGCGGAAGTGCCAAAACAAAATCACCCGAACCCGGTCTAGCCCGAAACACTCGAAACACAGCCGGACCCTCGTCGATGGACTTGACCTCCACAACATCTCCTTCTTTCCAAGTGCGAACCTTTCCCAGCATCACTGCAAGGGATTCCTCTGGTTCGTCAAGGACATCAACCCTGTAGATATCGAGATCGAGTCCACCCATCCGCTTACTGGATAAATAACCAGACTGACCAGAAGCATCCAAGGTCACCATGGCCTCATCACCCGGGGTGTTAAGGGGATGACCGAGGTGTTGAGGTTCACTCCAAAAGCCATTGTCGAGGCGCACACACCGAAACAAATCAAACCCGCCCATGCCCTGGTGTCCATTGGAGGAGAACACAAGGAACCGACCATCTGCACTCAGGATGGGGCTCTCCTCTTCCCCGACGGTATTAATTCGACTTCCAAGATTCAGCGGCTCCGACCAAGTGCCATCAGGCAACAAAACAGTGCGGTACAGATCACGGCCGCCTCGACCTCCCGGTCGGTCTGAAACGAAGACGCGCTCGCGTCCATCGAATCTCTCCGTAATCGATGTCTCCCAATGACGCGAATCGATGGGGTAACCCAATTTCTCCGTCAAGTCCCACGCACCGGACGCATCCTTTTCAACCTTCCAAACAGCACCTTCATTTCTGTGACTCTGATAAACAAGGAGAGACTCCTCGTCGCCCAAGACCCCTACCGTCTTCATGTCCCTTCCCGACAATCCAATGTCCAGCGCCACGGGCTTGGACCATCCATATTGATTGCGTTTCGATCGGAAAATCCTGCCCCGTTTTTTGGCCTCGTCCCCATCCTGACCCCGATAGGAAGTGAAATAAACTGCTTCGCCGTCCGAAGTGAGTACCGGGGCGAAATCAGCACTGCCACTATTCAGTGCCATTTCCTCTCGAATGTCCATCCGCTGGGGGTTCTCGATACAAACCATTGCAAATGCACAGTCAGCCTGAGCGCGCTTTGCCTTGGAGTACAAATAATCCCGTTCGGAGTAACGCTCCATCATGGAAATCGCAACAGCCTGTGCCTCTGCATAATGACCACTGAACTGCAAGACTTCAAGGGCGTTGTCTAACGCAGTCGATGGCGGAAAGTTTGCCTCAACGTCAAATGGGTTGTATCGCTTTTCAAAATCACCCTGTACTGACAACATCGCAAAGGGAACAGCTTCCTCGAGCCTTCCCTTAATTGCGCGCAGGCACAAGACGCGTTTGAAAGCAAAATTTCGATTGTTTGGCGCAGCAATCATCATCTTGGCCAAAAGGGCTTCAGCTTCGACCCAATTCTCCTCAATGATTAATCTGTTGACCTGCGTATAGGCCTCAAAAGCACTCAGCTCTTCCTCGCCCAGTACAGCTGCCGAAATTTCCACCCCATCTGCGAGCAGCTCCAATGAGGGCCAACGGCCATAATCCGTCATCTGTGCAAAACCAAAGAATTGCACAACAAGCGCACAAGCCGTTAAGTGGATTCGAAGCATCAGGATGGGAAATGTAGTTTGCACCTTTCTTGGAAAAGGTCAACCAGACACTCAAAATTTCGTCAATTCAGGCCTACCTATTCACAAAACCTGAAACCGAACGTTAAACGACCGGACGGTTTGAATCAAAGGCTTCCAAGTGATCTGCCACTCGACGAACAAAGCTCCCGCCCAATTGACCATCTACCACACGGTGGTCATAGCTGTGAGACAAGAACATCATGTGGCGAACGGCAATCATATCACCTTCAGGCGATTCCACCACCGAAGGCTTCTTGCGGATCGCCCCCAAGGCGAGGATGCCAACCTGAGGCTGATTAATGATGGGTGTACCAAAGACATTGCCAAACGTGCCCACATTTGAGACTGTGTAGGTGCCCCCACTGATTTCATCGGGCTGCAATGCACCCTGACGGGCGCGGGTTGCCAAGTCGTTGACAATGGTGGCAAGACCGTTCAGATTGTATCGGTCTGCATTGCGGATAACAGGAACGATGAGGTTGCCCTCGGGCGTTGCAGCCGCCATCCCGATGTGAATTCCCTTTTTCAAAACAATTCGATCCCCGTCTACGCTTGCGTTCACTCCCGGGAACTCCCGTAAAGCCTTTGCTACAGCTTCAATAAAGAAGGGCGTGAAGGTCAACTTCTGTCCAGTTTGGGACTGGAAGTCAATTTTGTTTTTGTTGCGCCAATCCACAATCCGGGTTACATCCGCCTCCACGAAAGAGGTGACATGCGGACTGGTCTGAACACTTCGCACCATGTGATCCGCAATCAACTTGCGCATCCGATCCATCTCCACAATTTCATCTTCGCCATCCATGGACGTAGCCGAATTAGGTGAAGGAACTGAGCTGGATGGCACAGACTTTGGCTGAGGCGGAGCAACCGCAGGCTTTGGAACCTGCAACGCATGACCTTGGCCTCCGGCTTCAACAAAAGCGAGAATGTCCCGCTTGGTGACCCGTCCTCCTTTTCCGGAACCAGGTATGGCATCCAATTCTACCTGACCAATTCCCTCTTTTTGGGCGATGCTTCTGACCAATGGACTGTAAAAGCGACCGCCACTCTCTCGGGATAGCTTGTCTCCGGGAACAGGAGGCTGAGAAAGAGCCAGAGGAGCCGATACTTCCGCAATCACTTCCTCGCTCGGAACCGGTGAGGCCACTGGAGCAGGCTCCGACGGTGCCAAGGTGGGTCCTGGCGCATCTGAAGCTCCTTCCGCTGACACCACTACAGCTTCACCAGCTATGGAAAACTCCGCAATAGGCTGGCCCACTTGGACAACATCACCCTCCGAGACGAGGTGTTTGACGAGCACGCCGTCCTCGGGAGCAGGGACCTCAGAGTCCACCTTATCAGTGGCGATTTCTATGATAGGCTCATCAGCAGAGACTGTTTGACCTTCCGCAACGACCCATTTGATGATGGTCGCTTCGGCCACGCTCTCGCCCATTTTCGGTAGCAGAATCTCCATGGATGTATTGCCCGGAGGGTGTTTTTGGATTGCGAATTTACGGAGTGAAGGCCCCGAAACAGGGCATCTTCTGTCAATCCGTTCTTAAGGTCATCAACAATTCGAGATCACGAACCCAACCAAAGTCGAATGCATACCGCAAATCCAGACGCTTTGCCTCCTCCAAGGAAGACACTGAATGACCAGACCCAACCAGAAAAACACCCGGTAACATAGCAGGCAGACGCTCCTCACCTTCCCAGCCACCATGGAAGCCCAACCATGTTCGCCGCCCCATCAAGACCGCCCATGCATTTCTTCTGGACATGGCATCAGCGTGCACGCCGCGTCCTCCACCAAACAACAAAACCCAGACAGACCACAACATGTCCAGCCTGCGTTTGGCCCTCCTGCGCTCTGTTCTTCCCAAACCATCAGCTCCCCACGGAAGCAATTCCCCGGGACCACTGTCTCTATTGGTCCCACCCAAAGCCAACCACAGCGCATCCGGCACAATGCGCACATCAGCTCCTAAATCCCGACCTGCCCGGACTGCGCTCAACAATACCTCTCCCCCAAGCCGCGCATCACAAAGTACCAAGTTGCCCTTTGCTTGTGAAACGAAATCATCACTTTCAAAAGAACATTTTAAATAATTCACTACTAATGAACTACCATAAGAAGACTCAACCCATTTTTGCACCGAATTAGCCCGCTCATCAGACACGAGCAATCCAACAGTTGCACGTGCTTTTCGCCACCTAAACCGCGAAGGCATGGCAAACGTGAGCAACGTGCGAAGCACTGTTGGAAACAACACCAAAGACGAACCAATAGCACCGATTGCTGCCCTGCTCACCCTCAGAAAATCAGGAATAAGGGCGTAAGCTGCAACCAACATCAAACCAGCAGCCAACCCTGCCATAACCGTCCGTAGCCAAACAAAAGGACGGTCAGACGTCCCAAACCAGACTCCAGCAATTACAATTGAAAGCCCAGCCATCGCAGACAAAACCAGGCTTGGCCCCACGGGGTGGCCTATTCCACTGGTCCACGCGTGCATCTGGACCAGTCCAAATGCGAGAAGCGAGGATAAAATAAGGTCTAGAAGCATCAAGGTATGCCGGCGAATGCGGCCCTGAATAAAAGCAGAAACAGCCCGGAAACGGATGCCAATCTCGATCATGAAACGCATCACAAAGGCCTGACTTCCAGCGAAGTGTTTTTCAGAGAAGATGCGCATTGCATCGTGAAAGACCCGCACATAGGCGAGACTCCCCTTTTTGGTGCTTTCCCCCTTGAAGTGAACGATAGGCGCATCACTGTAGTAATGGTTTTCCCAACCTGATCTAATTATCCTGACGCTCAGGTCAATATCCTCTCCATACATGAAGAAAGCTTCATCTAATAGACCCGATTCATCCAAGGCGCTTTTCCTCATCCACATGAAGGCCCCGCTCAGCACCTCTACCTCTGCAGTCTCATTGGCAGGGATGTGTCCGCAGTAGTAGCGATTCAAGAATTGACTTCCCGCTGACAATCGCCACAAACCAGTGAAGCGACAAAAGGATGCCCAAGGCGTCGGCAACCCCCGCTTGCTCTCTGGCAACCATGTTCCAGAACCGTCAAACATCGGCACACCAATGGCCCCAATGCGCGGGTGCGACTCACCGTATGCCAAAACCTTCTCAAACGTGTCCTCGGGCACCACTGTATCCGGGTTCAAAAGCAGGACCCAATCCCCTTTCGCTCGCTGGATCGCCGCATTGTTTCCAGCACTGAACCCCAAGTTTTGATTGGACTTAATGACCTTGACTGAAGGGTAATTTAGAGAAGCCCAATCTGCTGAACCATCGTCACTTGCATTATCAAAAACGATCAACTCAGACTGGCCTTTACCCAACCGTTCCATGGCGATCAAAGCCGAATCCAAGCAAAGGGATAAATACCCCTTCACGTTGTAACTGACGACAATGACTGACAAAATCATGGCGCGGGGGAGCTTTCTCCGGTGGAGGAGGCGTATGGCAAACGCTGTTGCAACGACCGAATCAAAGTCAATTCATCCGCATACTGGAGCTCATCGCCCACTGCCACTCCGCGTGCCAATGTGGTCACCTCAACGCCGCATGCTCGAAGCCGCTTGTCAAGGTAAAAGGCCGTCGTGTCGCCTTCCATGGTCGTGGGCAGGGCAAATATGATCTCGGTGCATTTCTCTTCCGACGCCCGAGACACCAATGAATCAATCCTAAGGTCTGCTGGGCCCACACCATCCATGGGGCTGATGACCCCGCCCAAAACATGATATCTCCCTTTGAAGTGTCCCGTGGACTCAATGGCCAAGAGGTCCCTCAGGTCCTCCACAACAGCTATCCGATTGTCTTCTCGCCGAAGGTCCTGACAAATGTTACATATCTCTTCCTCTCCCAAGTTGCCGCAATTGCGGCACGCCTTGACGCCTGACTTCATGTCCTGTATGGCCTCGGTAAACCGACGCACATCTTCCTCATTCCGGGCGAGAAGATGTAAAGCAAGCCGCAAGGCAGTTCTTTTGCCGACACCGGGCAACCCGGCAATCTGATCCACGGCGCGATCAATGAGTCTGGAAGGCAATTCCACAAAGACGAATTTAGAAAGTGGACCCCGACCCTCATCGAAAGCGCAGGACAGAAAGAAAAGAAGGAAAGCAAACACGCCCGTTATGCCTTAAATCATGATGACCTTTCGTGGCCCTTTTGTCTGTCTAGATGATCACCCCTCCTTCTGACCTCGCCTGTGTAGCTTGCCGGCATGGACGCACCTATGATTGCGGGGTTGGCCGTGGCAGCCTACCTCGGCCTTTTGCTCTGGCTGGGCAATCGCACCTCTGCAAAAGGCGATATGGGCGACTTCACCCTCGGCGGCAAACGAAGTCCATGGTGGGCGGTGGCCTTTGGTATGGTAGGAACCAGCCTGAGCGGCGTGACCTTTCTCTCGGTGCCCGGTTGGGTGGGCGACCAGCAGTTTGGCTACATGCAAATGGTGCTGGGCTACCTCGTCGGCTATAGCGCCATCATCTGCATCCTCCTTCCTCTGTATTACCGCCTGGAGCTGACCAGCATTTACCGGTTCCTCGGAGACCGAATTGGTCCAAAAGCACACCACACAGGCTCGGCGTTCTTTTTGCTTTCCCGAAGCATAGGAGCGGCTTTCAGACTATACCTGGTGGTTCTGGTCATCCAAGAAACAGTGCTGCCACCCGCATCTGGCATGTGGGGGTGGCTTCGCTTTACCCTCCTCATCGCCGCCATCCTCTCGCTCATATGGGCCTACACGCGGAAAGGGGGCATCGCTACTGTGGTCTGGACGGACACACTTCAAACAGCTTGCATGCTCCTTGCCGCAGGCACTGCTGTGGTCCTTATCGGTCAACAACTTGACCTGACGTGGTTGAATATTCCACGCGCAGTATTCGAGTCCGGTCATTCTCGCTGGTGGTTCTTTGATGACTGGGGAGCGCCGAACCACGGTCTCAAACAATTTGTAGCTGGCGCCTTTATCTCCCTGTGTATGACGGGATTGGACCAAGACATGATGCAAAAGAACTTGAGCTGTAGGTCCCTGCGTGACGCCCAGTTAAACATGGCCAGTTTCTCGGTGGTGCTGGTCGTGGTCAATCTACTCTTCCTAGGACTTGGAGCCCTCCTCCTCATGCACACCGCGTCTGCTGACATCTCAGTAGAAAGAGCCGATCTTCTCTTTGCAGCAGTGGCGCTGGATGGCAAAATGGGCATATGGCTGCCGGTCTTTTTCCTCCTCGGCTTGGTCGCAGCAGCTCTCTCAAGCGCAGATTCAGCACTTACTGCACTAACCACCTCCATCTGCGTCGACTTCCTCGGCATGGCGCCACGGGATGCAACACCCGACGAGAATCAACGCCGTCACAAGGTTCATTTCGGTGTCTCGATTGGTATCGGAGTTTTAATCCTCATTTTCCACGCCATCAATGACACCTCGGTCATCGCCGCGCTCTTTAAGGTCGCCAGCTACACCTATGGCCCACTTCTTGGCCTGTATGCCTTTGCCCTTTTGCGAAAAACCGATGGCGTTGTTCACGGAGACCGCTTCATCCCCTTGGTTGCCGCTTTAGCTCCGTTAGCAGGATGGGGGTTGGAACAATGGACCGCTTCACACGGGTTCAGCTTCGGGTTTGCCCTCCTGCCCGTCAACGGATTTTTGACATGGGCCGGTGCAAGCTTGGCCGTCATTCTTTCCGCAAACAGCAGAAGCAAAGTGTAATTTCGCCTTCCAACCCTGTACTTCCATGGAAACCCGAACGTCCCAATTGCTTGGCCGACTCAGCGAATCCGCCACAATCGCCATGAGCCGAAAGGCCCGCGAACTCAGAGCCGCCGGCCGGGACATCATCAGCCTCTCACTGGGCGAACCTGACTTTGACACCCCTGACCCCATCAAGGCAGCCGGTATGAAAGCCATCGAAGACAACTTCACCCACTACCCTCCCGTGCCAGGCTATGTCGAGGTGCGTGAAGCCATCTGTGAGAAGTTGCAGCGGGACAATGGTCTGGATTACAGCCCAAACCAAATCGTCATTTCCACCGGGGCCAAGCACAGCTTGATGAACGTAGTGCTGAGTCTTGTCGACGATGGCGACGAGGTCATCTTACCAGCTCCCTACTGGGTCAGCTATGCCGACATGACCAACCTCGCCGGGGGAAAAGTGGTCGCCGTAGAGACAGGTATCGAACAAGACTTCAAGATGACCGCAGAGCAGCTGCGGAGCGCCCTAACAGACCGAACCCGAATAGTGATGGTCAACTCCCCCAACAATCCCTCTGGAAGCGTCTACACCGAAGGGGAAATGGCAGCCTTGGCAGATGTTCTTCGGGAACACCCTCACGCCATTGCCATCAGCGACGAAATCTACGAGTACATCAACTTCACCGAAGCCCACGCCAGCCTCGCCGCGCAGCCGGGTATGATGGAGCGAACAGTTACAGTCAACGGCGTTTCCAAAGGTTTTGCTATGACCGGATGGCGAATCGGTTACATCGCAGCTCCGCATTGGGTTGCCGCAGCCTGCACCAAACTACAAGGACAATTCACCAGCGGCGCGAGCGGCATATCGCAAAAGGCCACAGAACATGCAATGCATGGAGGAGGCGTCCTCGCATCCGAAATGAAAGCGGCGTTCCTAAAACGCCGAGACCTGATGGTCAATGGACTAAAAGCGATCAACGGGCTAGAGGTTAACATTCCGCAAGGCGCTTTCTACATCTTCCCGGATGTCTCTGCGCTGTTTGGGAGGCGACACGCCGGTGGCAGCATTCAAAGTGGTCAAGACTTGGCCATGTACCTGCTTGAAGCCGCTGATGTGGCCACCGTTGGAGGCGATGCATTCGGATCTCCCAACTGCATCCGAATCAGTTACGCCGCATCAGAAGAACAGCTTACCGAAGCCCTGCGGCGCATTGCGCGCGCCGTGGACGCACTCTCTACATGACAAACACCTCCCCTTCCTCACCCTGGACGTCGTCCTCACGCCATGGTGTTCTTAGCGCCTTAGAAGGGGGCCAGAACCTACGCATCTTGGTATTGGGCGACCTTATGGTCGATCAATATTTACTGGGTAACGTCCATCGAATCAGCCCGGAGGCCCCGGTGCCCATTCACCGAACAGAAGAACGGGACCGAAGACCGGGAGGTGCCGCCAATGTGGCGCTCAACCTGCGGGCACTGGGATGTCAGGTCAGCATTGCCGGCATGGTCGGTAACGACGATCACGGACGCAACCTGCTAACCCAACTTCGAAATAAAGCCATGGACACGAGGGGAATTGTTTCCTCCTCGGACCGCCCCACCACGCTGAAAACTCGCATTATGAGCGGAGGTCAGCACCTGCTCAGGGTAGATGAAGAGGTAGATACTGATTTAGATCTAGTGGCATCCGAAAGCATCATAGAGGCGGTCAAAACCTGCTTGGACCATGTTGCGCACCATGCCATTTTGATTGAAGACTACGACAAGGGCGTCCTTTCTCCTATTGTAATCGACGGGGTATTGGATGAAGCGAAAAAGCGGAACATCCCTGTAAGTGTTGACCCCAAGTTTCGCCACTTCAACCTTTTCCAGAACGTGGCCCTCTTCAAACCCAATTTGAAAGAACTCATTGAAGGATTGGGGCTTCAATGGGACATCGAAGATGATAACGGCAGGTCCATCGCCATTGACCGCGGCCTTGAGGCATTAGAAAGACAGCTAAAGCCAGACTCTATCCTGCTAACCCTCAGTGAAAATGGGGTTCGCATTCGACACCAAGGCCAAGACGATATACACCCGGCTCACCCCCGCGAAATTCTCGACGTCTCTGGTGCAGGAGATACGGTCATTGCAGTGGCAACCGTCCTGTTGGCCCAAGGCATTGCTCCTTCGGACCTCGCCATTGTTGCCAACCTAGCCGGAGGCCTTGTCTGTGAGAAACCCGGTGTGGTGCCCATCCACTTAGAAGATTTGGTCCGGGAAGTCGAAAAATTACCCCTCAACAAATGACCCTTAAAGAGGTACGCGAAAGGGTCAACGTGTTTCTACACCCACACCGGGAAAACGCACTCGCCGCGCTAAGGGCGATGAACGTGCTCATCTCCCTGACTGCTTTTGCATCACTAGTCGCCTACTATGGATACCCGCTGGAATCTGACACCGCTTATGGTCTCATCGGAGTCATCAAAGCGAGCTTCGGATTCTATGTCTTCCACTTTCTCGTGCGGTGCTTCTGTGATTTCCATCCGATTCAATTCCTGAAAAGAAGCGCATTTGAAGCCGGACTGATGGGACTGCTCGTGGTCGAAGGGGTCAGCGACATCTTCACAGGAGAGGTGTTTCTCGGTCGGGCCTTGGACCCCCTCGGCTTTGAATCCGTCGAAGATTGGACCGTATGGTTGGTCCAAGCCTATTTCTTGGTCGTGGTCATCATAGAGCTGTCAGAACGGGCACGCACACTGCCTCGATTCCGCTTCCACCCCGCCACCTTGTTTATTAGCAGTTTTGTATTCCTCATCCTCGCAGGCACGGGCCTGTTGATGCTGCCCGAAATGACAGTGGCCGGGGGAATGGGTTTTTTTGATGCCCTCTTCACCTCCACAAGCGCCACCTGCGTTACTGGACTGATGATTGAGGACGCTGAGAGCTTCTTCACCCACAAAGGCCACGTGGTATTGATGGTCCTGATCAAACTTGGTGGCCTCAACATTATTGCCTTTGGCTCCCTCCTCGCTTTGTTTGCCCGATTTGGTGTGGGCGTGCGTCAACACGATGTAATAGAAGACTTCGTCAACCGAGGAAGCATCCTCGGCAGTCGAGGAACATTGAGACGGGTCATCGTGTGGAGCATCGGCATTGAGACCATTGGTGCCATTGCCCTCTTCCTTCTGTGGCCAGGAGGCCTGTTCGACACCATGGGTGACCGGGTATTCAATAGCGCATTTTTATCCATAAGTGCGTTTAATAATGCGGGCATTTCACTCTTCGCCGGGGGACTGGCAGACCCTCGAGTCTCTGAAGCCTGGCTGGTTCATTGGACCGTCACCCTTCTCGTCTTTTTCGGGGCACTCGGCATGGTGGCCATTTTCGACCTGTTTTCTCGCGATGCCCTGCGGGACCGTATGCAAAACCCATGGCGCCAAATCGGCTTTCCCACTAAGATTGCTTTGTACTTCTCACTCGGGTTGGTAGGGTTCGGAGCGATTGCGTTTTTGATTCTCGAATCCGGCGCTAGCGGAACACTTGCCGGGATGGACTGGACCGGGCGAGTCACAACGGCCTTCTTCCAAAGCGCCACCCGAACCAGCGGGTTCAACACCGTGGAAATCGGGACCATCGGAACGCCAATGCTCTTCCTGCTGGTCGTTCTGATGTTCATCGGCGCGTCCAGCTCCTCCACAGGAGGTGGGATAAAGACGAGCACATTTGCTGTCGTCTTTGCCGACCTTATCGGCACCATCCGCGGCCTGCAACACCCACACCTGTTCAAAAGGACCATCGGTAAGGCCCTCCGCAGTCGAGCCTGGGGTATTTTAATGTTCTTTCTGCTCTTCAATCTCATTGGCACCTTCGCTTTGACCCTAACCGAACCCCACCTCGCGGCAGAGAGCCGGGGGTTCCTCAATCTCTTTTTCGAACAGGTCAGCGCCTTGGGCACGGTGGGATTAAGCACCGGTATCACCAGTGAAATCAGCCCGACTGGACGCGGAATCCTGATTGCCAGCATGATTATTGGAAGGGTGGGGACATTAACCGTCGCATTCGCATTTGCACGCTCTGTCGTGAGCAGGAACTACAAATACCCCGAAGGCCACACGATGATTGGCTAATAGCGACATTGCACACCGATGGGCACTCCAATCACTCCGTACAACAGCGGTGACGCCAAAAAGGCGCAGGTGGCACAGATGTTTGACAACATCGCACACCGCTATGACTTCCTGAACCACTTCTTCAGCCTCGGCATCGATAAACTATGGCGACGAAAGGCGGTTCGCATGCTTCTTTCCGACGGACCAAAAGAAATCCTCGACGTGGCAACAGGCACAGCCGACTTCGCGATTGAAGCGGCACGAAGAGCACCCGATCTGCGCGTCATCGGCGTGGACATTTCACCGGGAATGCTCGATATCGGCCGCAGTAAGGTTTCCAAAGCCAATCAAGATGGCCGCGTCGAACTGGTACTCGGAGACGGAGAGTCATTGCCATTCGAAGATGGACGCTTTGATGCGTTCACAGTTGCCTTTGGCGTACGAAATTTCGAAAACCTAACCGCAGGACTACGCGAGATGCACCGCACACTGAGCAATGGCGGTAAAGGCTACATTCTCGAATTTTCAAAGCCGCGTTTATTTCCCATGAAGCAACTGTTTTGGCTGTACTTCAGCTACGTCATGCCGACACTGGGCAAGTGGTTCTCCAAGGACGCCTCCGCCTACACATACTTACCCGAGTCAGTCAAGGTCTTCCCGGAAGGCGAAGGCCTCAAGCGCATTCTGATGAACTGCGGATTCAGTGAATGCACACTCTACCCATTGACCGGTGGCATCGCCACACTCTACGTCGTGGAGAAAGCATGAACCTCATCGTTCACCCGTCCTCCCTCTCTGGCCGTCTGGTCGCCCCTCCTTCAAAAAGCCACATGCAACGGCTTGTGGCTGCTGCCTTGCTTGCAGATGGAGAAAGCTGGATTCGAAATCCTTCAGAAGCCGAGGACTGCTGGGCCGCAATTTCAGTGGCGGCCGGCTTGGGGGCAGAAATCGAAACCGGTACAGACGCATTGCGCATTCGAGGCGGACTAAACCCCCGATCCGAGGAACTCGACATTGGAGAAAGTGGCCTCGGGATTCGCATGTTTTCCGCCATAGCTGCCCTGCACAACGGACCGATCACCCTCGTTGCCCAAGGTTCTTTGCAGCAAAGGCCCATGACTGGAATCGCCAACGGCCTCTCACAAGCTGGTGTGCGCGTGCAATTAAATCATGGGTGCCCGCCTGTTGCCCTGAACGGTCCCCTGAGCGGCGGCAATTTCGAAGTGGACGGAAGCCTTTCGAGCCAGTTTCTGACTGGGTTGCTCATGGCACTGCCAATAGCAGAGAACGACAGCGTGATTCACGTGAACAACCTCAAAAGCCGCCCTTACGTCGACATGACCCTTGACGTATTGCAGCAGGCCGGTGTTTCCCTGCATCACAAAGACCACTCCCGGTTCACGATTCCCGGAGGACAGCGGTTTCAACCGTTTGACCAAACGGTGGCAGGAGACTGGAGCAGCGGAGCATTTCTGTTGGTTCTGGCTGCTTTAACAGGTGATCCATTTCTGGAAATCGACGGCCTGAGCAACACCCCCACACAAGCGGATCAAGCTGTGACGGGCGCCCTGTTGTTGAGCGGCGCCAAATTGATGCGGACCGAAACCGGAATCCGCGTTGACCGGGGCAGACGAAAAGGGTTTCATTTCGACGCAACCCATTGCCCCGACCTGTTCCCCCCTCTGGCCGCCTATGCCGCCTTCTGCAAAGGACCGACCAGACTCACAGGCCTGCACCGTCTCCAACACAAAGAAAGCAATCGGGGCGAAGCCATCGCTGCAGAATTCGGAAAAGCTGGAATCCAAGTCGAGCTGAACCACGAAAAAGACACCATGGTCATTCACCCTGGACCGATACAATCTGCCACCCTCAATGGGCGCGGCGACCACCGTATGGTCATGGCGGGAACCGTATTGGGCCTGGCTGGAGCACCGATGGAAATTAAAGGCGCAGATGCTGTAGGCAAGAGCCACCCAACTTTCTTCGATGAATTATCGGAAGTTGGCGCCGCCTTTGGTCGGGCTTGAAGCATCACTTCCGAACTTAAGGCCGTTGCCCTTTATCAATTCCTCCTCTCAGTCTCCTGCCTTGACGCCGCTTCGGGAATTTCTCAGCGCACTGCGAGGCTGGTGGCAGGCTTTCGGCTACATGAAGAGGCAGGGTCTGCGCGCCTACCACCTCGCAGGACCCGCAGCCCTCACAGGCATCGCCCTTGCCGGATTCAAGTTGACTCGCGCACTCACCGAATGGATTCGATCCGCTGTGCTCGACGGCCTGAAGTACATGGGCGCAGAACCCAGTCAGCTCACTACAGGACCAACGGGCTGGTGGAGCGACATCTTGAGCTGGGCTGCCAACGGGTTGGAATCGCTCTTAGAATG
>PBIE01000031.1 GCA_002720375.1 Crocinitomicaceae bacterium | reverse complement strand
TGCATCACGCCACTCCAACCTTCCCCGCCCGGTGCGTTCATGTTCAGTGTCCATGTGCCGCAGGTGCCCACGGGGTTGGGGAACTCGAAGTCAATGACCTCGTTGACCACATGCACTACTCCGTTGTAGGCCAAGAGGTCTGGTACGGTGATTTGGGCGTTCTCGACGAAGATGCCGTCGCCGTTGACGAAGGTGAAGATGCCGTCTCCACCGTACGTGATGATTAAACCGTTGTTGCCCAGTTCATCACTGGTCAGGGGATATTCCACGATATGGCGTCGCAGGATTTCGTTCCAATAGGGTGAGTCGAATAGATCGTCGACGTCGTCGAATCCGTTCTCTTCTGCGAAGGCGAAGATGGCGTCATCGGTGGGGGCAAAGACGGTGAAGTGGCCTGGCACGTCTTCGTTGTCGTTGATGACGGGTTGCCCGATGAGGTCGTCGTTGAGCAGGTTGGCGTTGATCTCCTGTTCGAACAGGGTGTGATTTGGGCTGTCGACAACGATTTGGTAGACGGTGGCCTCGGGGGACGTGGAGGGGGCCATCCCATAATTGATGACATGGAAGACGCCGTTGTCGGCGACGAAGTCGGTGGCGATGATGTTGGCTCCGTCGATGGTCAGCCCGTTGGCATTTTCACCGACGACGGTGTTCTCCCCGTTCAGGGTGGACAGGACCATGCCAGGCTCAAGGTCTTCGGCCAAATAAGTGCCCTCGATGATGTGGTATTCCAAAATATCCACGAAATCCGGGATATTGAGCATGTCGAACTGACCGAGGTTCATCATGTCCTGCAATGCATCGATGGCGTTGGCGTCAGGGAGAAAGAGTGTGTAATCTTCGATGCCCTCCATGGCGGCCAAACAGTTGGGGCAACTGTACTGCATGGCATAGAAGGATTCGAAGACGTCGGGCATGTCTTCGAAACTGCTTGCCCACATTTCGTTCAGCAGATCCAGAATGGTGAAGGCGTCAACCGTGATGGAGCCGACCATGCCGAGCTGGGCCTGGAAGCCAATGCTCGAATCGAAGTTGTAGGTCCCGGGAATGTCGAAGGTCACCACACCCATGCAGGTGCCTTCTTCGGTTCCTTCGGTTTGTTCGAGGTAGAAATCTACCGGGTTGTTCCATGGCTCGCCCGTCAGCGTATTGTTGATGCCGTTGACGTCGTGCGTGCCCTGAACGTTGACAAAGGCCACGGTTTCACCGGGCAGGATTGTCAATTCTGCCGGGGCGAAATAGTAATCCGCCATCACGATGGTGTGGTCGGCTTCGCACTGTGCATTGGCACCTGGTGATGGCATGACCAGTGTTACAAAAGCGCAGAGGATGATTGAGAAAAAGGACGGTCGATAGGTCATGTGCTTTAAGAACCTGTGCGGAGGTACAACCGTGACAAAGCTGAGATGTTTCTGCAGTATTTGGGGTATAGATGACATTTTTGAGCTTGTCCCTTTTGGGCATTTGTTGACTTTGTTCGGGACGGGATGACCAATGTCACCCGCAGACATGATGGAGGGCAATCTGCCGTGGCAAGTCCAGTTGCACTTTGCCTGAACCAAGCCAGTAAGCCATGAATCCACAAGTTTCTATTTTGCATCAGGTTGTCCGCAATGGCATCGCCAAGGGCGTAGGGCACCTTTCTGTAGACTCCGTCAACACCCTGTCTCCAGTTATTTCGTTGGAGGGCAAGGAGGTGTTGAATTTCAGCTCCTGTTCCTATCTCGGCTTGGAGCACCATGAGAACCTCGTTGAGGGCACTGTGGAGGCGGTTCACAAATACGGAACGCAATACAGCTCGTCCCGCACATTCAGTCGCGTTGCACTCTATGATGAGTTAGAAGAGACGCTTGGCCGCGTGTTTGGTGGACACGTCGTGGCCACGCCAACCACGACACTCGGGCATCAGGCTGCCCTGCCTTCTTTGGTGGGGGTACAGGATGTCATTTTGCTGGATCACCATGTGCATTCCAGCGTGCAAATGGCGGCCAAATTGGTGCAGGCTTCAGGTACGACCGTCCGGTTGTTGCCGCACAATGACCTCGACAAACTCGATGCGATGCTCGAGGCCCACGGCAGCAAGGGCGAGAAGGTGTGGTACCTCGTCGACGGCATCTACTCCATGTACGGCAATGGGGCACCGATCCAAGCCCTGATGGAGCGTCTGGACCGATTCCATCATTTTCACCTGTATGTAGACGATGCCCACGGCATGAGCTGGATGGGGAATCGGGGCCAAGGGTACATTTTGTCTCAGGTGGAGTTGCATGAGCGGATGGTGCTTGCCACGTCACTCAACAAGGCCTTTTCCGCCGCTGGCGGTGCGATCGTAACAGCCCGACGTGACTGGCACGAACGCATCTTGCACACTGGCGGACCGTTGTTGTTTTCTGGGCCGATTCAGCCGCCGATGATGGGGGCCGCCATCGCGTCTGCCAAGCTTCATCTTTCCGGTTATTTGGCGCCTTTGCAGCATCAATTGCGCCAAAACATAGACCAGGTCCGGTCTGGTTTGACTGCACGTGGATTACCCGTTGCTTGCGATGCACCGACGCCCATCTTTTTCGTGCCGTGTGGTTTGCCTGAAGTGGCTTATGATGTGCTCAAGGACATGCGTTCCAGCGGGTTTTGTGCTTCGGCGGGGGTGTTTCCCGCAGTGTCCATGAAGCGTGGAGGTGTTCGCTTTACAGTGACGGCGCGGCATTCGGACAGCGACATACAGTGCTTTCTCGATGCCCTTTCGGAGCACCATCCCCGTGTCATGGAGCGACATGGCATGGACCGCCAAACGTTAGACCGTCTGTTTAGCTCTTATGCAAAGCAGAAGACGCCGGAGTTGCCGAAAAAGGAAGCGGAGTGCACCGGTTTAAATCTGCGCATCGTCTCGTCTTGTTCAGCGCTTGATCGTGAAGCGTGGGACCGGATGTTCGGCAAGGAGGACGTGGACAGTTTCGAGGGGCTTCGCATGCAGGAGTCGGTTTTTGCGGCAGAGGCCATTCAGTGTCCTGACGATTGGGTTTACCGGTATGTCCATGTGACAGATCAGGATGGCAGGTCTGTATTGGGGACTTACTTGACGTGTGCTTTGACCAAGGCTGATATGCTCTCTGAAAAGCATGTTTCGGAGCGAATGGAGGCGTTGCGGAGCCAATCTGATGGCGTCGGATTTCAAAAGCTGGTCATGGTGGGTTCGCTGTTGAGTGAAGGCAAGGTGTTTGTTGACCGAGACCACCCTGATGCCCAAAAGGCCCTGGTCTTGTTGCTTTCCGAGGCGGAGCGGTTTCAATCGCAGTTGGATGCGGAGGGGGTCATGTTGCGGGGATTTGCTGATGCGCCAGTGTCTGAAAAGGACATGTTGGATAGAGGCTGGGTCAGTGTTTCACTCCCCGACACTCACCAGGTCAGTCGCATGGATTGGACCACGCCGGAGGGCTTTTTGGACGGGCTGCGTTCGCGGTATCGATACAGTGTCAGACGAGAAATCCTGCCCTATGTGGATTGCTTTGAGGTTCGCACTTCAGGGGACCTCGATGAGGCGGAGAAGGAGCACCTCTTCGGTCTCTACCAACAGGTCAAATCTCGTGCACTGGAGATCAACACTTTTGAATTGCCCAAAACGTGGTTCATGGCCATGATGGACAGTGCGGACTGGGATGTTATTCGGCTGTACTTGAAGGATGGAGGCAACGGTGGTATGCCGGTTGCTGTGATGTTCAGTCACCGCAATGGAGCAGTTTATTCCGCCAAGTTTGTGGGGTTGGACTACGGTTTCATCGGGTCACACAATGTCTATAAGCAAGCCCTTTATCAGTGTGTGCTTCGCGCCCGCGAACTCGGGTGTAGCGAGGTCAAACTTGGATTGACGGCCACAATCGAGAAAAAGAAGTTGGGTGCCAGTGTGATTCCCCAGCGCGGCTTCGTCAAGATGGATGATCATTTCACGATCGACCAAATGCGCTGGGCTTCTTGATGACCGCCAACTCGTGATGTTTGGATTGGTCTTCCGAGCAATGCCCGTGGAGAGTGCAGTGGGTTTAATTGGTCTTCATCAATCGAAGCAGCTCGACATGTGAGCCGTGTTTGATGCGCAGGAGAAACGCTCCATTTGCCGCCTTACTTACATCGACTTTGCATGGAGCAAGGCTGAAATCACTTGCGATTGGCTGTCCTTGAAGGTTGAGAAGCGTCCATTGTATGGGTTCCTCCGAAGGTCCTTGAATCCAGAATCGGTCGGAGGTAGGGTTCGGGTGTACACTGAATCTGGTGTTCTCGAAGGCTGAGCTGGAAGGGGTTTCACTGAGCGCGAGGGCTGCGAGGACGGCATCTGTGGCCGTTGCTTTTCCGTAGCCCCAAACGTGGTCGCCCTCTTCTGGGAGTTCGCCAGTATTGTTGTCTTCCCTCGCCGTCTCTTCTAAGATGGCCATGACCTCGGCTGGTGTCAGACTGGGGTTGGCTTCCAACATCAAGGCCACGATACCAGCGACTGCAGGACTGCTCATGCTCGTGCCGGAGAGCCTAGCGAATTCATAGGTGGTTCCGTCGAATTCCACGGTTTCAGTGACGTTGTATTCGCCGTCTCGGAAGGAGCTCAGTGATGACTCCATGTTGACCCCCGGTGCGCTCAGGTTGGGCTTGAGCCGCCCATCAAGGGTGGGGCCGAACGTGCTGAAATAGGCCAGTGTTCCCCCAATTTCGTTGCCGCCGGAGTTCACGAAGTCGGAACTGTGCGCTCCGATGGCGATGACGCTTTGTGAGCAGGCGGGCTGCTGCACCCCATAGAAAGGGTCTCCAGGGGTCCATCCCGGTTGTCCTGCCGAGCTGAAGTCCCACCCCCAATTTCCGACGTCATTGGACAGGTGGGTGTGGTTCCATGCGTGAACAAGGCCAGACTCCGCGTTGACTTTCAGGACCACATTGACGTTGGAGTTGCCCTTGTGGACGCGCAGTTGGATAAAGGGCCTGCCATTGGCCGGGTGGGCGGATTCGACGGCGACATCATAGAATATGCTGTCGTCTCCATTGACGATGATGTCCGTTTCCCAGAGGTCAGGACCGTCGGCTGAGTTCACCCATTCGGACGCCCCGACGACATTGTAGGCACCGTCCGCAAATTCGAGGCCCATGCCAAACGAGCCGCCAGGTTCGCCCCATAAGGTCAGGTTTTGTCCCCAGGCAGAGGGATGAGAGGAAAGTGGGTAGAAGGCCACGAGCGACCGGACGGTGTCTTCGGCGCTCTCAAAGTTGTGATCGAAATGGAAGTTGCTGTCGCCGTTGTTTCCATTCGAGCTGACGAACACCACACCTTCTTCAGACATCGCATCGATGAACTGGTTTGCGAGGGACGTTCCGTCTGGGGTGCCCCATTGCGGCAGTCCCCAGCTGTTGTTGATGACCAGGCGCTTGTTGTCGGCTTCGGCGAGGTCTTGCATCCAAGCGAAAGCGTCCAAGGCGGCAGCTTCATCGACCATGAGGGTGGCAAACAGGAATTCGGCGGCAGGGGCCATGCCGTGAAGTCCGATGCCGCACCCGGAGCCGCCTGCGATGCCTGCGACGTGGCTGCCGTGGGTAGAGTAGGAGTAGACGTTGGCTGTATCGCTGCCCATCGCCATCAGGTCCGCCGGCGTCTCGGCCACCGTGCCGTAATCGAAGCCGGCCGGTGCTGGTCCCGATTGGCGGTATTGGTCCCATGCGCCCCGGATTCTAGTCGATGTTAGTGTGGTGTCATAGAAGTTGGGGTGGGTGTAGTCGAAGCCCCAGTCGAGAACGCCAATCAGCACGCCCTCTCCATGGAAGGCCTGGGGCAGATTGAGTCCCGCATGGACGCTGTCTACCCGGGTGCCCACCCGAGCGCGCTCCAGATCGGGCACGGCCTTGGATGCCAATTCGACCCGATCTAAAGGCAATTGTTCCAGCAGATGAAGGTGGTATGCGTCCAGACGAAAGGAAGCGATGCCGTTGCGGCAGACTCCTGGCAGCACTTCTGGGTGCGCCGTTGTCCAATTCAACCAGTCTGCTGCGCCGATGTCGTTGCCGAGACGACCAATGAACCCCACGGTGGGGCGATTGCTGACCCATGCAACCGGGAATTGCCCTTGGGCATGTTCTTGAAACGCCTTGGCATCGGTGTGTTTGCCGGTCAGCTCACCTATTCCGCTGACGGCCTGCCGGGTGGTCATGGGTATGCTGGGCTTTTGCGCTTCGAGGAGGCCGGTTGAGAAGAGCAGGAGCAGGGTTGAGATTGCGAAATGGAAGCGTTGGATGCGCATGGGGGAAAATTACGTCGGCATCCCTTGTTGGAGGGGGCGATGGGTAGCGAGGAAATGCCCATCTTCAGGGCATGAAGCTGAGCGCGTTTGTCCTCTCCCTTTTTGGGCTGTTGATGTTGTCTCCTCTCCTCCACGCCCAGTGCACTGAATGTGAGGTGGACCCGAATTGTTCCTCTCCGGATGGATTCCCCACCCTTTGTCCGTCATCTTTGCCGGCTGGCACAGCAGGGGAGCCCTATGAAACCTTTGTCAGTGTTTATATCCCCGCTGAAATCACTGACGAGGGTACGGGGCTGGTCGCCAGTTTGAATATGGTGACCATAACCAGCGTGACAGGCTTGCCGCCGGGGATGGATTTGTTTTTTGATGATGAGGATGGCGTTTACGAACCGGCCTCGGGCCAAACCTCCGGCTGCGCCACCTTGTGCGGCGTGCCGGCATTTCCCGGGGTGTTTGAATTGCAGTTGGGCATCTTTGCTGTGATTTCTGCGCTTGGGTTTGAGCAAGAGATTACCGAGTCGTTCTCTTTGACGCTGGTGGTGGACCCGGGGTCTGGAGGCACGAGTTCTTTCACCTTTGAGCCTGCGGCCGGTTGTGGTCAGGTCTTGGCCAGCTTCGATGCGACTGTTTTCGGAGAGGGCAACCAAATCACCGATCACCAATGGAACCTCGGTTTGGGTGGGACGGTATCTGGCCCGGCGCTGGACAATGTGTTGTTTGATGTCCCAGGAAATCAGAGCATCACCTTGGAGACCACCATTCTCGATCAGGTGTTGCAGCAGGTGCAACTCTTCAGCACTGGCGGAGGCGGATGGGATGATTTTTTCGGCAATCCGGATCCCTATTTCACCTTGAAGGACGCCAACGACAACGTGGTGTATACCTCGGGAACGGTCGATGATTCTGGCTCAGCGAATTGGACCGGCCTCAATGTGGTGCTGAACAACCCGCCTTATGCCATCGACTTCTATGACGAAGACCTTTTTGATGGAGACGATTGGTTGGGCTGGGCGCCCTTTTCCCCAAATGGACCGGGCACACTGAGTGTCGATGCCAACCCCAGCAATGCCCAGCTGACGATTGGAGTGGATCCAGTTGTTTCGGTGGTGGACGTTGCAGAGCTGGTTGTCTACCCATTGCCTGAAGTGGACATTGTTCTCGCTGGCGATGATGGTGTGGCGTGCCCCAATGACAGCTTGCTTCAGTACAACTGGTCGCTGTCGGGATCGGAAACTGGGAGTGGGACTGAGGCCTTCTTCAACCCTGAGGAGAGCGGCTGGTTCTCGGTGACGGCCTTGGATTCAAACGGGTGTTCGGCGACGTCAGATTCTCTTCTGTTTTGCCTGCCGAATGCGAGCATGCCGTTGGATTTGATTGAGGCCAATGGGATTCCAATGGGGCTCGAAACCAGCGCAGACCATCCGTGGTGGGCTTGGTCTCTCAATGGTGCCCTCGTCGACACGGTGTATTCGGGAGGTCAGGTGTGGTTTCCCTTAGAAAGCGGTTGGTATGGCGTGGCGTCAATTTCGGGACTCGGTTGTCCGTTGGCCAGCGATTCATTGATTGTGTGTTGGCCCATGGAAGCGCCCCAGGTTTCTCAGGATGCGGATGGAAACTTGTTGGTAGACGGGAATTATGCGGGCATCCAATGGTGGTCAGATGGGGTTCAGCTCGAGGGTGAAACCGATGCGCTGTTGTCCAATCCGGGGGACGGTGTCTACACTGTTTGGGTCTCGGATTTCATCGATTGTCCCGGTGCCCAATCAGACGCATGGACTTACCTCTCCATTGACGCGCTTTCGGCGGATAGAGATGTCCGGGTTGGACCAAACCCTTGTGTTTCTCAATTTATCCTGCGGTTTGCGGACCATTGGAAGGGGTCAAGTGTGGTGCTTATGGATGGCAAGGGAAATGAATTGCAGCGGCGCACTGCATTGGCTTCGCCCATGATTTGGGATGTGGAGTCCATGCCTTCCGGCTTGCTGATGCTGCAGATGATCAACGAGGTTCGAAACGAATCCGTGATTTTGAGACTGGTCCGGCTTTGATGACATGAAGCCTGTTGAATTGCACAGGGCCATGACCGCTCAAGGTCTGTCTGTCAGCCAGGACTTTCTGGAGGGCCTGATTTGCTCTGGATTGTACCAGGATGCAATCGAGAGATTGAGTGCTGTGCTCGCAGAAAATATGGGTCATGTAGAGAGTGGTTTCGAGCAGGACTTCCGTCGCACTAGATTGTCTTTGGCGTGGGACGGGTTCATGGAGGAGGTCGAGATGCGCCACACTCGACCTGATTGGGTGGGCTGCTTGCCCGATTTCGAGGGAGAAGTGGTTGTGGATGGCGAGCGACTGGAGATGGCAGCCTGGGACTTTGGCAAGGTGCGTCGCCGTCGGCCTGCGGCTGTGCTTCGGCCAAAGGGCACCGAGGACGTCGTTCGCGCGGTTCAATTCTGCAGGGCAGAGGGAATTTCACTTTCGCCCCGTGGATTCGCCCATTCGGCGGGTGCTCAGATGCAGGCGAAGGGTGGATTGGTGATCGACATGAAATCCATGGGTAACGTCTGCAGTCTCACAGATTCTCACATTGAGGTGGAGGGGGGTACGGGCTGGGATGTGGTGCTTCAGGTGGCGATGGAACGGGGGGTGACCCCGCCCATTGTCACCGATTGGCTCAAGGTCTCGGTAGGGGGGACGATTTCAATGGGGGGCTTTGGTTTCATGTCGTTTTGGCGGGGAACACAAATGGACCAACTCCTCGAATTGGAGGTGGTGACCGGCAATGGTGATGTTGTGCGTTGTAGTCCGATTGCGAACCGGGACCTGTTCGATGCCGTGCGCGGCACCCATGGGACATTCGGTATCATTACCAAGGCGAAAATCCCCCTTGAGCCCGCCCCTGAAAAGGTGAGGTTGGTCCAAGCGTGTTATGGGTCTCTGTCGAACATGATGCGGGATATCGAGCGCCACACCCGCGAGCGGTCATCGCACCTTATTCATGCTTTCGCAGCAGCGAAGTCCAAGGCTTCGATTGTGACCAAAATGAACTCGACGGAGGCCATGCCATTGGCCGATGAGGACGTGGACCGCGCCTTGAGTGATGTCGCAGGAGATTGGGTCTATAACCTTGAGCTTGTGGACTTTGTTGGTGGCCCTCATGGCGGTTTGTCTTCCATCTTGACTGAGAAGGAACTGGCGAACGAACCGGGATTGTCCCATGCGTGGGAGATGGATTGGGAGTCGTTTTGTTTTCGGGTTCCTCCGCTTGTTTTGGAAGAGCAATTCCGGGGAGCAGCTCCCCATCCTGAGCTGTGCTCTTGGGTGCCATTGAATGAAGAGGGGCTGGCTTTGTTGGATGCCGAATTCAATCGCCTTCGGCCCCAACAGGACATCGGTGAGGGTCCCGTTCTGTTTTTCCCGCTGAAAACATCCCTTGTCAAGGCTCCGTGGTTTCGACTGCCCGATACTGAATACTGCCTTTTTTGGGGTTTGTTGAGGCGCGCGGATCCGGCAACGCCTGATCGAATCGCAGAACTCATGGCGGACAATGAGGCCGTGTATCAGCGGTTGCGGACAGTGGGTGGAGAGCGCTACCTTCCCGACACACCGCCCGAAAACCGTGAATTCTGGCGCAGTCATTTTGTGCCTGTGTGGTCCGATCTTGTCCTCGCCCGCCAGAAATGGGACCCAGACCATGTGTTTGCCTCTTCTTTTGGTGTGTTTCTTACCCCTGATCCTGACTTGTCATGAATCCATTTCCTCTTTCTCTCGGACGCCTAGACCACTACACCTTGCTTGTAGCGGATGCAGATGCATGCAGCCGCTTTCATATGGATGTGCTCGGTTTTGGATGGGTTCGGGAGCAGAAGGTGAATGCAGGAAGTGCTCCTGAAGGAGAGTTTGACATGCTCAACCACGTTTTGCATCTGCCGGGTGACCCGTCCCGGGTGGTGGTGGTTACCCAAAGCCTCAAGGAAGGCAGTGTGTTTAGCAAATATCTTGACGCTCATGGTCCTGGAATTCACCACGTCGCCTATGCTGTGGACGATTTGGCAGGGGCCTTTCGCCATTTGGAGGAGGCGGGCATTCCCTTGACGTCGAACCGCATCGTCCACGATCCGCTCAGCGGCCTTCGTCAGGTCTTTATTTCTCGGGAAAAGACAGGGTATTTCATGGAGTTGATCGAACGGACGGAAGTCGCGGAAGAAGGGGTCTTCAAGGAGGGCAACATGGCAGAGTTGGCCAATTCCATGCTCTCTTATTTGGGAGAAGAAGAGGTTCAAGAGGCGGTGCCCACGCGGGTGGAAGCAGAATTGCCAGGTACAGTGGATGCCGTTGTTTCCTTCCTGTCCAATCCGGGAAACCTGCCCCAATGGACGGCCCACCAGACGGTGATGCAGGACGCCAAAGGCCAGTGGTTTGAACGGAGGCTGGTTGGCGATGTGCCCTTGTCTGTTGGCGTGGATGGAAATCGGGTGAGGTTTAAGTGGTCTTTTGATAGTGGGGCGTTTGTTGTTGATTTTAACGTTTCGGCCATTGAAAGCGGGGTCAGGGTTTCGGTGCCACTGCCGGAGGGAGTGACGGGTGAACGGGCGATTCGCACAGCATCGGTCATCACCTCTGAATTGATTCTTTTGGCTGCATCCATGGGAGCGGAGGTGGAGTCTGAAACGCTTCTTCGCGCCAGAGAAGACATTGGACGCTTCCATCTCGAGGTCTACGCTCGGCCGGGAGCCTGATTTGGACGAAACGCATCTGTTGCGATGACAATCGTCAGTTTGGTCGGATCCTAAGCTTGGCACATTGGGCTCATCCAAACCGCCCGCCATGTCCACTCCGACACTCTTTTCCCATTCTGTCCCAACACTGGCTCTTGTGCGGGACAACTTGTTGGCCACAGCTCCCCGTTTTTCGAATGTCCAAGATCCAAACGCGGTTAGATTGGATCGGAATGAGGCCTTGTTCTCCATGTCTGTTGAGATGAAACAGCGCGTCGCGGAAGTGACTGCGGAGGTGTCCTTGGCAGGATATCCCGATGGCTCGTCTACCGATCTTAGGAAGGCGGCTGCCCGTTTTTTTGGTGTCCGTCATATCGATGCGATGTCTGTCGGCAATGGCGCCGATGATTTGGTCGGTCGCATTTGTGCGGCTTTTGGACGTCCCCGAAATGGACAAGCTGTTGGACGCGTGCTGGTGCCTGAAATGAGTTTTGAGGCCTATCGCATGGCGGCCACTGCACACGGGTTGGAGACGCACACCTTTGACTTTGAGCCGAACATGGAGCCTGATTTCGCTGCCCTTGAGCTGGCCTTGAAAGCGGTAAAGCCCAACCTTGTCTTCCTCGCGACACCCAACAATCCCACGGGAAGTGTGGTCGACCCAGATCAAATGAAGGCGTGTATGATGCGCCATACCGATGTGCTTTTCGTGTTGGATGAAGCCTACATCGAGTACGCTTCGGTTCGTTCGCTTGCCGATGAAGTGGTGGATTTGGGCAACGCTGTATGTCTGTCGAGTTTGTCGAAGTTGGGCCTTGCGGGTTTGCGCCTGGGTTTTGCTTCGGCCCATCCGGAGCTCATCCGTGTCTTGGATTCCGCTAGGATGCCTTTTCCTGTAAACGCCATGAGCCAAGCTGTGGGCGCGATGCTTCTCAGGGAATTCGGGGAGGAGCTGCGCGCGCGTGTTGCGTCTTGCGTTGCAGAGCGGAAGCGAGTGAATGCCGGTGTGCAGGCAGTGATGAACGATTCGTCTGTGAAAGTGGTCGAAGGCCAGGGCAATTTTCTCGCTCTGCTCGCGCTGAATGCTGAAGCACTTCACGCTGAACTTTTGGCAAGGGGGGTGGTCGTTCGGCGTTTCTTTCACGCGGACTCTCGGCACGTACTGAATCGCTTGCTGCGTGTTTCTGTGGGCAGCTCAGATCAGAATGACCGTTTGCTTGCTGCTGTTGCCAGTTTGTCTTTGTAGTTCTGACATTTGATTTTGACCGACGTGCACAAAACCCGTTTTGCTCTGAGTAAACCGAGTTCGTTTTTATTCGTTCTTAATGAGATGGTTCTAACATTTTATAAATCCCCGAATCGCCTTGTGTTCCTCTTGGCCTCTTCCACGTTGCTCAGTCTGACCGGGAGTGCACAGGATTTGGTCAATGCCAATGATCTCAATTTGGTCCAGACCTGGCCCCAGGAACCGGGAGGATGGAATTATCCAGTGGCAGTCTCTGTGCCCAATGGTCCGACACCAACTGAAGGACATCCAGTGTGCATTTTGCTGCACGGCAACGGAAATACCGGCCAAGGCATGTTGTTTCAAACCAACAGCTGGCTTCAAAATCACATCCGTATTGCGCCGACGGGGTACATGAATTCTTGGAACCTGTGCGGTGAAAACAGCGATGCCCCCGATATCGATATGTTGGCGGATTTGATTGACCAGTTGTCCGCGTTCGACAACGTGGACATGGATCACATTCGCATCGCAGGATCATCGAATGGAGCGGGTTTGGTAAATCAGGCTTTTATCGAATTGGATCATCCAGGACTAGATGCCTTTGTGGCTTTAGTGTCTCAGATGAATGAGCCGCAATTCCACAATGGAGCATTCCACCGTCCTTCAGGCCAAACCAATGCACCGCTGCCTTTCTGTGGCTATAACGACACGGTAGATCCGGCTCAGGGCCGCCGTTATCTATCGATTTGTAACACCAATGATCCAATGATTCCCTATGGGGGTGGCCCCGCAGTTGGTAATGTCTTTTTGCCGGCAGAATTCGCCATTCATCAGGTGGCCATCCAGCAGGGGCACATCGGTCCTGCTGTAACTGGAGATGCAATAGCAGGCACAGCTTTGATTGAATTCAGTTACCTCGGCGGCGATGTGGTCCTCCTGCAAGGTGATGCTGGCCACGGTTCGAACCCGGACCAAATCGCCTATGCTCAGGAATTCTTGGCATTCGAAGATGAGGGTGATGATGGGGGTGACGGTGACGATGGAGGTGATGGCGACCTCGACTGTCCTGAGGACTTGGATTTTGATGGCTTCATTTCTGTGGCCGACGTGCTGCTGTTGCTGGGGCAATTTGGTTGCGCCCAAGACTGCGGGCCCTTTGATATCACGGGCAATGGATTGGTGGGGGTAAGCGATGTGCTGGCCATGCTGAATGTCTTCGGTATGCCATGCGTGACCACCCCCGAGCTTCCCTCTGTGACAACAGATTCCACCTATGCATTCACGGTTGATACGGGCATCGTTTATGCCCAAGGTTTGAGTCATCAGTCTTTGAATTCCGATGCTTCTGAGACGATGCCTTTGCTGCTGGACGCATATGTTCCAGTGGGGGCAGGAGAAAATCGGCCTGCCATTGTTGTCATCCATGGCGGCGGGTTTACTGGAGGGTCACGGGGCGGTTGGAGGGCTGTGGCCATGGCAGAGTATTTCGCCAGCCGAGGTTGGGTGGCCTTCTCCATTGATTACCGTGTGAGCAGTGATTTTGGAACCATTCCGCAAGAGTGGGTTGATTCGGTTTTGGGTGCAGAATTGTCTGCATATGAGGTGTCAAAGGCATTGGCCATCTATCCGGCGCACCGGGATGCCAAGGCGGCGCTCCGTTGGGTGGCTGCCCATGCTGAGGATTACGACATCAACTTGGACCACCTTACTGTGGGAGGAGGGTCCGCTGGAGGCGTCGCATCGATTGGGGTGAGTGTTACCGAGTCGACTGATTACGCCAATGAATTGTCCGTCTTGGAAGACCCGACGCTTTCGAGCACCAATCTGGGGCAGGAATACGAGGTGCAGACCATCTTGGATTTTTGGGGGTCGGGCAGTGC
>PBIE01000030.1 GCA_002720375.1 Crocinitomicaceae bacterium | reverse complement strand
CCGTCATACAACTCGGAGACCAAGATGCCGTCCATCGTGTACATGTCCACGCGGAGACGCATGTTCTGCGTAACCGTGAAGCCAAGCAAGCTCAGGTCGTTGGTGGGGTTAGGCTGAAGGTTCGTCACGCGAATAGGTGACTTTCCTGTCAGCACATCGCCAGCACCACCGATGATGCCCGGCGTGTGGTCCTCGTCCTGACCTCCAGACACCAAGACACCGTCGTCGTCACCGCAATTGTCACCGTTCACCGAGATGGAGTACTCGAACTCAGTCGCGTTGCCGCAGTCGTCACTGGCCGTGTACTCACGGTCAATGCTCCATGGCAAGCAGCAGTCGAGGTCACCGAACAAGTCGCCGCTGAAGAACACCGCATCATCCCCGTAGGTGCCCGTGGCCATAATCCAACCACTGTAGCCGTAGTTGTCGTTCTGGTTGTTGGCGCCCAATCCAATCTGGAATGCGTAGTACTCGTTGGCAGGTGCATGAGACAAGGAAAGGTTAAGACCATCGTAGTCGCCAGATCCCGTAACACTTCCTGACTCCAGAATGCGGTAATCCCAGTTCTCGTGGTCGTCAACCAATACACCGCAGTCGCGCTTGTAGTTGGTCTGGCCGGCCACGAACCAATCGTCCCAGCTTGAGGCAGCACCGTAGGTCACCGTCAAGGTGAGCAGGCCTGTGCCAGCGTCATTGGTCAACTCCTGCTCCAGCATCCACGTGCCGTCGTTCATCTGCGACACCAAGCCGGAGCCGACACTCACAAAGTCAACACGTGGCTGGCCGTCGAAGTTGAACAAGCTGAACGCGTGAGGATCCAAGCCATTGCAAGCCTCTCCGTCGGCATATGCAGCTGGAGTTGTGCTCAAACAGAAACTCATCACCGCATCGGTCGGTGCGTAATCGCCCATGTACGTCTCGGTGTAGGCAATGGCAACATCGCTGTCACAGTTGTCGGCAGCCTCCGTTTCGCAAGCGTCCGGAATCGTCACTGTGCCGCTCAAGTCCTCACAGCAAACTTCCACAATGTCGCCGTTGGCAAGATCACATGTCTCAGTGAACTGAGGGGCCGTGCCGTCGGTCACCGTGATCGTCTGGTCGTAGGTGTTAGTCGTGGTCAAGCCGCACTCGTCCGTGGCCGTCACCGTGAAGGTCCGCACAAACGTGTAGCTGCCCTCCAACGCCTCATCGTCGCCGGTGCAGGTGTAGGTGGCCATGCCGTCTTCGTGCGTGATCGCAATGCTCGCAGACCCGCAAGCATCGCCAGCAGAAGCAATCACGTTGCCCAAGGCATCAACACTCGTGTCAACATCGCACGTGGCGTTCTGGTCAAGGTTCTGGTTCGCAGGTCCCTCGATAGACAGACTTGGTGGGGTCGTGTCTTGGATCGTGAACGTCAACGTGATCGTAGCACTGTTGTTGCACTCGTCGGTGGCCGTGAAGACCACGTCAACCGTGCCCGTGGCACCACAACCGTTGCTCAACGAAGCATCGCTGTGGCTCCAGCTCACTGCGCTGCAGTTGTCCGTCGCCGTAGCACCGCCATTGTTAGCGAGCCAAGCATTCAGATCATCTGTGTTGCCAGAACCGTCGCACTCAACAAGGGCATTGGCACCGCCGCTGATCGTCGGAGCCGTCTCGTCGCTCACCGTAATGGTTTGGACGCACGTCTTCTCCGTTGTGTTGTCACAGTGGTCCGTACCCGTGATGGTCCACGTGCGGCTAATCGTGTAGCTGCCCTGGCAACCGTATGCAATTTCATCGCTGGAGCTCACCTCCATATCAACTTCATCGTCACAGTTGTCCATCACATTGCTGAAGGTCGCAGACCCGTGTGTCTCAACGCTCGTATCTGCATTGCAGTCAGCGTCGGCAACCAAGTCCACATTGTCAGGACATGTGATGTCGAAGCTCGGGGCAACGTCGTCAGTCAAGTTGATAATCTGGTAAACCAACGTATCGTTACCGCACTCATCGGTGATGGTGTAGGTACGAGAGTAGCTGCCCGCACAAGCACCACTGACAGCCAAGTCGGCAATCTCTACCGTGACCTCACTGCACGCATCAACAGCAGTGAAGTTGCCATAAGCAACAGCTGGATCGTACTCGTCACAGGCAACCTCCGTCACCGCATCCGCAGAAGCAGCCGGACTGGTCGTATCCTCAATCGTGAACGTCGCAGACGTCTCGCTGAAGTTGCCGCAAGCATCTGTGGCCGTGAACGTCACAAGAATGCTGCCTGTGAATGCACTGCAACCCTGAACAGCACCAATGATTTCACCGTCATCCGTCACAACAAAGTCGTTGGACCAAACAACATCACTACAGTTGTCCGAAGCCGTCGCTCCACCGTTGGCAGTCAACCACGTGAAGAACTCTTCTTGGTTCAAGTTGCCATCACATTCAGCCGTGTAGTCCATTGCCTCCGCACTGATGGTCGGGTCTGTATCGTCTGTCACGGTAATAGTCTGATTGCAGCTCGTGCTGCCCACGTTGTTACAATGGTCGGTAGCAGTAATCGTCCAAGTACGCGTGATTGTATAGCTGCCTTCGCAACCATATTCAATTGCATCACTGTAGCTCAAATCTGTGTCCAAATCCGTATCACAGTTGTCTGTAGCAGTCCAACTGGCAGTGCCGTTGGCATCAGGGGTCGTATCTGCGTTACAAGCGGCATCCGATGTCAAATCTGTGTTCTCAGGACAAGTGATGGTCACCACTGGGTCTACATCGTCGGTCAGGTTGATGAACTGCTGCCATTCTGTTTCATTGCCACAATCATCCATCGCCAGGTATGTGCGCAGGATAGTACCTGCACAGGCGCCGCTCACTTGACTGTTACTCAGAATGGCAATGCTAACGTCGCTGTCACAATTGTCACTCGCCACAACAGAATACATGTGGTCGTCATTATACTCGTCACAAGGGACATTCACGACTTCAGAAGAGCCATCAAAAGAAGGGGCAATTGTATCCAACACTTCAATCCACTGATATGCGTACGAAGTGTCACTCTGATTGCCACAATCGTCTTCGGCATATGCCATCCAGACCCGCTCGAATCCGTATGACCCTTCACCTGAATCATCTGAACCTGTGACTACAAGTGTGCTTGCATCATCCGAAAACTCAATGCTCCCATTGGCTCCATCGAATGAATTCCAGTTCTCGGGGGCGTAGTCCCCTGTGAAATCTTCTCCTCCAGGAGCCTGGAACCCACTAACTGTCAAAATGGCCCCACCACAGCACATATCTGTTGCGTTGATTCCGAAACCAATCATATCGCCCTCCGACACCTCGAAACTAATGGACCCTGACTGATCGTTTGGTCCATCATCATCCGTCAATAAATACTGGGCCTCATTGATGTAATACGCAGGATCGTACGAAGGATCAACGTCATCAGTATGGTAGCTCCAATTGAAGGAAACCATACCACCACTGGTTACGAGAAGGTTCAGGGACGTCTCCTCATTCGAGTAGTCCAACCCCGGGTCAATTTCACAGAAATATTCGAAAACACCATCCGTGTGCTCCACAGTGACTGCGGGATTGCTGTCACAATTGTCTTCCGCAGTTGCTGTAGCCACTCCGGTGACAGCCGGACTCGAGTCCACGGTGCAATTTTCATCCAAAAAGACTATGGCATCCTCAGGTGAGTCAATCACCGGAGCGTCCGGAGCCGTCTCGTCGTTGACCGTAATCAACTGGTCGCAGCTAACGCTGTGCACATTTCCACAGTGGTCTTCAGCAGTTGCAGTCCAAGTACGCGTGAAGCTATAGCTGCCTGAGCAAGTGTAGTTCGACTCGCCATCCTCATGACTGATGGTCACTTCAGGTGAAGCGTCGCAATTATCCGTGGCGCTCGCTTCTGCAATTCCCGCAGCTTCAGGTGTCGTATCTGCATTGCAATCTTCATCAGCAGTGGTGACGAAGTCTGCAGGACAAGTGATGCTGGCAACAGGATTGACGTCGTCGTACAAATCAATCATCTGCATGAACACTTCACTCACATTGTCGCACTCATCCGTCGCAGTCACCGTGATGGAATAGCCTGGGACTGGAGTCACACAAGCTCCACTGAATGCGCTGCACGTGATGTTCAAGTGATAATCGCCGCAGTCCTCAGCAACGCTGAATAGACCCATGGCCTCCAAGGCGTCTGCATCGCAAGTCCAATCATCGCAAGAAACGCTCTCCTCCATGTTGCCCGAAATCACAGGTGCAGTCGTGTCCTCAATCTCAAAGGTGAACTCGGATGTGCTGCTGCTATTTCCACAGTCGTCGGTGGCCGTGAAGACTACGTCAACAGAACCGGTCGCGCCACAGTCATCGCTGAGCTCAACTTCATCAATCGAAATCGAGACGGTGTCATCAATGGTCACCGGTTCACCGAATGCATCACCGAAGATGTCGAACTGGTAATCCAACTCGGGATTGGCCACCGCATACAGGTAAATCACACCATCATTAGCGCCCGTCCAACCACTAATCTGGAATTCCTCCGTGGCACCGTTGTGGGTCAGGGTCACGGTGAACATGCCGTCGGCTGGCAAATAGGCAGCCCAAGATGCAGGGACACCGAGAAAGTTGTGATCATATCCGTTAGCAATGTGGTGGGGGTGCCACGCCATGACGTTGGATGAAAGCTCCATGCCGTAGCTCCAAGTGATGTCGCTGCAGTTGTCGGTGGCCGTGGCGCCGCCGTTGTTGACCAACCATGCATTCAACTCATCGAGGTTGCCCAATCCGTCGCACTCAACCGTCTCGTCGGCTCCACCTGTGATGACCGGAGCCGTGTTGTCCTCGACCGTAATCAGCTGGTCACAGGAAATGGAATCCACATTGTCACACTCGTCAGTGGCCGTTGCAGTCCAAGTACGCGTGAAGTAGTAAGCGCCGGTGCAAACATCAGTGATTGGACCGTCCTCATAGGTGATCGCAATGGTGATGTCCTCCTCTGCAGCGCAGTTGTCCGTGGCTGTGGCCGTGGCCTCACCAGCAGCAGCAGGTGTGATGTCAGCTTCACAGGCACCATCAGCATCAATTGTGTAGTCCTCAGGACAAACAATCACAGGAACTGGCTTGATGTTGTCATATAACTGAACGTATTGCTCAGTCTCTGCAGAAACGTTGCCGCAATCGTCCGTGGCAGTCCAAACGCGCATCCACGTGCCAGGGCAACCCCCGGAAAGCTGGAAAGCCTCAATGCTGTAACTCACTTCGCTGCAGTTATCGCTGGCACTGATGGGAACCAAGGTCGGGTCAGTGGGATCCAAGAGGTCCTCACAAGCAGCGTATGCATAAGTATCATAGGCATCCCATGTCGGTGCCGTGTTGTCCTCAACCGTGATGGTCTGTGTGCAACTCGTGCTCGCATCATTGCCGCAATCGTCCGTGGCAACAACCGTCCACGTGCGAACAAAGCTGTACTCGCCGTCGCACTCAAAAATCGCCTCACTGTCCTCGTAAGTGATGTCAAGACTGATGTTATCTGCAGGGCTGCAGTTGTCCGTGGCAGTAGCCGTCGCAGAACCAGCAGCAGCAGGCGTGGTGTCAGCCTCACAGAGCTCATCGGCATCCACCGTGTAAGCAGCAGGGCAGCTGATGCTAGGAACCGGATCGGTGTCGTCGGTCACCGTGATGATCTGCGTGCAGCTCGTGCTGGCCGCGTTATCACAGTGGTCGGTAGCTGTGGCCGTCCAGGTGCGTTCGATGGTGTAACTGCCGGTGCACCCAGGAGTCACTACGTCACTGTATTCGACGATCACCTCTGGATTGTCGTCGCAGTTGTCCTCGGCCGAAGCGAGGGCAATGCCATTGGCCTCCGGGGTGGTGTCGGCCTCGCAATTCTCGTCGGTGGATCGATTGGCGTCAACCGGACAATACCAGATGGTCACCGCTGGGGCGTCCGTGTCGATGAGGGTCACCACCTGTTCATACGTCTCGCTCTCATTCTCGCACTCGTCCACGGCCATATAAGTGTGGAGGTATACTCCGGCGCAGTTGCTGCTCACTTCGCTCACGGAGACCAGAACCACCTCGGATTCACCGCATACGTCGCTCGATGAAGCACCGTAGATACCCTCAGATGAATACTCCTCACAAGCGATGTCGTGAGTCGGTGTGACCGTAAGATTAGGGGCCGTGGTGTCTTCAATCGTAAAGGTGGCGGAGGTCTCAGATGCGTTACCGCAATCATCTGTGGCCGTGAAAGTCACAAGAATGCTACCTGTGAAGGCGCTGCAACCCTGAACGGCACCAATGATTTCACCTTCATCCGTCACAACAAAATCATTGGACCAAACAACATCACCGCAGTTGTCAGAGGCCATCGCACCACCATTATTGATCAACCAAGCGAAGAACTCTTCTTGGTTCAAATTGCCATCACACTCCGCTGTGTATGACTGAGCTCCGACAGAAATAACTGGAGGTGTATTGTCATAGACCGTAATAGTCTGTGTGTGACCCACTTGGTTGCCTGAGCAGTCCTCAGCAGTCCATGTGCGGTCTACCTTGTACGAGCCCGTGCATGTAATATCGTACTGTGGAGACTGGCCATTGTAGGTTACCGTAGGTCCTGTCGCATCACTGTCTTCACAGTTGTCACTTGCTGTGACCTCAGGAACCTCAATATCCATGTCCTCGCAAGCCACTGAAATGTCAGCGGGCGCATTGTCAAATGCGGGAGCCTCTGTATCGTGGCGCGTGAAGGTTTCCGTGCCAGTGATGACGTCGAAGCAATCGGCGTCATAAGCAGCATAGAAAAACGTCACTGAAGACTCGTCTTCACCACATTCGTTGTTTTGTTCCTCATTGCACTCAAGGTCAAGAAGGACGTCTCCCGTACCGCCTTGAATTTCCACGCCATTGATAGCACCATCATAGCTAAACCATCCACCTGCACCGTAGTTGCAGTTGCGATCGTTGGCCATTTCTCCTACTTGGAAGCCGAAGTATTCGCTGGCTGGCGCGTGCGACAATTGAAGGGTGGTGCCCTCCATACTGCCCGCTCCTACCAGAAAGCTCAATCCACTGTTCATGGTATAAATGGTCCAAGCATCCGTCATTTCCGGAGTTGGGGCACATGACATATCGTACTTGTAACCGCCGTCCCAGTCTGCTCCACTGGTTCCGTTGTCATAGAAAATACTGACGTTCAGGATGGCCGTTGGGTCGTTGATATCGGCAACCTGACCTGAGACCACAGCCACACCGTTTTCAAATTGAGTTAGCGACAAACCATCCGTGGTGGGCATGAAATAACGATCATCGTCCGGATCACCATCAACGTCAAACAACACGATAGCACCGTCTTCACCCGTGCCCATTGCAGTGGTAGCCGTGCACACTATGCGGCTCTGAATGTCCTCAGCCATGCCGCAGGACACAACACCGCGACTTGCTCCCTGCTCGCCATCACATTCAGTTGGAAGATCGTCCAAGCACTGAACCGTTTCATTGGAAAGAGCTGGCAAAAATTCCATTGGCTCATCGCACTGGCCGAACAAAGTGTTTGCTGCTGCAGTGAGCACCAGAATAAAAAAGAAAGCCGCTGAGGCTTGGAGTAGCTGTTTAAGCATGGCGTACGTTTTGGTGAGCCTAAATTGGCTTCATATCATGGATTTCTTATCCAATTCCCATATATGCACGACACAAATAGTATAAGCTATTATGTGCGCCCAAATAATGCTGTATCTATTCAGTGTAATTCGTCCGCTTTATGTCTCAAATCACATAATCGAACAATTCGAAAAACACATTTATGGGCCTTTTTATACTCCACTCGTAACAAAATTGACTTCATTGGATAAGCGAGGCAAACGCCTTCATTCGGCATTGAGCAAGGCTTTGAAAAATCAAAAACGGCCGCCCGGCAGAGCAGCCTTTTCCTTAATCAGAAGGTGATGGAGATTACTCTGTCACCAAGAGCTTCTTAACCACCAGATACTGGCTGCTGAAGAGGTGAATCTAGTATGCCGAGTTCAAGGGCGTTTGCTTCTATACCAAGCGTGTGATTAACGTTCGAAGAAGCAACACTGTCTCAAAGCTCGAGACCAAAATCCCGTCCATTGTGCACATGTCCACGCAGAGGCGCATGTTCCCCGTCACCGTGAAGCCAAGCAAGCTAAGGTCGTTGGTGGGGTTAAATTGATGGTTCGTTGCACGCATCGGTGACGTGCCTGTCAAAATGGTGAAGCCCAACTCACAAAAGACAACACAAAAAGCCACCCCGAAGGGTGGCTTTTATTGGCTTGGTTTTGCGGCCCTCTCCAGGACCTCTCCTTAATCACTCACTCACGAGCAATTTCTTTACGACCAGGTATGCACTGCTGCTCAGGCGAATCTGGTACATTCCGTTATTCAGGGTGCCGGCGTCCACATCGAGGGTGTGGTTCACCCCGGTTTGGGCGATGCCATCGTACAACTCCGCCACCAAGACACCGTCCATGCCCACCAGGTCCACGCGGATGCGCATGTTGTGGTCCACGACGAATCCAAGTTGGCTGATGTCGTTTGTCGGGTTAGGCTGAAGGTTGGTGACGCGAATCGGAGTCTTACCCATCGTCACCTCACCTAAGCCATCGAGGATGCCAGGTGTGTGATCTCCGTTCTGACCGCCGCTCACAAGCGCCCCGTCTGCATCGTCACACTCCTCTCCGTTGACCTCAATGCTGTATGCGAACCCATTGGCATTGCCACAGTCGTCAGCGATGCTATAGTCCCGCTCAATACTCCAAGGCAAGCAACAGTCGAGGTCACCGAATAAGTCGCCGGAGCCCATGATGTCACTGTCCAAGAATGAGCCACTATAGGTGAACCATCCGCTGTAACCGTATTCATTGTTCATGTTGTTGGCGCCGAGGCCGAACTGGCAAGCGTAGTAGTTGTTGCTCGGTGCATGTGACAAGCTGAGGTCCGATCCTGCATAGTCTCCTGTTCCCGTGAGGGACCCAGACTCAAGAATTCGGTACGCCCAGTTCTCATGGTCGTCAATCAAGTCTCCACAATCGCGCTTATATCCAGTTGGGAAAGCTTGACTGTTCCAATCGTCCCAAGACAAGGCAGCCCCGTAGGTCACTGAGATATCCCAACCGGCACTGGATCCGTCAGCAGCCATAGTGGATTGCGTCAGTGTCAGCGTACCATCTGCGTTGTTGGCCACGAGACCTGGACCCGAAGCCAAGTAGAATTCAGCACCGCCCGGCAAGGCGAAAATGCGCAGGCTGTGTGGATCATAGCCATTGCATGTCTCACCGTCCTCAAAAGCCGCAGGCGTTGTACTCAAGCAGAACAAGTCAACAGCGTCTGTAGGTGCATAAGCTCCCACGAGGGTCTCGCTCATTGCATATGCCACATCCGAGTCACAATTGTCCTCGTACGAAGGCTGAACAGCCTCTGGGATGGTCAAGTCCCCGAGATGGCTTTCGCAGCACACCGATTGGACCTCTCCATTCTCAACATCGCCTGTGCTGGTGAAACTCGGCGCACTGTCGTCCGTGACCGTAATGGTTTGGTCGTACGATTCGGTCGTTTGTAGCCCGCACTCGTCCGTGGCCGTCACTGTAAAGGTCCGGATGAACGTGTAGCTTCCCTCCAGCATATCGTCGTCTCCGTCGCACGTGAACAGGGCATCTCCATCGGAGTGGGTAATCTCTACGGTAGCACTGCCGCAGGCGTCACCGGTCTCAAATGACACGTTACCAAGAGCGTCCACACCCGTATCGAGGTCACAAGTGCCATTCTGGATCAAATCCTGATTGGCTGGACCCTCGATGGTGAGGCTTGGGGGCGTCGTGTCTTCGATGGTAAACGTGGCAGAAGCACTGCTGGTGTTGCCGCAAGCATCCGTTGCTGTGAAGCTCACTGTCGCGCTGCCCGTGGCACCACAACTGTCGCTCAAAGCGGAGAAGTCATGCTCGATGGTCACTGCACTGCAGTTGTCAGTGGCGCTGGCACCTGCAAGGAATGCCACAAGGTCAGCCTCATTGCCCAACCCGTCGCACTCCACCGTCAAGTCGGCTGGTGCTGTAATGATCGGAGCAGTGTCGTCGTTGACCGTTATCGTCTGATCGCAGGTCAGCGTGGTGACATTGCCACAGTTGTCCTCGGCTGTAATGGTGAAGGTCCGCGTGATGACCGTGCTGCCGTCACAAGGAGAAGCCGTTGCATCCTCATGCGTCACCGTCATCTCGACGTCATTGTCACAATTGTCCGCCACGTCGGCAAATTCTGCCACGCCGTGGGCCTCCGCACTGATGTCTGCCTCGCAGGCCGCATCCGCACTGAGCGTGGTGTCTGCTGGGCAGCTGATTGTGAAGGTGGGGGCCACCTCATCGGTCAAATTGATGATCTGGATGAACTCCGCACTGTTGCCGCAAGAATCTGTGGCCGTGTAGGTGCGCTGATACGAGCCCTCGCAAGGACCACTGAAGAACAAGTCCTCGATGGAGGTGGTCACCCCACTGCATCCATCAGTCGCTGCATAGTCTCCATATGGCGTGTCGGAATCGTAAGCGTCACAAGGGACTTCCACCTCGTTGGCTGCGGAAACCTCGGGAGCCGTGGTATCGACAATCGTAAAGGTCGCGGTGGTGCTGCTGCTGTTGCCGCAAGCATCGGTCGCCGTGAACTCCAAGGTGGAGTGTCCCACTGCACCGCCGCAGTCGTCTCCTGTCTCGAGTACCTCATGGCTCCAAGACACACCACTGCAGGCGTCACTGGCCGCCGCACCGCCTAGGGTACTCTGCCACGCTAAGTATTCCATCACATTGCCCATGCCGTCGCATTCCACAGTCAGACTCGAGGCCGCTGTGTCGATACTCGGAGCAGTGGTGTCTTCGATGGTGAAGGTCGCTGAAGCATTGCTGCTGTTGCCGCAAGCATCTGTGGCCGTGAACATCACAGTTGCAGTGCCGGTGGCTCCACAGCCATCGCTGAGTGTGTCGAAATCGTGCTCAATCGTGACATTGCTGCAGTTGTCGCTGGCCGTGGCCCCTGCAAGGAACGCTGCCAAATCGGCCTCGTTTCCAGCACCGTCACACTCCACCGTCACATCCGCTGGAGCCACAATGTTCGGTGCGGTATCGTCGTTGACTGTGATGGTCTGGTCACAGGTCTGCGTCAGGGTGTTGCCACAGTTGTCCTCGGCCGTGATGGTAAAGGTCCGTGTGATCACCCTGCTTCCGTCACATGGGGAAACTGTCGAATCTGCATGCGTTACCGTCATTTGAACGTCAGCATCACAGTTGTCAATGACATCGGCGAATGTCGCCAGACCGTGGGTTTCAATACTGGTATCGGCACCGCATTCAGCATCCGCACTGAGCGTTGTGTCTGCAGGACAACTCAGGGTAAATAACGGGGGAACCTCATCCGTCAAGTTGATGATTTGGATAAACTGAGAACTGTTGCCACAATCGTCCGTGGCCGTATAGGTTCGCTGGTATGTCCCCTCGCATGCCCCGCTGAAAAAGAGGTCATCGATGGCGGTAGTCACATTGCTACAGGAGTCCGATGCCTCATAGCTGTATGGCATGTCGGCGTCGTACTCATCGCAAGGCACGTCCACCTCAAGGGCAGCCGTTATCTCAGGTGCCGTGGTGTCTTCAATGGTGAATGTGGCCGATGTGCTGCTGTTGTTTCCGCAGCCGTCAGTTGCCGTGAAGGTTACAAGAAGGCTGCCGGTGAACAGACTGCATCCCTGAACAGCGCCGATGATTTCACCTTCTTCGGTGATGACGAAGTCATTGGACCATACAATATCACTGCAATTGTCAGAAGCACTAGCTCCGCCATTGGTTCCGAGCCAAAGCAAAAACTCCGCCTCGTTCAAATTGCCATCGCACTCCACAGTCACATCGGACGCTTCCATGTCAATGCTTGGGGGCGTAAAGTCAATCACTGCGATGTTTTGTGTGCAGCTCAACGTGGATGTGTTGTCACAATGGTCAGTCGCCGTCAGGGTAAAGGTGCGGGCAATCGTATAGCTGCCTTCACAACCCTCGGTGAGCACATCTTGATGGGTCAGGCTGACGTCAAGGTCGGCGTCGCAATTGTCTACGGCCGTGATATCGGCATTTCCAAGGGCAGTAATCGATGTATCTGCACCGCAAGCAGCGTCCGCTTCGAGCGTCGCGTCTGCTGGACAAGTCAAGGTGATGAGTGGCGCCACAGTATCGATAAGGCTGATGGCCTGCTCAAACTGTACACTGTTGCCGCAGTCATCCGTGGCTTCATAAGTGCGGAGTAAGGCTCCAGCACAACTGCCACTGACCTCGGAGTTGCTCAGGATAACAATGCTGACGTCGCTGTCGCAATTGTCAACTGCCATCACATCGTATGGTACGGCCTCATCATACAGGTCACAAGCAATTTCGAAGGTGTTTGCACTTCCCGCGAAGTCAGGTGCAATCTCGTCGCTTACCGTGATGGTTTGAACATGCGTACTGGCAGTCCCCACGTTTCCACAATCGTCTGTGGCAGTGGCGGTCCAAGTCCGAAGGAAGGTGTAGCTGCCTTCTGCCGTATCGTCTCCCACACAGGCGTATGTCGGGGCGCTGTCTTCGTATGTGATGGCAATAGATGGTGACGCGTCACAGTTGTCCGTTGCAGTAGCCGCGGCCTCTCCCGTCACAGACGGGCTCGCATCGGTCGCACAATCGGCATCGAGCAACACCTCTGCATCTGCAGGTCCATCGATGACAGGTGCGCTAGGAGCAGTCTCGTCGCTCACCGTAATAAGCTGATCACAACTGATGCTGTCCGTGTTACCACAGTGATCCGTCGCTGTTGCAGTAAAGGTGCGCGTGAAGGAGTAGCTGCCTGCGCATCCTTCCAAGATGGGACCGTCAATGTGGGTCACCACAACCTCAGGGGCAGCATCACAATTGTCCGTGGCGCTTCCGATGGCCATTCCAGTGTTGGAAGGATTTAGGTCTGCATCGCAGTCTGCATCTGCCGTCAAATTGGCCTCAGCGGGACAAGTGATGCTCGGAACGGGCTTCACGTCATCACTCAAGATGACGATTTGACTGAATGCGCTGGTGTTGCCGCATTCGTCGGTGGCCGTGTAGTTGGCCTGATAGGCGCCAACAGGTGTCACGCAACCGCCGCTGAATGAGACACAGGATGCCTCGAGCGTGTATGTGCCGCAAGCTTCTTCGATGGAGAAGATGCCGAGCGCCTCAAGCGCATCCGCATCGCACGCCCACTCATCGCAAGAAATGCTGACCTCCACATCGCCAGAGAAAGCCGGTGCTGTGGTGTCTTGAATGGTAAATGTCGCTGTCGTCTGACTGGCGTTACCGCAATCATCGGTAGCAGTGAAGGTCACATTCACAGCTCCTGTGGCGGCGCACAGGTCACTGAGTGTGGCATCGCTGTGGCTCCAGGTGATGGCACTGCAGTTGTCTGTGGCTTCTGCCCCTCCATTATCGGCCAACCAAGCCTCCAAGTCAGCTGAGTTTCCAGCACCATCGCATTCCACCGTTAGGTTGGCAGCGGCAACACCAATGATGGGCGCCGTGGTGTCTTCAACAGTGATGAGCTGCTCACAACTGGTGCTCGCAGGGTTATCACAGTCGTCTACAGCGTCTGCTGTCCAAGTCCGGATGAAGCTGTATTGTCCATCACACAAGCTTGTGGGCTCACCGTCGGTATGCGAGATAATGATGTCCACATCGCTGTCGCAGTTGTCTGTTGCTGTCGCCGTGGCCTCCCCTGCCGCTGCCGGAGATGTGTCGGCCTGGCAATTCTCATCAGCACTCACCGTGAAGTCGGCTGGACAAGTGATGACTGGAACTGGGGCAATGATGTCGAAAAGCTGGACATATTGCTCAGTCTCTACTGAGGCGTTTCCGCATTCGTCCGTGGCGGTCCAAATGCGCATCCAAGTGCCAGGGCAACCGCCAGACAACTGGTATGCTTCAATCGAGTAACTCACCCCACCGCAAATGTCCTCAGCGCTGAGGGGAACGAGCGTGGGATCTTCTGGATCGAGTAAATCCTCACACGCTGCAGTCATGTATGTGTCATATGGGTTCCAAATCGGAGCTGTAGTGTCTTCAATGGTAAACGTCGCCGTCGTGCTGCTGGCATTGCCGCAATCATCCGTGGCGGTGAAGGTCACAGTCGCACTGCCTGTGGCACCGCAACCGTCGCTCAGGCCCGCGAAGTTGTTAGAGAACGTCACGCCACCACAGATGTCGCTGGCCGCCGCTCCACCGTGGCTCGCAAGCCAAGCATTCAGTTCTTCTTCATTGCCTGCGCCATCGCATTCAACGGTCTCACTTGTGGCCGCCGTCTCAATGGTTGGATTGGTGGTGTCCTCAATGGTAAAGGTGGCCGTCGTTTCGGACGCGTTGCCACAGTCATCTGTGGCGGTAAAGGTCACAGTGGCTGCACCTGTTGCTCCGCAGAGGTCGCTCAGTTCAGCATCACTGTGACTCCAAGTCACCGCACTGCAGTTGTCACTGGCCTGGGCACCTCCATTGCTGGCGAGCCAAGCGGCAAGTTCTTCCGCGTTGCCTGCTCCATCACATTCGACGGTCAAATTCGCTGCCGAGACATCCACCGTTGGGGCCGTTTCGTCGGTCACCGTAATGGTCTGGTCGCATGAAGCCTGAGATGACTGGCCGCAATGATCTGTAGACTCGATGGTCCAAGTCCTCGTTATGATGTAGCTGCCTTCACAAAGCGTCTCAATTGCATCGGAGTGCCCCAAGGTATTGTCGAGGTTTTCGTCGCAATTGTCGCTAGCAGTGAAGGTGGCAATTCCAAGCGCATCAGGAGTGGTATCCGCATTGCAAGAACCGTCCGCAACAAGTGCTGCATTTGCCGGGCAAGAAATGGTCACCACGGGTGCGGTCTCATCAATCAGGGTCACCACCTGATCGTAGGTCTCGCTCTCGTTTCCACAGTCATCCACGGCCTTATACACATGCAAGAATTGGCCTGCGCAGCTGCTGCTGACTTCATTCACAGACACCAGCACGACAGTGGCATCGCCACAGACGTCACTGGCCGAAGCTTCATAAATGCCCTCTGCGCTGTAGGTCTCGCAGGGCACATCAGCAATGGGGGCAGCGGTCAATGTGGGCGCACCTGTGTCTTGAATGGTGAAGGTCAAGGTGATGCTGCTCTGGTTGTTACAATCGTCCGACGATGTGAAAATGACGTCTACGGCGCCTGTCTCGCCGCAGAGGTTGCTCATGTCACCGTCCTCATAATCGTGGCTCCAGCTCACTGTGCCGCAATCGTCCACAGCGGTCGCTCCTCCTTGAACAGCCAACCAAGCGGCCAATTCATCAGTGTTGCCTGCACCATCGCATTCGACAAGCGCATTTGTTCCTCCGGATATCACGGGAGCAACCTCATCAACCACCGTGATGGTCTGGGTATGTGTGGCTTGATTGCCCGAGCAATCTTCGGCAATCCACGTGCGGTCCACTTTGTAGGAACCAGTGCAAATCTGATCATAAGCGGGCGTTTGACCATCGTAGGTCACCGTGGGACCCTCTGCATCACTGTCTTCGCAGTTGTCAGATGCGGTCACCGTCGGCACATCAGGTAAGCCATCTGCACAGGCCACCTGCTCGTCAGCGGGTGCATTGTCAAACGTGGGCAATTCCGTATCGCTACGGCTGATTACCTGCTCCTCAGTGATTGCATCTCCGCATTCAGTGTCGATGGCGGTGTATATAAGGGTAACACTGGCTTCGTTTTCCTCGCAAGGGTTCACCAGATCATCAGTGCATTCCAAATCGAGCAGGACATCGCCCTGGCCACCTTGGATTTCGACACCATTCAAGGTTCCATGATAGCTGAACCAACCACCCGCACCATAATTGCAGTTGCGGTCATTGGCCATTTCACCAACCTGAAAACCAAAGTACTCACTCGATGGAGCGTGGTTGACCTCCAAAAGGGTACCATCCAAATCCCCCTCCCCGATCAGATAACTGAGCTCAGCATTCAAAATGTAGATGCTCCAAGTATCTGTTATGTCCGTGGTCGGCACACAACTCATGTCATACTTATAGCCTCCTGACCAATCCGCACCAGACGTCCCTTGGTCATATACGATTTCCACATTGAGAATGGCATCGGGATTGTTAACGTCAGCGACCTGTCCAGATACTTGCGCAACTCCGTTTTCGAATTGCACCAGTGTTAGTCCTTCGGCTGTGGGAATAAAATATCGATCGTCGTTGGGATCGCCGTCAATGTCAAACAGCACGATTGCACCGTCTTCTCCTGTGCCCAAGGCCATGGAAGCCTCACAGGTGTTTGCGGAGAGGCGCTGCTCGCCCAATATGCAAGCGACGTCGCCTCGATTCGCCCCGACGGTCTCGTCACACGAGGTGGGCAAATCACTAAGGCATTGAACTGAAGTGTTGGTTAGGTCAGCATCAAATGTGATTGGGTCGTCACATTGTGCATGAACAGCCCAACCAACGGTGAGCATGCAAAGGAGGGCAGTTTGAGCCCGTAGAAGATAGTGAAACATTGGTGAACGATTTTGGCTTGTAGAATAAAATTAGGCTTGTGTTATACCTATTCAGTATTCTTTTACAAAACAGAAATCGTGTTATCGACGAATGAATTCGACCTCCCCCTAAATCCCCCTTGATCTGCGATGAAATTCACACCGTTTCGTAAACGTCGACAATTACACACCGCCGAATACACTTATATACACTTACAGATTTGGAACAGGCCCTTTCCAGCCGCTGAACGCAATATGGATAATTCCCGAGCGTATTTTAGCTCAATGGGCAAGGCCAAAGCGGACAATTCATCCGTGGAAATTGAAGACTGGAAGAGGATGGTTCGCGCTCGGTCTCTGGCCGAGGTGTATGAATCCAACGCGAAATTGACCTCTCAATACGTCCACGCCTGCGCACACGGCCACGAGGCCATACAAATGGCTGCCGGCCCGCTCTTAGGCGCACAGGATTATCTCTATGCATACTATCGGGATGATGCGCTCCTTCTCAGTTTGGGAATGACGCCGAAAGAGCTCATGCTCCAGTTGTTTGCGAAAGCTGACGACCCTTTCAGCGGGGGACGAACTTATTACGCACACCCTTCATTAAAGAGAAAGGGGCTGCCTCGTATACCCCACAACAGCTCAGCCACCGGCATGCAAGCAATTCCAGCCACTGGAGCCGCCATGGGAATTCAATACAGGGAACAAAACGGACTCGGACAAGAAGTTGAGGGAAAACACCCGCCTTTGGTTCTTTGCTCGATTGGAGATGCTGCCATGACCGAAGGAGAGGTTTCAGAGGCCTTGCACATGGCCACTCTTCGTCAATTGCCCATCCTCTTTCTTATCCAGGACAACGAATGGGATATTTCTGCTCATGCCTCAGAGGTTCGCTTCGGAGATGCGACAATCTTGGCACAAGCCTATCCTGGATTGGACGTTAAATCCGTTGAAGGCCACGATTTAAATGCTTGCAAAAAGGCCATGAAGTGGGCGTTTGAGACCATTCGAAAAGAACGGAGGCCTGTGCTGGTCCATGCCCGCGTTCCCCTGCTCGGACACCACACAAGTGGGGTGCGAAGGGAATGGTACCGCGACGACCTCGAAGAACACGCAGAAAGAGACCCCTTGCGGCATTTGCGCCTCGCCCTATTGGACAAAGGTGTTAAAGCAAAACAATTGGACTCCACGTCTGCTGCAGTGAAGGAAGAGGTCGCTTTGGCATTTGAAGCGGCCCGAAATGCTGCTGAACCCGATGCTGCAAGCCTGCTTCCTGATGCGCTCGCCCCCACCCCCATAACAGCTGAAATCGGAAGAAGGGTAGGCGATAATCCGGAACCACAAATTATGGTGGATCAGGCGCTTCACGCCATGTCCGAGGTTTTGAGCTCGGACCCTTCCACCCTGCTCTACGGACAAGATGTTGGGGGGCGTTTGGGCGGCGTCTTTCGCGAGGCTGCGACGCTTGCTCAGAAATTTGGAGACCATCGGGTTTTTAACACCCCAATTCAAGAAGCTTTTATTGTGGGAAGTACGGTGGGCATGAGTGCTGTCGGACTCAAGCCCATCGTGGAAATTCAGTTTGCGGATTACCTGTGGCCCGGTTTGAATCAACTGTTTACCGAGCTATCAAGAAGCCACTTCCTTTCCAATGGCAAATGGCCAGTTCACAGCGTGATTCGCGTGCCCATCGGCGCCTATGGCTCAGGTGGCCCTTACCACAGCTCGAGCATTGAAAGCGTGCTATCGGCCATCCGTGGTATCAAGGTCGCCTACCCCAGCTGCGGCGCAGACCTGAAGGGGCTACTCAAGGCGGCCGTGGCCGACCCAAATCCGGTCGTTGTCTTGGAACACAAAGGCCTGTACTGGTCCAAGGTGCCGGGAACGGAAGCTGCCAAAACGGTCGAGCCAGACGCAGATTATGCACTTCCCCTCGGACTCGCCCGGGTCGTTCAACATGCAGAGGAAGGACTGCCTTTGCCTAAACTGTCCATTGTAACCTATGGCCGCGGCGTCCATTGGGCTCTTGCCGCCAGCAAACAATGGCCGGGACAAATCGAAATTGTGGACCTCAGGAGCATTGTACCCCTCGACAAAGACACCGTGCTGGCCTCGGTTCGACATTGTCACCGGTGTCTGGTGCTGACGGAAGAACCCCCCACAGGGAGTTTCGCTCAAGCCGTGGCAGGTATAATTTCGGAGGAGGCATTTGAATTTTTAGATGCCCCTGTGCGGTGCATTGGCTCCATGGAGGTTCCTGCCATTCCATTGAACCAAGGGTTGGAGGCCGCTGTCTTGCCGAATGCAGAGAAGGTGAAGGAAGCTTGCGCTGCGCTCCTCGCGTACTGAGTCCTGTACCCACATGGCGGTCCCCATGGCCCTTATTTGTCAAGGCCCTGAATCAGATTGAACCTTATTGAACCTCAGTAGGTAAGATTACCAACGTGTTCCGTTGGCACAGCCCCAAGTTGTGCATTGTGAATTGTATGTCAGCTGGTTCGTCATCATCCCCGAGAGAGGCACTCTCGCCTAAAACGCATCCTTGTAGAGTACAAGATGTGCGCAGGTTAACCCAAGACAGTGTCTTGGTCACGCTGGATCCAGCAGGTGCTCTTGAGACGTTTCGCCACAAGCCAGGCCAGAGGATAACCTTTTGTTTGGACCTGCAGGACCGAACATGCTTCCGCAGCTATAACCTTGTCAACCATTCTGGGGGACTTCCCCAGGTGGCAGTCAAAAAGGTCACACGGGGAGGGGCCGCCGAACATTTTAATGATATTGTGCGCATTGGTGATGTGCTCAACGTCATGCCTCCAGAAGGGACGCTGTACCCCGATTCAATTGACCTCAAATCGCACCACCTCATCTTGTTCGCTGCGGGCAGTGGCATCACCCCCGTCTATTCCATCGCCAGACACGCTTTGCGCGCTCGACCGGACCACCATGTGACACTGTTCTATGCAAACTCCTCCACCCGGGACATCATGTTTGCTAAGGAGTTGGAAGAGTTAGCGCACTCCTCCCGCTTGGAGGTCTATCACATTTTGGGCGATGGAGGAACGGGAGAGGACGCGTCAAGCGGTCGCATTGATGGGCACCGTGTGGCTAAATTGATGGATCAGTATGGCAAGGTCGACTTACCTGAATATGCTTTCATTTCCGGGCCCTCCGGATTTATGAATGCTGTTGAAAGTGGCCTAATTGAAACTTCAAGATCAATTCCCTACAGACGGTATTCCTTTGCGAATCAGCCCTACGTGCATCCAAGGGATGTCGGTGTGGACCAACTCACCTCACGCCTCCACATTCATTCAGGAGGAGAACCCCGATTGATAAAAGACGCACCCCGACATTTGACCATTCTAGAAGCTGCCGATCAGGCTGGGTTAGATATGCCCGCAGACTGTCGCAGCGGCATATGTCACCGGTGCAAGGCGAAACTTGTCCAAGGCCGCACCGTTTCGAAGCCTGCTAGAGCTGGAGGTAAAATCTTGGACAAGGGTTGGATTCTGTGCTGCCAGGAACGGCCAGCCAGTCCCAGGATTGACGTCGAATTTCCCTGACAGTCAGAGTCGATTATCAATCAACGTGGTGCCGGGATACTTCGATATATCGAAAGTAAAAGCGCCATCGGGAACAGCGCCATCGCCTTCAAATTCTTCGATGCGATACTCCACGTCTGTCCCTTCTCGGCCTTTCATGATGAGCTTGACCACCTCAAGAGACACGGGGTCTACATAACACTGGATTGTGTGATATCCTCTGTCATCGGCATTTTGCGGATGAAGATCCACACGTTGCACTTTCCGATTGCCCAGCTCAAAGTCTCCTTTCATCACCTTGGTGAAGCCCTCCTCCCAGATGGTGAACATTCGAGCGGGGTCAATGCCATCCTCTGCAATGGTTTCGGCATCATCGACGTAACACTCCCCCATTTCGGGCTCGTAAGTCCAGACGGTCTGCCCGTCACAAATGATGGTGTACTCCCCCAAAATGAGGTGGTATCGATTCCCCTCAACCCATATTTCACCGGCTTGATCCATCTCGAAATCGCTCTGCCGATCAATCATCTTGGAGAGGTATACCGCATGCACTGACGCATATCCCTGCATGGTTTCGCTCACCTTCGTCAACAGCGCTTCAGCAGCGGGGTCACTCTGTGCAGCAGCGCGAAACCCGGGGAAAATGGCCAAGGCAATCAACACGGAAAATCCCGTGCTTCGGAGGGCAGTGATCAACTTCATAAGGGGGGCAAAATTAGTCGCTGGTTGTGTCATCAGAACCGCTACCATGCAACAACTGTTCCAAAGATGCTTCATCTGGGACGAGAACCTTCCTCGCCTTGGACCCCTCAAAGGGCCCGATGATGCCTGCTGCCTCCAGCTGATCAACCAAACGTCCCGCCCGATTGTAGCCGAGTTTGAGCTTTCTCTGCAGCAGAGATGTGGACCCCTGCTGGTGCAACACCAAAATGCGCGCTGCCTCCTCAAACATGCTGTCCCTGTCCTCACCGGCTATGTCGGCCATCTGCTCACTGTGCTCATCTGGCACCTCCGGCAGAAGCAGGGCATCGGGATAACCGCGCTGAGACCCGATAAAGTCCGTAATGGCCTCCACTTCAGGTGTGTCCACAAACCCACACTGGAGGCGAATCAAATCGTTTCCTGTGGACAGGAGCATGTCACCCCGACCAATGAGCTGGTCAGCCCCGCCCGCATCAAGGATGGTTCGGCTGTCGACCTTGGAGGTGACACGGAAGGCGACCCTGCCAGGGAAATTGGCTTTGATCGTGCCGGTGATGATGTTGACCGACGGCCTTTGGGTCGCAATGATCAGGTGGATGCCAATGGCCCTTGCCAGTTGGGCTAATCTGGCGATGGGCATCTCTACTTCCTTGCCCGCGGTCATGATCAGGTCTGCAAACTCATCAATGACCAGGACGATGTAGGGCAGATAGCGGTGGCCATTTTCCGGATTGAGTTTCCGCCGGACAAACTTGGCATTGTACTCCTTTAAGTTGCGGCATTGCGCATTTTTGAGAAGTTCATAGCGCTGGTCCATCTCCAGGCATAGTGACTTGATGGTCCGCACCACCTGGCTGTTGTCGGTGATGATGGCCTCTTCAGTATCGGGGAGTTTGGCCAAGTAATGCCGTTCGATGTGGTTGAACAGGGTAAGCTCCACCTTTTTCGGGTCAACCAAAACAAATTTGAGCTGGCTCGGGTGCTTCTTGTAGAGCAGAGACACCAGCATGGCATTGAGCCCCACTGATTTACCCTGACCTGTTGCACCGGCCATGAGCATGTGCGGCATCTTCGCCAGGTCAAAGACATAGGTCTCGTTGGAAATCGTCTTTCCGATGGCAATGGGCAGGGCCGCGTCGCTGTTTTGGAACTTATCGCTGGCGATAAGCGAGCGCATGCTCACCACATCGGGATTCGAATTCGGTACCTCGATGCCAATGGTGCCTCGGCCTGGAATCGGCGCGATGATTCGGATGCCAAGCGCCGCCAGACTCAGGGCAATGTCGTCTTCGAGGTTCTTGATTTTGGAAATGCGCACGCCCGGAGCAGGCACCAACTCGTACAGCGTCACCGTGGGACCAATGGACGCCTTGATGCTTGCGATTTCGATGCCATAATTCTGCAACGTGTCCTCGATTCGCTTCTTGTTGGCTTCCAGTTCATCCGGACTCACCTCTGCTTTTCCAGACCCGTGAGCGGCGAGCAAATCGATGTTGGGCAACTCGAACCGGCTTAGGTCGAGGGTGGGGTCGTATTCGCCAAAGGCTTGAACCTTGGCGTCAATCTCATCCTCCGTCAGCGTCGCCTCCTCAGCAGCGACCTCCACCTCCATGGTCGTGTTCGACTCCGGTCCATTGACCGGCTCTTTGGCTGGCGCCACCTTCTCCTGAACTTCTGGAGCCTCTGCCGCCTTGGCAACTGGCTCCACTTCAGGTTCCGGCGGGGTGCTCTGAGGGGGCAGCAGTTCATCCGCTGCCTTGTCGTCAACAGCAGTCTCTCTGTCGGGTAGAGGATCCGATCCAGCCTCCGTCTCGGGGATCCGATCTGGTTCGGCATAAGGGTCCCAAGACGCTTCCTCTGCATCGGCCAATTCCCGCGCAGAGCGCGGGGCATCAACCTCCTGTTCAATTTCGGACTTATCCTCATCCAATACCTCACGGGCAAAGAAGGAGGCCAGGAAGGCGGAAACCCGCGGATTGAGTAAGGACCAAATAGCGATGACGGCAACCAACGCCATAACCGAACCGGCAACACCAAGGGTAAATCTGCTCCACTGGGTCAACCAAAGGCCAACCGCACCCACAAGATGGTCTCCACCCCATCCTGTGACCAAGCCGGTCTCCCCGTCAAATTGCAACGTGAGCAGTCCAATGGCCCACGGAAGCACCAGCGAAGCAGCTAGAATGTTGCGAAAAAAGCGGCCCACTGCCCATGTGGGGGCTTCACTGAATTGTCGTGCTCCCAAGGCCAGAAGCCAAACACCAAAAAGGGGCGCTGAAATTCCAAAACCGCCCCGCATGAAAGAGAAGGCCCATTTCGCGCCCAAGGCGCCCAACAGGTTCCGGTAACTCCCTCCACCGGGCTCTGCGCCCGACGCAATCATTCGAATGTCCTCTCCTCCGACTAAAATGGCACTGGCACCAGCCAAGAGCATGAACGCCCCAGTGGACAACGCCAAGACACCGAAAATTTGCTTGGTTCTGGGATCGCGCGTCCATTCGATTCTGGCTGACCATCGCGCCTGCCTTTCCGCCCTGAGAGCAGCCCTTTCTGCCGCTCTGGCTTCTCTGGACAAACGGCGCTCTTCACGCCGATCCGCTGCCTTTGAGCCGCTTTGCTTGGTCCCTTTGGCCTTGCGTCGGCTGGGTTTAGATGCTACTTTATCGGCCACTTCGGTCTCCCCTACATCGAGTCGACGGTTGCGGGGACGTGTTCCGGACTTGGCCTTAGAACGCTTGGAACGACGGGGTTTGGAAGGGCGTCGGGACATTGTATCGAAAGTAAAGGGAGACCCCTTTAGAACGCGGACTTCAACGCTTGCTTATTCACAAGCGGAATTGGAAGAGGAAATCCCTATCTTTGCCCTCCATTTTCTCGGACCATGGCGAAGAAAGGAAACCGCGTACAAGTCATCTTAGAGTGCACTGAGCACAAAGAGTCCGGCATGCCCGGCACGTCTCGTTACGTCACGACGAAGAATCGCAAAAACACACCGGATCGGATTGAGTTGAAGAAATACAACCCTATCCTCCGGAAAATGACGGTCCACAAGGAAATTAAGTAACCCGGAATCTGAAACACCATGGCCAAGAAGACCGTCGCATCACTCCAAACAGGAGGAGGAAAGCAGCACACCATGTGCATCAAGATGTTTAAGAGTCCAAAAACCGGCGCTTATGCTTTCCGTCAGGAAGTCGTGCACAACGACAACGTGAAAGCTTGGTTCGCCAAGTGACCCCTCATTCTAACCGCCTCTAAAGGCAGGCGAGGGCCGACTTCCACATCCGGGAGTCGGCCCTCGTCGCATTCCCCCCCTACCTTTCAGCACATGTCCTTCTTCAAAAGAATCTTTAGTTCCGAGAAGAAACAGACCCTCAACGAGGGCCTGGCCCGATCCAAACGCGGTGTACTGGAAAAACTTTCCCGCGCCGTAACCGGCAAGAAAGACATTGATGCTGACGTCCTTGAAGAACTCGAAGAGGCTCTTATAACCAGTGACATAGGGGTCCGAACGACCACTGAAATTATCCGCCGAATCGAAGACCGGACATCCCGCGATTCTGCCGCTTCAGTCGATAAACTCCTGCCCATGCTACGGGAGGAAATCGGCGACATGCTCGAGGCCCATCGCGGCGATCAACCGACCGATTTGACGCTTCCACAAACCCAAGGGCCTTATGTCTTCCTTATCGTCGGTGTCAACGGTGTGGGTAAGACCACCACGATCGGCAAGCTCTGCCACCAGTTCGCACAACGCGGACTGAAGGTGACAGTCGGGGCCGCCGACACATTTCGTGCCGCCGCTGTGGACCAACTAAAGGTTTGGGCGGACCGGACGGGTGCACACTTTGTCGCCCAAGGACAGGACGCCGACCCAGCTGCCGTCGCCTTTGATGCTGTAGAAAGTGCTGTTGCCAAAGGGCACGATGTCGTTCTGATTGACACGGCTGGTCGGCTTCACAACAAGAAGCACCTCATGGATGAGTTGTCCAAGATCAAGCGGGTGATGCAAAAGGTAGCCACAGGTGTCCCCCACGAAGTATTGCTGGTCCTCGACGGCTCTACCGGACAGAATGCCATTGAACAGGCCCGACAATTCACCGCGGCAACAGAGGTCTCTGGACTGATTCTGACTAAGTTAGATGGCACGGCCCGCGGAGGCGTGGTGATTGGAATTGCCGAAGAATTCCATATCCCCGTTCGATTCATTGGCGTCGGAGAACAACCCGAAGACCTTCAGGTTTTTAACGCGATGGAATTCGTGGACTCCCTTCTCCCCGCCACCTTTGGCGATGATACTCAAAACGCATGCTAGGGCAAATCGAATCCAGCCACAGAGCACATTTGATCACCTTAGGGTGTACCAAAAACGCTCTTGATTCAGAGGTTCTCATGAACCGATTGAAGGTGGACGACTGCGGCGTCAGCAAAGACATCCCCGCTGATGCAACGCTCTTGGTCATCATCAACACCTGTGACGTCTTGGAAGTGACCATCGACTCCGATGCGGAATTTCATCTCTTTGGCCACATCACATGAAGAGAAACGTGACTTATCCAGTCATGGAAGCGTTTGCCACAGTGCAAGGAGAAGGCGCTTATACAGGAGCTCCAACTTGGTTTATTCGCCTCGGCGGTTGCGATGTTCGCTGTATTTGGTGCGATGTCAAAGAAAGCTGGGACCCGGACGCCCATCCCCAACAAAGTGTCGAAGACATTGTAGCCGCCGCTGTTGACAGCGGAAGAAACATCGTCGTGGTGACTGGAGGAGAACCCACCATCCACGACCTGGGCCCTTTGACAGAGGGGCTGCATGAAGCCGGCCTCAAGGCCCATATTGAAACCAGCGGGACGAACCCCGTCTCCGGAAAATGGGATTGGGTCACCCTCAGCCCAAAGAAATTCAAGCCTTGTTTGCCTGAGTCCTACTCAATTGCAGATGAACTCAAGGTGGTCGTCTTCCACAGAACTGACATGGACTGGGCCGCCGGACATGCAGAACAGGTGTCCGATGGGTGTGCACTTTACCTCCAGCCTGAATGGGACCGACGAGAGGATGCAACCTTTTGGATCTTGTCTTGGATTGCGTCGCGCCCGGGCTGGAGAATCAGTCTACAGACCCACAAATACATCGGCATCCGATAATTAGGTCTGGGTTGGATCAGTCCAACCCCAACCAATCTGTTCCAGCCTCACCGCGCTTGAGACAGTCCAGCGTTTCCGCTTCCCGAGACCCTTCGGTAGGCGTGTGATTGTAGGACCATTGGGCTCGGGCCGGAAGGCTCATCAGAATGCTCTCTGTCCGACCACCGGACACGAGTCCAAAGCGGGTCCCCCTATCGTGAACCAAGTTGAACTCAACATAACGTCCACGGCGAAGCCCCTGCCAATTCAGCTCCGCATCAGAAACAGGATGGTCTACAAACGCCGATGCTCGCCGCGCATATATGGAGGCATACTGGCCAGCCAGGTCCACACAAAAATCCAGGGCAGCCTGCCAGTCAACACCACCACCTCGCCCGAGGTGGTCAAAAAAGATGCCGCCTACCCCGCGAGATTCGGCGCGGTGCGGGCTGTAGAAATAGCGGTCTGCCCATGCCTTAAACGCAGGGTAATCGGCCACTGCATGGCGGTCACAAACCGCCTTTAAGTCCGCGTGAAACGCCTTTGCCTCTTCTGGAACCACGTAGTGTGGGGTGAGGTCGATTCCACCACCAAACCACCAGGTACCATCGTCCAGTGAAAAGCAACGAACATTCATGTGAATGATGGGCACGTGCGGGTTGTGCGGGTGCAGAACACTGCTAACGCCAGTGGCGGAAAAGCGACCTGCTTGTGTCTGCATCTGTTCTCGAAGCTCAGGCCCGACAGCCCCTTCTACAGCAGAAAAATTCAGCCCCCCCTTCTCAATGACCCTGCCGTCTTGAAGGATTCGCGTGTCTCCACCTCCACCACCAGCGCGATCCCAAGTATCCCGAATCTGACTGAGCTGTCCGTCAAAGGCAATCAAGGCAGATACTTGCTCTTTTTGGATGCGTCGAAAAGCACCCTTTGCCTCTTCAATAATGTAATCAGTCATTGGGGTCGATTTCAATCCACCGGAGGTTTTCTTGGCGCAACAGCCGTGCCGCACTGTTAATCAAGCCGGAACCTTCTCCATAAGGCGCCCCCCAAACAAACCGATAAAGCACGCTACCGGTACCCCGCGATGGACTAAGCAATGGCTCACCTGCGGAAAGTCTTCTAGGCCAACTGCGGCCGTGGCCTGCCGTCCAAAGCAAGGCATTGCGCAAAAGATCGTGTGTCAGCCAGCCATATTGACCAACAACTCCGCCCCGCAGCACCGCCATCCTCCTTGAACGGGCCAAGAACAAGGAATCTCCCGCATCCCCCTGTGCAGTGGAGTCTGCGCGACTTCCCGTTCCATCGACCACTGTCATTTGGACGCGATCGCGCAGCCCGGGATCCAAAAACTCGAAGTCCAACCAACTCCCATCTGCATAAAGGAGGAAATCCATGGTGTCACCCAATTGAATCTCCGTCTGCAATACCCCGGCAAAAGAACGACTTGCCTTTCCGCCAGGGGCGACGAGTATGTTTCGTCGCACATCGCTTAAGGAATCCCGCAAAGCGCCGAGTCCTCGCGACGTGACTTGCACCTCAACCAAGGTGGTCAAACTGTCCTTTTCCGCCTCGTCCCAACCGGACCGAAATGCATCTTCAGCCTGAATGTTCCGGATGTCACCTGTGGCCAGCATCATCACCCGCTCACCGGGATGGCGCAAGGCAATGTGCTCTGCCAGCAATGCCATGGTGCTCTCCCGTTGAGAATACGGATACAATAACCCCGGATTCCCAATCACCAGCGGCGAACCGAGGTCGGTTAGCACAAGGTGGACAGCCCCTTCCATTCCCGGCCATGTCCGAACCTGCTTCATCGCCGTCCGCTTCAATGGACCCACCGCGATGTCAACGCCGTGACCATTGAAGGCAAGGTCCTCTGGGCCGCACAACATCACCCCTGCAGTATCGAGTCCGGTATCGAGGAAACGAACCTCAACATTCCCGCCCAACCAGCGACCAGAATCCAAAGCCAACCGAACACCTGCAGCACAATCGAGAGCGATAGAACGCAAGCGCTCTGCCTGCCTTTCTAGGCTGTCCTGACCACCAGAAAAGGGCAACATGACCGCCACCCGCAGAGTATCGCCTGGCCAATGCGCGGGTACAGGGCGCAACCTCGGCGCCTCTTTCATGGCCACCCCTTCAGACACAACCGAGGTGATTGTGGTGGCCGGGAAGCCAACCTTCGCCTCTGAGAGGTCCAGCGGCACCTCCGATATCGGCGGCTGGACGACATCCGAATCATCCTTGTCAACAGAGGGTATGCGCAGGATGTCCCCCTTTTTTATGCCCCCTTCCGCCCATCGGTTCAACTCAAACAACCGATTGAGATCAACGCCATATTGACGCGCGATTCCGTAGGCCGTTTCCTTTCGCTGAACAGAGTGGACGCGCTCTTCCTGCGCCCAACCGACATCGGCGGTCAGTATACCCGCGGCAGCCAAGACAATCCTTAATATGTTGCGCATCACTCCCATTCGATGGTTGCCGGCGGCTTTGACGAAATATCGTAAACCACCCTATTGATGCCGCGAACCTTGTTGATGATGGCGTTGGACACCTCCGCAAGGAATGCATGGGGAAAGTCCACCCAATCTGCCGTCATCCCATCCGTAGAGCTCACTGCGCGCAGGGCCACAGCCTGCTCATAGGTCCGCTCATCTCCCATGACACCAACGCTCTGTACTGGAAGCAAAATCGCACCTGCCTGCCACACGCGGTCATAGTGACCATGCTCACGGAGCTTATCAATCCAGATGCGATCGGCGTCTTGAAGGAGCTTCACATTCTCCGCATTTACCTCGCCGAGGATGCGGATGCCGAGTCCAGGACCAGGAAAAGGATGACGACCGAGGAGCTTGGCATCGATGCCCATTTCGCGTCCCACGCGACGCACCTCATCCTTGAACAGCATGCGCAGGGGCTCGACCACTTGCAGTTTCATGTAATCGGGCAATCCGCCCACGTTGTGGTGACTCTTGATGGTGGCACTCGGCCCGCCCGTGGCCGATACGCTCTCGATGACATCAGGATAAATTGTCCCCTGACCGAGCCACTTCACATCCTCCAACAATCCGCTTTCATGGTCAAAGACGTCGATGAAGGTGGCACCAATTGCCTTGCGCTTGCCCTCTGGATCCGAAATGCCATCCAGCGCAGCATAAAACTGCTCGGCAGCCCGGACACCCTTGACATTCAGCCCCATGCCTTCATACCCTTCAAGAACCTCTTCAAATTCATGCTTTCGAAGCAAGCCATTGTCCACGAAGATGCAATAAAGCCGGTCTCCGATGGCCCGATGGAGCAGCATGGCCGCAACACTCGAATCAACCCCACCGCTGAGCCCCAAGACCACGCGCTCCTCGCCCAGCTTCTGCCTCAAGTCCGAGACAGTGGTGTCGACAAAATGGGCGGGGGTCCAATCCGCAGAACAGCCGCAAATGGAATGGACAAAATTCTGCAGAAGGGTCAATCCCTCTTCACTATGATAGACTTCCGGATGGAATTGAATGCCCCAAGTCGGCTCCTCGTCCAAGACAAACCCGGCAAATCTTACATCCTCGGTGCTGCATGTGATTTGAGCGCGCGCACCCGCGCTTTGTATCGTGTCGCCGTGACTCATCCAAACCGCTTTGCCCTCTGTCATTCCAGAGAACAGGGGATTCGACGTATCGATATAGGCCAAATGGGCCCGACCATACTCCCTGCTGTCGCTGGCCCCGACTTCGCCCCCTCCGTTCTGTGCGAGCCACTGGGCACCAAAACAGACCCCGAGAACTGGCCACTTGCCGCGGACCCCCTTCAAATCAAGATTAGGGGCGTCAGCGTCCCGGACGCTGAATGGACTGCCTGAGAGAATGACCCCTTTCCATTGGCGGCCTTGAGGATCATCTTCTGGTGCCGTTTCAAGAAGGGTACGCCAATCGCCATTCCACGGCTTGATCTCCGCGAAGGTGTTCAACTCTCGAACCCGCCTTGCAATGAGCTGCGTGTATTGGGAGCCGAAGTCAAGAATGAGTATGCTGTCCATGATGTGCCCTGTGAAGGGATGAAATTACGTGGCATCCTCTGCCCACCAAGGTGAACGGAAGCGTGTTAAAGGTGTTGTTTTGCACCAATGATGAACCAGTCTAACCACATTCTCCCCGAAGGACCCTCCACCCTGCCGCTTCTTCCCGGTCTGCGGGACCGAAACCTTATACTTGCCAGTGCTTCACCGAGAAGAAAGCAACTTCTTTCGCTTCTGGGTATTCCTTTTGAGGTGCGTCCCATTGGCCTTGATGAGGTCTATCCCGATGACCTAACTGGCCCCTCCATCCCGCGCTTTCTGAGCGAAATGAAAGCCAAAGCGGCCGCCAAAACCATGGGGACAAAAGACATCGTCATCACGAGTGACACCGTGGTTCAACTCAACGGGGAAACCCTCGAGAAACCCAAGACACCGGAAGAAGCCATGCAAATGATCATGAAACTGTCTGGCAAAACCCACCAAGTGGTTACGGCGTTCTCAATCGTGGACGGTGCCTCTCCTCATTCGATTCAAACTGATCACGACAAGGTCGACGTGTCCTTCGAACACCTGTCTCGCGAATTCGCTCTCCATTACATCGAAAACCACAATCCGTTTGACAAGGCGGGAGGCTACGGAGCCCAAGATTTGATCGGAGCTTGTGCGATTCATTCCCTAAATGGGAGCCATTACACCGTCATGGGGCTTCCTATGCATAAAATTTTTCGCACACTGCAATGCATTGATTGACTAGGGATTACTCAAAAAACGAGGTTATTCTGTGTACTTTTTTAGCAAGTTCATTGAACAAGCATCCGCGTGCGTAAGTTTGCTGTGTACGTTGAACACGTTCAAAACCACAAACACAAATGAACCTTTCTTTGATTCTGGCAGCTGCCGGACATAGCAGTGAGCATTTCACTTCTGCGACCAGCTTCACGTTTTTCGTGGGCTGTATGGCCATGATGGCCGCCTCCGTTTTCTTTTTCTTCGAGATGTGGAACGTCGACAAGAAATGGCGCACATCGCTCCTCGTGAGTGGATTGATCACGTTTATCGCGTTCGTCCACTACTACTACATGAGGGGTTTTTACCTCGAGACGGGCACCAGCCCAACGTTCTTCCGCTATGTGGACTGGACGTTGACGGTCCCACTCATGTGCGTTGAATTTTACCTGATCACCAAAAAGGCAGGCGGCACAATGGGGCTCCTTTGGAAGCTGATTGCCGCATCCGTTGCCATGTTGGTTTTCGGTTACTTCGGTGAAGCTGTGTATCGCGCTGACGCTTGGCTCTGGGGACTCTTCTCCGGAATTGCCTACTTCTACATCGTGTATCTGGTGTTCTCCGGTGAAGTCAAGCAGCTTGCTGACAGCGCTGGTGGAGCCGTTGCAGATGCGAACAAGTGGCTCGGTCGCTTCGTTCTTGTTGGTTGGGCGATTTACCCAATCGGTTACATGGTGGGAACCGGTGACGGTCAATGGTACGAGTTCCTCAACGGAGCCCTCGACATGGACGTCGTCTACAACATCGGTGACGCCATCAACAAGATTGGATTTGGCCTCGTTATTTACGCTTTGGCCGTGAAGGACAGCAACAGCTGAACCCTCTGAACCAAGCAAGGAAATTTGGCCCACCTCCCACTCGGAGGTGGGCCTTTTCTTTGTCATATGAAGGGCGATTCTCTCTTTCAGGATGCAGGAAAAATCCGCAGTTGGACTCTCATCCTGCTATTCGGGGGTGCTGCTGTCGGTGAAGCCGCTTCGCTTTGGGCACCTGAAATTCAAATGCCCTTAGCCCTTGCGCTCATCGCTGGTATAGGCATTCAACACGGTGCGCTAGATCACATTCTCCACGCCCACATGCACGGTGATCCTGAAGGCCCGCTAAGACAGTCTTTCGCTTTACCCTACATCGCAAGTATTGGAATTGCGTGGCTCGCATTTGAAGCGTTGCCGTCTGTGATGCTTGGACTCTTTCTTCTGATCAGCGCCTACCACTTTGGCATGTCCCACCTGAGGGTGGATGCCTTGCGGGCAGGCCAACGAAAGGCCGACGGATTTTCCGGGCTCGTCCTTGGTATGGCCATATTGGCGCCACTTGTGACCCGTCCAGATGCCCTTGATGTGCTTAGGGAATTCGGCTGGGACTTCGACCCTCCGTATGGCAACGAACTGCTGCCCCTTCAACTCGCATCGCTGTCAGCCGCGTTGCTCGGTGCCGCGCTCCATCGGTCCTGGCGCAACGGCATCTTGGCCATCTCGGGTGTGGTGTTGGCGTGGTTTGTCCACGATTTACTCCTCGCGTTTGCCTTGTACTTCGCTTTGGGGCACGCTCGAGAAGCCTTTTTCGAAGAATTTCAGGAACGCCAAAGTGTGACCCGGGACTTCAATCGCTTTTACCTGCGCAGCCTTCCCTTGAGCATCGCTTTTGCCGCCATCGCAGGCGTTGTCCTTTGGCTCGCCTCGGACGCCGTCCTGCGCGAGCGGGCCGCGTTAAGCTTCTTGCTGGCCGGAACTCTGCCGCATATTGCTGTGATCGAAGGGTGGGTGACTGCCCGCACCCGCTAATTGGTCAACACAACCGCACGCGTCCCGGCTCGCCTGACACCACTTCCCCGATGGGTTCGGCGCACAACCCTTCGCTGATTAAAATCTCCTGGACCGAACGCTCTGCATCAGGAGAAGCTGACAAGAGCAGGCCACCGCTGGTCTGAGGGTCACACACCAAGTCTCGAACAAAATCTGATGTCCCTCCCATGATCAGGTCCTGCCCGTAGCTGGCAAAATTGCGCCGGGTCCCTCCAGGGATGCAGCCTGCGGTGTGATAGCCCATAAGGGCTTCTCGGTCCAATGTTGGCAGCGCACCGCTGTCGATAACCAATTCGACGCCTGTGGCACGGGCCATCTCCAACCCATGCCCGGCCAAGCCAAAGCCTGTCACATCGGTCATGGCATGCACACCGTCGACATCGCCCAAGGCCGTCCCCACCTTGTTCAACTGCATCATATTGGCTTCGGCAGCGGCGAGGTGTTCGGATTGAACCACCCCCTTCTTCTGCGCGGTGGTTACCATACCCACGCCCAGTGGCTTTGTGAGAAAGAGCCGGTCACCCACCTGTGCTCCACCGTTTCGTTTGAGCTTCGCAACCAACACCCGTCCGG
>PBIE01000029.1 GCA_002720375.1 Crocinitomicaceae bacterium | reverse complement strand
TGCTGGGAGTGCATAAAGCTGCTCCAAAGCAGGAGCGTGCCAATCATAAAAAGTCGTGCAGGCATGACACGTGACTTAGTGGTGCGAATCGAGGACGCCTTTGAAAGGCAACTAACCGTATTACGAACGTAGCAAAAGTGTGTCATATAACGTTTTCAGGTTGATTTTGGCTCAAACACTGAAAACAAGCGACCGGCAGGCAAATCAAATATACGAAACATTTAAATAAATCGACAAATGTTTTTTTACTTATCGATGAATCTTTGTAATCGGCCGTGTGATTCTCTGCCTTCATCCATCAATTTGAAGGGCGGCCAATGAGGTGGTGGAGCGCGATTCCACCGGCGACACTGACATTCAGGGATCCGGTTCGGCCGTGCATTGGAATGCCCACATGGAGATCGCATTGCGCCCAACTTTCCATTGAGATTCCCCGTTCCTCATCCCCCAAAACAAGGCAGCCAGCATCTGGAGTCGAGCAATCGAGGAGGTCCCGTTCTGCCTTTTCACTCATTCCAACCCGCTTCAGTCCACATGTGCCCAAATAGCGCAGTGCTTTCGATACATCGGGTACTCTAGCCACAGGGAGCCTGAGCAGCGCCCCGGAGCTGGTTTTGACCGCGTCCTCGTTTACTGGGGCTGCATGGTGGTCTTGCAGAACCAACCCTGTTGCCCCAAAGCATTCGGCTGAACGGGCAATGGCGCCGAGGTTGCCCACGTCGGTGACCCCGTCGAGGACGACCAGAAACACCCGCTTTCCCGATTCGAATCCCTGTTGAACCAATTCTTCGAGCGGAGTGAATGCGATGGGTGAAGTAAACGCGATGATGCCCTGGTGGTTTTTCTTGGTGATGCGGTCCAAGCGTTCGCGGGGAACGCGTTGCACGGGGATTCTCCTTGCCCTGAGTGTGGACATGAGCCGCCGATTGCGGTCGTCACGGTTGTCTCGCTGAATGAGAACCCTTGCCAACTCCAGACCCTCTTCGAGGGCTTCGAGCACCGGGTGCCACCCGATGATTCTGTCATCCTGTTTTTTGGATCTCGGTCTCATCTTTTCCTCACTTTTCCCCGGCGCCAGCTGCCGACCATGGCCTCCCATGGACTTCGGAAACCGGGGTATCGTTCCAGTTCAAATGCATTGATGTCGTCACTCCGGTCCTTGTCCTTGCGGGAGAACCGGAAGACAAGGGCATTCACATCTCCCTCATCACCGTATACCCACGTTTCGCCCATGCGGTCCCTTCGGATTCGGTCAGCGTGGCCAAAGATGATGTGGACCATGCCGCGATCGGTGCACCATCCCTCTTTGAGTCCTGAAAAATGCACGTTAGCCTCATGGACGCGACCGTAATACGTTGCAATCAGTCGCCGGGATTCTTCAGGGCTATTTCCGAAAGCGAGCCAGAATTCGTCCAATGCCCTTTTGGGGTCGCGGGCCTTTCTCATAGACTGGTATTCCTGCCGCTTTGCGATATATCGCGTTGCTCGAATCATCTCATCTAGATTCTTCATTTCTGGAAAATGCGCCTGCCGTGCCGCTACCACAATTGGGCGATCATCCCCTTGGTTCTGCCACCTGTGCAAGCCGGCTTCGCCGTCCCATAGAATGAGCTTCCATCCTGTCCAGTCTCCTTGGGGAAAAATGACCCCATCTGATTCTGTGGGGGTCATTGGAAGTCGAGGAAACGCCGACTTCGGGAACTGCATTTCTGGGATGTTTCGGTCGAGAAAGGGTGCGGATGGAAAGGAGTCGATGGGGGGCAAGTGGCTGAGGGACCACAAGGAGGAGGCGCGGTCTGCAGGGACCAGTAAGCCCATTCTGCTGCCTGCGGGCAGTCCCAAGCCCCATGCGGGGTCCCCGGTTTCGGTGTTGAATGCCAAACAACGCACCGGTGCTTCCGGCGACCAGCCGTCCATAAGGGCCAATCCGGTCACGTCCGATCCCCGATGCAGGTCGCGAACGGTGTGAACAATGCGGTACCGGCCTGTGGCCAAAGGAAAACTAAAGCGTGCAGTCAGGAAATCGACATCGGGGTCCGAGCGCCCCTCCCATTTAAACGTGTGAAGGAGGGCTTGGGGTGACTCTCGAGAATCGGTTTCTGGCCATTCAATCGGATTCACGAGCACTTCTATCTCGAGTGAATAGCGGAAAGGGGATCCGCCGTCTTTTCTCAGGTGCAAAGGCTCATTTGCTGGAAGCCGGATGAACAGAGTGGCAGAGTCCGCTCGGTGACGGTGCCAAGCCAATTGAGGGTGGTGGGAAAGGGATTCCCATTGGTATGGCTTTTGGGCATTGGATCCAAGCTTGACCGGGGTGGCGCAGCCTGCCATCACGAGCATCGCTATAAGTCCCCCAAAGGCAATTCCTCGGGCAACTCTGTTTTCCTTCGTTTGAGTGGTGGTCGGGATGTCAAACATCAATTGGACGGGGCTGCGTCTTATTGGGGAGCAATTTGGGGAGGAAGCGTGTAACCTTTCTCGATTCATGCCCGTAAGGCAGGGTGTGTTCTACACGAATCCACATTCAACCGTCATGAAGAACTTCAATTTCTGGGCATTTGTCCTTTTTGTCAGCATCGGCCTTAGCAGCTGTGCACTGTCTTATCCATACTGTGACGCCTACAATGGTGTCGAATTTGAGCAGGTACCTAATGAGGTAACCCCTGATTTAGACGACGCGCAGCCTGCTCCCTGATTACATCAGGTAAATTCAATTCGGATGTCCTGATGGAGATCCGGGTGAAGAGACAAGGCCACCGGACACGCTAGCGCTTCATCGCGCAGCCAGTTCCGGTCCTCATCTGTACCCCCGTTCAATCGAACAATGAGTCCGACTTCGATGCGCCCCACGCGCCTCGGGCCCGGACTCATTTTCTTTTCCACGTCGGCTTTCATATCCAGAATGCGGATTTCTCGTGAGGCCGCACGAAGGCCCAGAATGGTCATGATGCAGCTGGCCAGTCCAACAGCGACGAGGTCTGTCGGAGAGAAGGCGTCTCCGATTCCGCCGTTGTCTTTTGGAGCATCGGTCACAAGGGTTTGTTGGTTGCCCATGTGCACCGCTTGCGTCCTGAGGGGCTCAGGATAGGTTAGTTCGAATTTCATAGTGTGCTAATTTCGTGCGCTTCATGCGCGTTTCCATATTGACGACTTGGTTTGGCTTTTTGCCCTTCTCAGGCCTGCTTTGTTCGATGCTGCTAGCAGCATCGAGCGCTTGGGGTCAGACGCGCAATGCTGAAGAGGACCAGCCCGAAACTGTTTTTACCCACCGGTGGGAGATGGGCATGACCCTGCATACGCGCGGAATGGGTGCGCATTTCGAGCGGGGCGTCTACCGCGGGGTGGGCAAGGTGAGCACTTGGTCCTTGGAGGTTGCGAGCATGAAGCACCCAAAAGAGGTCCGCAGCTTTAACCCAGTTTATGAACAGGGCAAGAGTTATGTCTTTGGCAAGGTCAATGCAGCTTACATGTTGCGCTTTGGATGGGGCAAGCGAACCATTGCAACCCCAAAATTGCGAAACGGGGCTGTGGCCATCGGCTGGAAATATGCCTTTGGCCCCAATTTAGCCCTGACCAAGCCGGTTTACTTGGAAATCGGTTACCCTGATATCCCATACAGTTACGTGCTTACCGAGCGCTACAACCCCGAAGTGCACGGGACGGATGACATCTATGGCAGAGCTGGCGCACTCAATGGAATCTTGGAATTGACCCCCCAGCCCGGGGCCTTCTTCCGTGCGGGCATCGACTTCGAGTATGGAGCACAACGCGAATATTTGCGAACGGCGTCGGTTGGTGTCAACCTTGATGCTTTCTTTACCCCAGTGGAAATTATGGTCGAGTCCTCAGGCCAAAACGACAGACTTTTCTTGACCTTGTTCGTTCACTGGAGTTTCGGCAGACAACAATTCAAGATATGACGCAGGCCAACCTGACCCCAAAGGGTGGCGAAGCACGTATTCGCACCAAAAAGCCACCTTGGCTCAAAGTCAAGCTGCCCACTGGTGAGGCATACCGCAAGGTGCGTGGTTTGGTCAGTGAGCACAAGCTGCACACGATTTGTGAGAGCGGAAACTGTCCCAACATGGGCGAGTGCTGGGGTGAGGGAACCGCCACCTTCATGATTCTGGGCAATGTCTGTACTAGGTCTTGCGGGTTTTGCAATGTGTCTACGGGCAGGCCCGATGCGGTGGATCCTTTCGAGCCAGGTCGGGTCGCTAACAGTGTAAAGCTCATGCAGGTAAAGCACGCTGTTATCACTTCTGTAGATAGAGACGACCTGTCCGATGGTGGAGCTGAGATTTGGGCGCGCACGGTCCGTGCCATTCGCAGGCAGAGTCCCGGGACGACGATGGAGACCCTTATTCCCGATTTCGCGGGAAAATGGGAAAATCTACAGAAGGTCATCAATGTGGCCCCTGAGGTGGTCAGCCACAACTTGGAAACCGTGCGAAGAATGACCAAGCAAGTCAGGATACAAGCCAAATACGACAGAAGTCTTGAAGTCTTGATGCGTTTGCGCAAAGCAGGTATCCGTACCAAAAGCGGCGTGATGCTCGGCTTGGGAGAGTCGGTTCAAGAGGTGCGTGAAACCATGCAGGATTTGCGCTCGGTGGATTGTCAGGTGCTGACATTGGGCCAGTATCTCCAGCCGACACCAAAACATCTGCCCGTCGCTGAATTTGTGCATCCTGATGTCTTTAATTCATTGCGGGAAGAGGGCTTGGCGATGGGGTTCATGTTCGTAGAGAGTGGACCACTTGTGCGTTCCAGCTATCACGCCGAAAAGCATGTAGTCTGAGTTCAGCTTAGCGCTGTTTATGCCCCTTGGACCCTGAGGTGAGCCGAGTTTTCGAACTGGTTTCCAGTACAGGTGTTCCTTGCTTAAATTCCGCCTTCCTATGAATGGGAACCGAATCACAATGAAGAACACTGTCTTTCTTTTGACCGTTGCTGGACTTGCCGGTACTCTTGCCTTCCTTCAGATGGACCAAAATGTCCAAGCTGATTATTCGCCTCGCGCGCTTCAGGATGAAACTCCCGTAGCTGATGCCTCCGGAATGGAGGAAGTGTTGCTTGCACTGCGAGCAGAGATTGAAACCGGTGAGATGAATCACCAAGGTTTGCTCGAGCTGGGCGTCCGCACCCGTCAGATTGCATCCGCGCAACAAGCGAGTCGCAGCTCAGCTCAATACTGGAATCCAATGGGCCCAGACAACCTCGGCGGACGCACGCGTTGCATCCTCGCTGTTAACGAACTCCAGCTGATCACAGGGGGTGTGAGTGGTGGCCTCTGGCGCTCTTGGAATAAAGGGGACAACTGGGAGCGAATATCTAGTTTTCCAAGTGCCATGGTGGCCTCCATCGCGATGGCGGGCAACGGTGATCTGTACGTGGGCACGGGTACCCAATTTGACGGTGTTAGTGGTGTTGGTGGTTCAGGCTTTCGAGGCGACGGTGTCTACCGTTCTACTGACAACGGCAGCACCTGGAGCCGCGTGGATGGCACTGATCCCGGCATGTTCCAAGGCGGAGATTGGAGTGCGACAGACGCACTCGTTGCTGACCCCAACGTAAACTCCCGTGTTTGGTACGGCGGCATCCAAGGCATTGGTTACATCGACAACGGTGAGGTGACCGAAAATGCCTTGAGCGGCATCAGTGGAACAACTGGAGTTCAAGACATAGAAATTGCCGCAGATGGGAGCTACATGTTGGTCAGCACAACCAATGGACGTGTCTATCGCAGCACAGACTTCCAGACATCTGAGACCGTTTCTGGAAGCCCCAACGACCCTGTTATCCCCCAAGGTTTCGGTCGATGCAGGGTGGCCATCAGTTCGGACGACCCTTCGAGTGCCTTTGCGTTGCTGGCGACTTCTGGCAGTCAGTTCGGTGGTGTCTTTCACAGCGCAGACGGCGGGGTCATTTGGGATGAGATATGGCCTTCCGGAGTGGAAGGATATGATATCTGTCCAACCAACAACCAAGCGAGGTATGATTTGGCCTTGGGTGTCAAAAAAGGCGACCCTGAAATTGCATTTGTTGGTGGACAATCTTTCTGGCGCTGTGGTCCATCTTATCAGGCAGAACAAGCAGCTTCGATGGGTGGTGGACCTGCAAACCCTTTCTATATCCACGCAGACGTTCACGAGGTGATGTTCACCCCGGCCGGAACCATGTATGTGGCCACAGACGGCGGAATTTTCCGAAGCGAAGACGGAGGAGTGACTTATCAGGAGTGCAACCGCGGATTGCAAACCACCCAGTTTTATGGAATCGCCTATGGACCAACTAGCGAGGCGTTGGGTGGCATGCAGGACAACGGCACCATGTTGATCCCTGCGAACGGCAGTTTCTTTAATGATCTCGATGGAACTTCGGTCAATGGCGGCGACGGATTCGACTGCGCTTTGTCTCAAGCGACAGACCTTCAGGAGGGCATTCCGTTTTTCGCCACATCGCAGAATGGGTTCCTCAATCGGGGCTTCTTTGTGCCTGGGGCTCCATTCACTCAAGGCGGTGGCTTCTATGATCAGTGTTTGGTCGACATCTTGAATGATGAAGGGGAAATCGGCGGGTTCTACACTTGCATGAATCTCTATGAGAATTTCAATGATGAGAACAGCGGGATGACCGTTCCACTGGTAAACCCTTACGATGAGACGGTTGAGGACAGTACCTTCATGATGGAGACGGCCAACTTGAACCGCCCGTTTGAGTACACACTTGAGGAGCCACTCCGCTACTGGGATGTTCTTATTCGTCCAGCAATCGTTTCTGAGGATGGTCCCGTGGAGAACACAGAATATCCCTGGCTCGACGACCAAGACTTGACAGTCTTGTATGAATGCAACGATGTGGAGGTCATCGATGGTGGAGACACCTCTTTTGTGACTGTTTGCGATACAACATGGTACTACGATGCCGATACCTTGTACGATGTTCACGAGACCATACAGGTGAAAGACCGCTACACATCCATGACAGTCATTGGTTTCAACGGCGGCAATGGCGTCTGGATGACCCGCAATGGTTTGAACTTTAACGCTCAGCCACGTTGGTTCTTCTTGGGCAATGCGCCCGCAGGGTCAGGCACCAAATGCATCGAGTTTGCTGTGGGTGATCACCCTGAGGCAGGCAATCACATCTTCGTCTCTGGCTGGGACGCGAAATTGTATCGCTTCAGTGGCCTAAACAACGTTTGGGAGCACGACGCCACTTGTGATGTCCCAGAGGGTGTCACGCGGACCCAAATCATGGCCACAGGTGCGGTGGTGACAGGGGTTGCAGTGGATCCAAATGACCCCAACCACGTGGTTGCAACCGTCGGAGGTTATGGTGTTGTCAGTGGAGGAAAGGTGCAAGAGACATTTAATGCATTGGATGCAAACCCGGACTGGGACAACATCTGGTTTGCGAGCAACAATGAGCTCAGTAAGATGCCGGTTTATGATGCCATCATCGACCAAGGTGATCCAACTGGAAACACCATTATGGTGGGAACAGAGCATGGCGTCTGGCAGACCATCGATGGAGGCGAAAATTGGACGGTTGAGAACCTCGGCATGGTTTCCAACGCCGATGACATTGCGAGCCCCGTGTTTTCCATGGAGCAGCAGTGGCGCATGCCCATGGAATGGTCGGAGGTCACCAACAACGGCGCCATCTACGCGGGTACACATGGCCGCGGAATCTTCCGCAGTGATGCTTTCCTCGGCACTGAGGAGGTGTCTTTGGCCGAGGCTGTTGACCAGCGGAATCTTTTGGTGTATCCCAACCCTGCAGAGGGAGAGGGCATCACGGTCAAGCTCGGAGAGGGCTGGTTCCAACCCACAGTTGTACTGTACGACATGAAGGGACGTCCAGTGCGCTCGGTGAGCCGTCAAGCCACAACAGGTGGACAGGTCCGCATCGCTGTGGGCGACCTTTCAGCAGGGGTTTACTTGGTTACAGCAGAGGAAAACGGCCATTCGGAGACGGCGCGCGTCATCGTTCGCTGATTCACAAGCCCTCTGGTGGAAACCGCTGCCTTTTCCTTCGGTAAAAGGTGGCGGTTTTCTTTACTGCCACGTTTTTAGCTGCGGTCCATTTTCGTCCAGCGTTACATAGGTCTGATGGTCGATCCAGTCGCCACAGTTCAGGTACCGGGCCTTTCGTTTTCCATCTTCTGTGGTGACTTCCAGGTCCAGTGGAAGATGACGGTGCCCGAAGATGAAGACGTCATAGGGCTGTCTTTCCAGCATATCTCGGCAGTGCTGGAAGAGCCATTCTCCCTCCGGCCCAGCGAAGTATACTTCGGCTTTTTTCCCTGATTTTCTGCTGTCGCGACTGAGTTTTGATCCGATTTGAAAAGCCAGATTCGGGTGGAGTCGGGAAAAGGCCCATCGCGCTGCGGGATTTTGGAATAGCCGTTTCAAGGCCTTGTATTTGCGGTCACCAGGTCCAAGACCATCGCCGTGTCCAACAAGGCAATTAAAGCCGGCATATTGCAGATCCAAAGGGTCTGCATGCACATGGACACCGAGTTCCTCAGCGAGATACCCTTTGGTCCACATGTCGTGGTTGCCGAGGTGCCAGTGCACATCCAATCCGCCATCGACCAATTCCGCGATGCAACCTAGGAGGCGCACGCCTCCCTTTGGAACCACATGGCGCCATTCGAACCAGAAATCAATGAGGTCGCCTACCAAGTGAAGACCGTCTCCTTTGCGGCCGACCTCTTCAATCCATTTGAGGAATGCGCGTTCCCTGTCCCGCGATGCTTCTGCATCAGGGGCACCTAAGTGGAGGTCGGAAGCGAAGTGAAGGGCCAAGGGAAGAGATTCAGAGCAGTTTTTTCAGTTCCCTTTCGAGTTGGCTGCCCCTGAGATGGGTGGCGACAACCGTACCATCTTTATCGATTAGAATGGCGTGGGGGATGCTGCTGATGCCATAACGTTGCGAGACCACACTGCTCCAGCCCTTGAGGTCACTGATGTGGTAGGGCCAGATCAGCCCATCTTGATCGATGGCACGTTGCCATTTGGATACGTCTCGGTCGAGGGAGATGCTGAAGACTTCGAACCCACGGTCTTTGTATTCATTCCACGCCCGAACCACATTCGGGTTCTCTCTTCTACATGGGCCGCACCAGCTGGCCCAGAAATCGACGAGCACCACCTTTCCCCTGAGGTCTGAAAGGGCGCGCTGTTTTCCTGTGGGGTCGGAAAGGGAGATGTCAGGCATGGCCATACCTGGTTGGATGAGGTCATTGCGGCGCTTTTGATTTCTGGGTTTGGCCACTTTGGCGAGCCGGCTAGATAGGTTGCGGTGGGCCATCGTGTGTCCCATCAAAGCGCGGGTGCTGTCCAACACTTGCTTGGCGAGTGCTCGGTCTGCGGAAAGGTCCAAGTACTCGATTGCCAGAAGGCCGACCGGGTCATTTTTGTGTTCGCGAACCGTGCGTCTTGCCATGTCGGATTGCGCCTCTTTGGCAGCATCAAACTCGGTCCTTGCCGCATTGCGCTCATCAATGGAAAGCTCGGTGTTACTGGCATTCTTTTTCCATGCCATCAAGCTGTCATTGCGGACCGCTGTCTCCCGGATGAAATTTGAAAAGTCCGCAGACCAGACGTCTCCAGTGATGTAGATGTTGCTTGCCAGCCCTCTGCCTGATTCAACGCTGCCTGCGACGCGCATGGAGGAGAGAGAGTCGGCAATGATGTAAAATTGGCGATCTGCCACAGTCAGCTGGTAGATATCGAGGGGCAGGCCATCGAGGACATCGGCGTCGAAGGCAAAGCTTCCCGAAGCATCCGCCTGTGCAGTGTCGATGGGGACGTATCCACCCTTTTGAAGGCGGCCAATGGTCACTTGTCCATTCTCCGCGCCACCCAGTTGCCCGCACACAGGGGAGTCCAATCCACCAGTACATCCATTCAAAACGAGGGACAGGGTCAGGCCCATCCATCCGATGGGAAGCAAGGCTTTGTGCATGCCTCAAATATCTGAGCCAACCTTGGACACGCCAACCTTCTGCCGAAGGGAACTCAACAAGGCGCCAAGGGGTTCTTCATCCCACCATTGGATTTTGAGGCTCACAATGAGGATATTCAAGTCCTTTGCCGCTTCAAGCGGGCGTATGCGCTCGGCGTCTTTCTCTGTGGTGATGATCGCTTCTGGTGTTCGTCCACCAAAGTCTGTGGAGAGCGCAGTCCTCCAATCATCGAGATTCGAAGGCGTGAAGGTGTGATGATCTGGATAGGCAAAGTGAGACAGGACGTGGCATTGTTGGGAGACTTGTCGTTCGAATTGGGCCGGGTTGGCCAAGCCGGATACGGCAATGCATCCCATAGGCCAGCCAGCATAGCGCTTGGTGGCCATGGCTCGCAATCCCGCAATCTGGGTCCCGGTGTGGAGCATCGGCTGGTCGGGCTTGAGGCGGAGGCGGTGTCTCCAGAGTCGGAGGTCTCCCTTTGTGAGCATAGAGGGGCAACGGGTGAGGATCACAGCATCTGCCTCGGAAACTCGGGTTGGGAGGTCTCTCAATCGTCCGCGTGGCAGAAAATGATCACGATCGACAGGCTGGGTTGTATCCACGAGCATCAATGCGGCCGTAGGCTTGAGTCGACGGTGTTGCAGGCCGTCATCTAAGACCACGGCATCCGCAAGTCCAGTTTCAGCGATGCGCCGCAATCCCTCAAGGCGATCCTCGCAGACAAAGACCGGAACACCGGGAAAACGCCGAGCCAACTCGAGGGGTTCATCACCAAATTCAGTGGGCGTTCCTGAGCGTTCGACCCGAAGGAACCCCTTGCTCTGTCTGCCGTACCCACGGGATAGCACAGCCCACCTCTCACCGTGTCCTTTGTCCATCAGCCGTTGCAGAAGCACCTTGAGGTGGGGGGTCTTGCCCGTTCCGCCTACCGTCACGTTGCCGAGGACCACAGTGGGGAGGGCTCCTTCTTTTTGTTTGATGAGTCCGAGGTCATACACCCGATGCCGAAAACGGACTGCAGCCCTGAACAGGAATGCCAAAGGTGCCCACCACCAACGGTCCCGAAGCACACTCGCAGGCGCTTGGTTGCCGTTTGGCATGGGGGTGGGGTTGGTCCGTAAGGCCATCGTCGGCGAAATTGCCACATACAAAGCGGATAATCCCATCTCGGATGACCAAATTCCTGACCATGCCCTGTATCTCTGATATTGCCCAACTTCTCGAAGCGATCGCTCCGCCCGCTTTACAGGAGGACTATGACAACAGCGGGCTTCTTGTTGGAGAGCCCAATACGGAAGTGACGGGGGTCTTGGTCTCTCTCGACGTCACAGAGGAGGTGGTGAAAGAGGCTGTTGCCAAGGGCTGCAATCTCATTGTTTCACACCATCCAATCGTGTTTCGTCCGCTGAAGCGTTTCACGGGAAAGAGTCAAGTGGAGCGCACTGTGATGGCGGCTCTGCGTGCAGGTGTCGGTCTATACGCCATCCACACCAATTTGGACAACGTGGCCCATGGCGTCAATGCGATGATGGCGTCCAAGCTGGGTCTAGATGATTTCGAGGTACTTCGCCCAGCCCAGTCCACCATGGCCAAGATTGTGACGTATGTTCCTCTCGGTGACCTCGATGCTGTTCGAGATGCGATGTTTAAAGCCGGTGGTGGCCACATCGGCGATTATGACGAATGCAGCTTCTCTGCAGAAGGATCGGGTTCTTTCAGGGCCTTGGACGGGGCGAACCCACATGTGGGTGAAATAGGAGAGCGCCACTTGGAGTCCGAGGCGCGATTGGAGGTTGTCGTCGAGCGTTGGAACATCGGCCGCGTTCGATCGGCAATGCAAGCGGCCCACCCATACGAAGAGGTGGCCCACGACATTTTGATGATGGACAACCTTCATCCGACAGCAGGGAGTGGCGGTATCGGTTCCTACGACGAGCCGATGGAATGGCCGGCATTTGTGGACCTTGTGAAAACGGCCTTTGGGGCTCCCATCGTGCGCCACACGTTGCCGCCTAGAGGCCCCATCAAGACCGTTGCCCTCTGTGGTGGGACTGGCAGCTTCCTTCTCCCAGATGCCCTGCGAGCGCAGGCAGATGTCTTTCTTTCCTCGGACTTTAAGTACCATGAATTCTTCGGCACTGAGGAGAGAATTACGATTGCAGACATTGGTCACGCTGAAGCTGAAGGGGGTATATCCGAATGGCTTGTGGATCAATTGATTGTCCTCAAGGAAGGATTCCCTAATTTCGCAGTCCTTTTGTCGGAAGTTCGCACTAACCCTATTCACGTATCCTGATGGCCAAGAAGACCAAAGCCACGAGCGCAGAGGAAAAACTCCGTGCCTTATATGACCTTCAGCTAATCGACAGTCGCATCGACCGCCTTCGGGTGGTTCGCGGTGAACTTCCCCTCGAGGTGGAGGATTTAGAGGATGAGCTTGCGGGCCTTTCCTCTCGTCTCGACCGCCTCAATGAGGAGTCCGATAGCATCAAGCAAAAAATTCATGAGCGCAAAGAGTCCATCATTGACTCCGGCGCCATGATCAAGCGTTTCGAGGAGCAGCAGAACAGCGTTCGAAACAACCGAGAGTTCGAGTCTCTGAACAAAGAGATTGAGTACCAGAGTCTCGAGATTCAGCTTTCAGAAAAGCGGATTCGTGAGGCTGAAGCACAGCTCGAGCAGAAGGGAGAAATCCTGGCAGAGGTGAAGGCCAAGCACGACAACCGAGCAGAAGACCTCAAGGCGAAGCAGTCCGAGCTGGACGAAATCATCGCGGAGACCCGTGCTGAGGAGGAAATCCTAAGCAACATGAGCGGCAAGATGTCCGCAAAAATTGACGACCGCCTGCTTCAGGCTTATCTGCGTATCCGCGGAGGCGCCAAAAACGGCATGGCCGTGGTGCCCATCGAGCGCGAAGCGAGTGCGGGCAGCTACATCAAGATTCCGCCACAGCGCATTCTCGATGTCGGCGCCCGCAAGCGCATCATCGTTGACGAGCACAGCGGCCGAATTCTCGTGGACCAAGAGCTGGCCATGGAGGAGCAAGAGAAGGTCCAGAAAATTGTTGCCAAAGAGTTGAAAGCAGCCACCAAGGCTTGATTAAGAGCGGGTTTAGAACCGGGCCCCAATCGCCATCATCAGCAAGCCCAACCCCGTTCGCCCCGTAGCGACTTCGGGACTGAGCGCGTACAATCGCCTTCCTGAATCGGCAGAGGCGTGCCTGTAGGTGGCTCCGGTATACCAGGTTTCCGCCCTGTATTCGCATCCGATTGCCCAGTGGGTGATATCGCTTGCATCTTCAATGAGCGTTCCGTCAATGTTCCCTGTCATATCCGCCTTTGGATTGGCAGCCTGAGATCGCCAACCGCCGCCCATGCGAATTCGCCAATTCTCATCGAATCGAAGTTCCATGCCGCCGCGGAAATGCTGTTCCACAGCAAACGCGGATTCGAGGTCGGATTGGATTCGGTCCACATCATCCGTGAAGAGGTCATTGGATGTAAAGGTGGCAGTTCGGAAGTCCGACCTCTGGTAATCCAAGGTGAGCAAGGCGCTTTTGCCAATGGTCCAGCTAAAACCGAGCCGCTGTTGCCGCGGCGTCCGGATACGGTATTGGATATAGCTGTCCGGACTGTTCCATTCGTAGCCATTGCCATCTGAGAAGTTGGCCGTCGCGTCTACAGAGTAGAAATCGTCGATGCTCAGCACCGACCCGCTCCGGTAGCTCCATCCCAGCCTGACTGGCGAGGATTTGGGTTGGAGAATCAGTCCGAAAGACCAGAAAGCACCGGATCCAGAGACCTCCAGTCTGTCGTTGAAGGTGAAGCGATCCAATGGGGATGAGCCCAGCAGCTTTTGTTCGGAATAGACGTCCACACGCTCCATTTCCACAGAGGTGAGTCCAACGGCCATACCGATGTGCAGCACGTCATGGTATGTCGTCCCGAAGGCGATGGAGGTCTCTCCCATTCTCCCCGATCGGTCCCTGCGCAAGCGCTGTTGAACTTGGTCTCCATCAAAGGCCGGGTCATACTGGTCTGTGGTGCCTGCAACGGTGTCGATGAGGTATGTATACCACGCGAGGTTCGCATCAAAAGGATGCTGATACCAAAGGCTGTCGAATTGGGTTCCATTGGCCTGAAGGGCAAGCTGATGGGTCAGACTTTCCCCTTCTTGTTCGCCAGACCACTCCGCGCGCTGGTGAAGGTCTTTCAGTGGCCGATAGGCAAAGGCAAAAGTGCCGCGTCGGAAGTGCGGGCTGTTCATCGGGGTGGTCAACGCGCCGCCAATCTGGCCCACAATCAGGTGGGGCACAGCAGTGACCGAGGATTCGCCTGCAAATGAATTGCTTGCGCCCCCGGCACCGAGGCCCAAAGTGAAACTCATGTCGCTTGAGCGATACATACCCAGTCCGGCTGGGTTGACCCCAATGGCACCCAAATCGGCACCCAATGCTGTCATGGCTCCACCAAGGCCTGTGGATCTCGCCGTTCCAAGAGGGTCCATTCGGCCGTAGAGCATGATGTCATCGAGCCCTTGGGCTTGGCCTGCCATGGTGAGAAGGCCCCAGCCGATGGACAATGCCCACCGGAGAATGTTGTGCTTTTTCATGTCTCAGAAATCAGCCGCCGCGACCGGACCGCCCACCTCCGCTTCGGGGCGCACTGGGACGAGGAGAGGAGGGACGAGGGGAGGAGGGCCGCGTAGAGCCACCCCGGGGTGCGCTGGGCGTGGCATTGTTCCGCGGTGACGGAGAACTCCAGTTGTCTCGAGCGCGCCCTCCGTTGCGGTTGGACCGGTTGCGGTTGGGCTCGGCGCGCGGCTGTTCGTTTTGTTCTCCGGAGCGGTCCGGACTCTGGCGACCGTAATTGGGCGTGCGTTGGTCGCTTGCGGGAATCTCCATACTGCCTCGGCTTCTGGAGGTATTGCGTTTTCCCGTTTTCCCCCGGTTCAGATCTGGTTTGGGCGACGCGATTCCACTTGGGGCATTCCCTGATGAGCCTCCTGAGATTCCACCGTATCCCGTGAATTGGCCGAAGCTCGGCCGAGGACGGGGAGCGGGGGAACTTGTGGCGTTCCCTTCGCCATTGGTCAAAGTGCCACACCAGCCGTTGTTGTATACCCCCATGTTCCCATAATAAGGGTGGTATCCATTGTTCCAGTATCCATAGCCAGTTGTACCCCAAAAGCCGCCGCCCCATGGGTCATAGCCCCACCCTCCAGCGAAGTTGGAATTGAATGGGTTGCCCCAGCCGATGGGGTTTCCCCAAGCGTCGTATCCATTCATGAACGCCGAATTACCCCAGCCAAAGGTTGTGGCCCCGTATGGGGGATTGAATGGACTGTATACCGGATTGCCGAAGCCGTACTGGTTGCCAAATCCGTTGGGGTTACCAAATCCATAAGCTCCACTGTAAGCACCGTAAGTGATGGGACTGAACCCACTTCCAAAGCCCCACCCAGAGTTGAGTCCAGAGCTCCATCCAGGTGTATATCGGTTCCATAACTGACCTCCAGATTGGGGGCCGTAGCCATATTGTCCGGCATAGGGGTCATCGTAATCCCCATCCATGAACTCGTCGTATTGGTTCAGCATCATCGACTGCCGAGCGGCCTCGATTGAAGCGTCCCCTGCATGGGCTTCTCCGCCCATCAGGTAGAATTCATCCGTTTCCGTTCTGCGTTCGCCGATGAGGTCCATCGAGGGGGAACAAGAGACCAGCCATAGGGGCATGGCCAGAAGGAGGAGGGGGTAGTTCGACTTCATAGACTTTGGGAATTTACGGTGAATGGACACAGTGGCGACGGATTGGGTCCGCAGTTCGCCCGGTGGCGGTGGTGTATTTTTGCTGTTGCACGTCACTGAAGTAGCAAACGCCGTACCAAAAACTCCCATGGCCAAACTGACCCCCCGCGACCAGGATTATTCCAAGTGGTACAACGAAATTGTGGTGGAAGCTGACTTAGCCCAACACAGCGATGTAAAAGGCTGCATGGTCATCAAGCCGTATGGGTTTGCCATCTGGGAGCGGATGAAGGATGTATTGGACGGTAAGTTCAAGGACACAGGCCACGTCAACGCTTATTTCCCGCTGTTCATTCCCAAGAGTTACTTGAGCAAAGAGGCCGCTCACGTTGAAGGTTTTGCGAAGGAGTGCGCTGTGGTGACACATTATCGCTTGAAGAACGACCCCGACGGAAAGGGGGTGGTTGTGGACCCAGATGCAAAGCTGGAGGAAGAGCTCATCGTCCGTCCCACATCGGAGACCATCATTTGGAAAACCTATAAGAATTGGATTCAGAGCTACCGAGACTTGCCCTTGCTCATCAACCAATGGGCCAACGTTGTCCGATGGGAAATGCGGACGCGACTTTTCTTGCGCACAGCAGAGTTTCTGTGGCAAGAGGGGCATACTGCACACGCCACGCGCGATGAAGCCATGGATGAAGCGGAGAAGATGCTACATGTCTATGCCGACTTCGCCGAGGGCTGGATGGCCATGCCGGTCGTTCGCGGCATAAAGACGGAAAGCGAGCGTTTTGCCGGAGCGGATGAGACGTTTTGCATCGAGGCTATGATGCAGGATGGCAAGGCACTACAGGCGGGAACCAGCCACTTTCTGGGTCAGAATTTTGCAAAGGCCTTTGACGTGACCTATGCGACCAAGGATGGTGGCCAAGAGTTCGTTTGGGCATCCAGTTGGGGTGTTTCCACCCGTTTGATGGGTGCCCTGATCATGACGCACAGCGACGACAAGGGTCTGGTGGTACCGCCGAAGCTCGCTCCCATTGAAGCGGTCATCGTGCCCATCCAAAAGGGAGGGGAGGCCAATGCCGTGGTGAACGACGCATGCGAAAAGCTACGCGACGACCTCAAGGCAACCGGACTGCGCGTGAAGCTCGACGATGACGACACCAAGCGCTCGGGCTGGAAGTTTGCCGAATATGAACTCAAGGGTGTTCCATTGAGGCTGGCCATCGGCCCGCGCGATGCAGAGAACGGAACTGTTGAAGTGGCGCGCCGTGATACAGGAGAGAAGGCCCTTGTTCCCGCTGATCAAATTGTGGGACACGTACAGAATCTCCTCGTTGAAATTCAGGACGGCCTACTCGAACGTGCCCGCAATCGCATGGAGCAGGGAACCCGTGAGGTCAACACCTGGGAGGAATTCACTGCTGGTCTGGAAGAAGGGGGCTTCTTAAGCGCCCATTGGGACGGCACCGCTGAGACGGAGGAACGCATCAAGAAGGAGACAAAGGCGACCATCCGCTGCATCCCACTCAACGGCGATGACACGCCGGGCTCGTGCGTGAGGACAGGCAATCCGAGTGCCCGTCGGGTCTTGTTTGCACGGGCCTATTGATCTGCACAAACCCAATCACACTTCTTTTTTCATGGACACCAAAACGCCCATCGGAATTGACACTCAGGTAGCAGGCCAATTAACCGCAGCTCTCAATGATCTACTTGCCGATATCACAGTGTTTCACATGAACACAAGAGGGTTTCAATGGAACACACAAGGCGCCGCGTTCTTTGAGTTGCATGTCAAGTTTGGGGATCTCTGTGCGGACCTGCAGATCAAGATTGACGAAGTCGCCGAGCGCATACTCACATTGGGGGGAACCCCGAGGCACACCCACGAGGAATACCTCGCCGTGAGTAAGGTCCCCGTGGTGCGCGATGTGACCGATGGCGCAGAGGCACTCAAGCATTGCGTCGCTGCATTCAGCGTCATTCTTCTTCGCGAGCGGGCGCTACTCCATCTGTCTTCAGAGGCTGGCGATGCGGGCACTCAGGCCTTGATAAGCGACTACATCCGAACGCAGGAAAAGCTGGTCTGGATGTACCGTTCCTACCTAGGCTAGACTGCCTTTCTGGCATTGCTTGCTGGAATCAATCCGGACGCTATCTTTGCGCACCCTTTTGGCCCGTTCGTCTAGGGGTTAGGACGCCAGGTTTTCATCCTGGTAGCAGGGGTTCGAATCCCC
>PBIE01000028.1 GCA_002720375.1 Crocinitomicaceae bacterium | reverse complement strand
AGGACAACAGCAAAAAGAAAGGCCGGAATCACCGGCGTGATGCGCTTCGGGTTCATACCGGAAAAATAGGCTTCAAAGCCGAGGCTCAAGACCAAGTTTCGATAACCTCTAGCACATTTTCCAATGCATCGTCACCAAAATCTAGATGGGTCACCCACCGCACCTTGTTGGGCCCAAAAGCCGAGCACAGTATGCCCCGATCGGAAAAGTGCTTCACCATCTGCTGCGCTGGTCTCCCTTCGGGCAAAGTGGCGATGACAATGTTCGTCTCGACCGGTGCCACAGCAGTTACCGCTGAATTGGCTTCCAGTTGGCTTCCGATGGCTGAAGCCCGCCGGTGATCATCTTCCAACCTGTCAAAATGATGTTCCACAGCGTGCAGCCCTGCCGCAGCCAAAATGCCAACCTGACGCATACCCCCACCCATGACCTTTCTGGATCTATGGGCTTCTTCTATAAACGCTTTCGTTCCAAGCAAAACCGACCCGACAGGTGTACCCATGCCTTTTGAAAGGCAAAGAGAAATGCTATCAAACCTCCGGCCATAGCGCGTCCAATCTTCACCGGTGGCGCGAAGGGCATTCCACGCCCTTGCTCCATCCAAATGAAATGGCAACCCCATGTCGCGGCACGCCCTCGAGCCTGCCTCCAACGCTTCGAGAGATTGGACAGCTCCCCCGCCCTTGTTAACTGTGTCCTCGACGCAAATCAATGCTGTTCTCGCATAATGGCTGTCTGCAGGATTCACCTCAGATCGAATTGCATCCGCCGGCATGGCACCTCGCGGGGCATCCAGAAGACGGACACTTGCTCCACTGTTTCGCGCAATCCCTCCTCCCTCGTAGTTGTAAACATGGCTCAACCTGTGGCAAATCACTTCATCCCCCGGATGGGTATGAACGTTGATGGCCATTTGATTTGCCATAGTACCCGAAGGGCAGAACAAACCCGCTTCTTGCCCGAAGCGTTCTGCAAGCATGTCCTGAAGCCGGTTTACGGTCGGGTCCTCTCCGTACACATCGTCACCTGTGGGGGCAGCCATCATGGCTTCCAACATGGCTGCAGTTGGCTTGGTGACCGTATCGCTCCTCAAATCAATCTCCTGCATAAAACATCACTTTTTGACAAGGCGGAGAGCCCAACCCTCTTCCTTCATTTCGATTAAATACTGGCCTGCCGAGAGGCCGAATGTCGACACCATCAATGGTGCACCTCCCCCCCTGCAGACGCCGGATTGAAGCACCCTGCCCCGCGTGTCTCGCAGGGTCCATGGATGGGCTCCCCCTCGCAAAGAAGGAGGCCAATGAATGGCCCAAGATTCGCCATCTCTTGCAGGATTGGGGTAAACATGCGGGCCGCCAGCAGCGTCCATGAAACCTCCAATGCCTGTTGTGCAGTCGAATACCGTAATAAAAATGGCATCCGCATGGCTGCACCCAAACTCATTGGACGCCTGCACCGTTACGGGATATGTGCCGGGTCCGAGGTCTGCCCCATTGATTACAAGGAATTGATTATTGCTGCCATCACTCCAGATGTAACTCAAGCCTGACGGGGCACTTAAGACGAGTTGATCTCCCTCACAGATGGTGGTGTCCGGACCGAGAGAAAATGCGAATGCATCGTCCTGCGCCTCCAGCGTGAAAGAAAGGTTGGATAAGCATCCATTGTCATCCTCGATTTCGACGGCGTATGCTCCCTGAAGCAGTCCCTCAAGAAGCTGGCCTGTACCCAATGCACCCAAGGCATTGGACCACACAATCTCATATGGCTCAGAACCGCCTGTGACGCCGAGATAGGCCTCCCCGTTGGGCAACTCTGGACAGCCAGGTTGCACAACTTCAAGGTCGAGCACCAAAGGATCCGGTTCGTTGAGGACCACGGAATGGGTCAGGGTGTTGCCACAGCTTGTGATGATGGCGGCAGAGTATGCCCCGGACGATAGATTCGATATCTGCTGTCCTGACGATGTATAACCGTTGGGGCCCACCCAAGCAGTGGTGTAGTTGCCACCAGTTCCCGAAATGTTTAGAACAATGGTGCCATCGGGTTCCTCCTCTTTGCCCAGTGCACAATCGAGTCCACCCGTTGCGGATGTTACTTGGGGCCCATCCTCGACACTCTCGATGAGAATCCCGGCCTGACCTCTGGAATCCTGCCATCCGTCGATCTGAATCAGGTAAGTTTCACCCTCCTCCAGACACCCAGACCACATTCCACTTGCATAGCCGTTTCCAGGACCGCATCCTCCTGGCAAATCATCGTTTGCCGCCACGAGAGCATATGTGCTGAAGTCATTGCAGTCTTCTGCTTTCCAAAGGGCGATTTGCGTATCAAAGTCAGTCTCTTCTGTACAAGCTGTAATCCAACAATTGCCCTCCTCTGCGGTAAACGTTAGCCAAGCAGACCCCGTGACTCCCGACTCACACCATCCACCATTGATCTGACAGGAATACACGCCATCAAAATTGGGTGCGCCCGGCTCACCAAATGCGGCCGTGCAACTGTCATTGGACACCACCACAACAGGACCATTGACCTCGATAGCCGCTGCGCCGCATGGCGAGTCATACGTGGGGCCCTCCGCAGCGAAAGGGTCAAAGATCCAAGTGTTCCCAGTCCCGGTTCCTTGAAAACTGTGCTGCAAAACCCCTGCGTAAAAGACCTCAAAATATGTACCTCCGTCCCCATAACTATCCACATGGTGGAGGGTGATTGAGTCCTCAGGCGTCCAGCAAATCGCATCGACGACGATGGTCGAGTAGGAGTCATAGTATCCCTCTGGTGCCTCATCAATTCCGTCACCATCACACCCTACATCAAGTGCATTGCCTCCCCAAAACAAGGTGTTGGTCCCACAGTCATCGTATTGAGGGGTCATTTCCCAATAAAGTTCATAGCCCCAAGCGTCTGTATGAATGTGAAGCGCGAATGGCTGTTGGCCTTCGGGACAATCTTGACAGAACAAAGAAGAAGCAATCAAAAGGGGCAAAATGGCCACAGCGAAACGGCATCGATTCATGTTGCCAAAATACGGTGCCCAAGTCGGCTTGGGCTTGACGTAGATTTGCGCCTTCATGCGCGTGCTTCTATCTCCCGCCAAAACCTTCCGAAAGGACGCAGCTGCTGCAGTGGCTGGAGCCAGCCAGCCACAATTCTTAAACGAGGCCTCGGACTCTATGGAGGCATTAAAAAGACTGACGCCCTCTGAGTTGACAGCACTGATGGACATCAGTCCTGCTCTCGCGGAAAAGACCGCTTCACTGCATTTGGATTGGGCGCCGCCATTCCATCCTGGAAACAGCGTACCAGCCATATTGGCCTTCCACGGTGAAGTCTATCGGGCACTGGCCGCTGAACGCTGGAATTCAAGTGACTTTGACTTTGCCCAAAACACGGTGCGCATTCTGAGCGGACTGTATGGCCTTTTGCGCCCATTGGATTTGATCCAGCCATATCGCCTTGAAATGGGGCTGCGCTGGTCACCTCACCCCAACAAAAACCTTTACTCACATTGGGGCGACACCCTCGCACAGGCGCTTGCTGAGGATGCGGGCGGGATGCCCATTGTGAATCTCGCCAGTCAAGAATATGCCAAGGCTGTGAAGCTCTCTGGTCAACCCGGCCCCGTCATCACCTGCAACTTCAAGGAAGAGAAGCCAACGGGATACAAGATGATTGGAACCTATGCCAAGCATGCGCGGGGCTTAATGGCAAAATTCATCGTCCAGGAACAGATTCAGAGCACCCAAGGTCTTCAAAGCTTCTCAGAAGAAGGCTATCGGTTCAACGCACTCTTGTCAAATGAGAGCGAATGGACCTTTACTCGTCTTTCACAATCCAAATCATGAAACGCTCCATAATTCCTTTACTGAGTTTTACTGCACTCACTCTCCTTCCCTTTGGATGGACTGGATGTGCGCTCAACGGTCAAAATACCCCCACTCCCAACATGGAAAATCAAAATGACTCCCTGAGCTATGCCCTCGGCGTGCTGTTTGCCACAAACGTCAGAAGCCAAGGCATCAAAGACTACGCTCCTTCACAGATTGCGCAAGCATTTGCCGATGTCCAGTCTGGAAATGCAGCCATGACGCCTGAGCAAGCAAACGAGCTTGTCCGCAATACGATGCAAGCCAAAGAGGCTGCAGCGGGGGATGACAACCTCAAAGCCGGACTGGCATTTCTAGAGTCAAACCGCGGAGAGGACGGTGTGATCGAAACGGAAAGCGGTCTCCAATACCGAGTTGACAGAGAGGGCGATGGTGAAAGCCCCAGTTCGACTGATCGTGTGACTGTTCACTATCATGGCACACTCATCGACGGCACCGTCTTTGACAGCAGCTATGACCGAGGTCAACCCGCCACATTTGGGCTCAATCAAGTCATTTCCGGTTGGACAGAAGGATTGCAAACCATGAAGAAGGGTGGGCAAACCACATTCTACATCCCGTCAAACTTGGCGTACGGCGCCAGAGCCACAGGAGATGTGATTGGTGCAAACTCTACTCTTATTTTCAAAGTCGAGTTACTCGAAGTCGAGAAAGTGGACTGATTTTAATTGTGGACAACTCAATTGACACGCGGGGCCCAAATGGGCCCCGTGTTGTTTATCAGCAGTTTCACACCATCCTTATATGATATTATACACGCGACCTAACTGTTTGAAAAACAGCACTCAGACAAATTATAGAGAAAAATTGAAACCTGACCTTAGGACCGGGAGTAAGGAAACTACACCGCGTCCACATGTCCTTCTCAATACGCCTATTTATTCCGCTCTTTTTGCTTATTGCCTTCGCGCCGAAGAATGGCATGCAGGCACAGTCAAACCGTTGTGCAACTGAGGCCATTCTAGATGCCAACATTGCATCAGATACAACCTACGCCCGGAGCTTCTTTGCAGTAGAAGCCGCGTTGCGCGAAATGGCGTCCAGTTCTTATCGAACAACAACGGAGTACACCTTGCCAGTGGTGGTCCACATTCTTCATCACGGAGAAGCGGTGGGTGAAGAAAATAACCTCTCTGACGCTCAAATTCAGGGTGCCATCGATGCATTGAATGCCGATTTCCGTGGAGATTATGGCGGTGTTGATATCGATATTGAATTCGAATTGGCTGCGCGGGATCCCGAGGGAAATCCCACAACAGGCATCGTGCGGTTGGATGCCACGAATGCCATCCCCGAATACGCAGAAGACGGACTGGTCACAGACAACAACCTCCACCCTTCTTCGGAGAACAATCTGAAATCCCTGTCCTATTGGCCAAAGGAAGACTACGTGAACCTCTGGATTGTTTCAAGTCTGAATGGTGGCATGTCGCCGCTTGGATTTGCCTACCTGCCTCCGGTCAACGGATTTTATGACGGTGTGGTGTTGCACCGCAGAGTATTTGGTATCGGCGAAGAATACGACCTGCTCAACAACTACGATCTCAACAAGTCTTTGACCCATGAACTCGGTCACTACCTCGGTCTATACCACACATTTCGTCTGACCAATGGTTGTAACTCCGAATCCAATTGCAGCGCCCAAGGCGACCAAGTTTGCGACACCCCGCCAACAACAGGCAGTGCTGGTTGTAGTGCGATCAACTGTCCGGAAACAATGGTCGAGAACTACATGGACTACGCCTATGACCAATGCGTAAACTCATTCACAGAGGGGCAGCGAACACGCATGAGAAACGCCCTTTTGGGCCATCGAGAAAGCCTGCTTGAAAGCCAAGGACTTGCCCCTGTGGTTGCTTTGGATGCAGGCGTCGCTTCCATACAAGGGTTGGCTCCCATGGGCTGCGAAGCGACCCATGACCTTGACGTCTCGATTCAAAACTTCGGCACAGAACCCTTGACAGAAGCCGCCATTCACTTCTCGCTAGACGATGGAGAGGCACTGACAGTGTTGTGGGAAGGTGACATAGAGGCGGGTGCCAGCGCACTGGTCCCCCTACCTGCACTGGCAGCTGCCGAGGGCAACCATTCACTGAAGGTGTGGACGTCAATGGATGTGGATGAATATGCACCAAACGATACCCTCGCAATGAATTTCGAGGTGGTTCCAGGTACGTGGTTGACCATGGAAATCCAATTCGACTTTCTTCCCCATGGCATTTCCTGGGAGGTAGAAAACACCGATTTCGATATGGTGGTCATGGAAGGTGCCGACTACAGTAATGACGTGTATGCCAGCGAATACATCACCATTGGAGGTTGCGCATCCAACGGTTGCTACACCTTGACTGTAGAGGACCTGTTTGGAAACGGCATGCACTATTCCCCCCCAGGCTGGTACGAGCTTTCTGACTCCGATGGCAACGTATTAGGAGAAGGCTCTGGAAATTTCGGCTCTGTTCAGGCCCACGAATTTTGTGTCGAAGGCTCATCGGTTGAGCCTTGTGAAGACCTCAATGGAAATGGGGTCTGCGACGACGATGAAGATGCACTTTATGTCGCTGTCCCCGGTTGCACGGACCCGCAGAGTTGCACCTATGACCCAGCAGCCAATGTCGATGACGGCAGCTGTGAACACTTGGACGCTTTGGGAGATTGCGGTGGTGATTGTATCGCAGATGAAGACGAGGATGGTGTCTGCGACTCAATGGAGATTTTCGGTTGTACCGATGAATCCGCATGCAACTTCGACAGCTTGGCCACCGAGGAAAATGGCACTTGTGAGTTTGCCGATGAAGGATATGATTGCGAGGGCAACCCCCTGACCAACGGCATCGCAGACTTGTTAGGGGCGGCAAAATTGACGCCTTTTCCGAATCCATCCAACGGAGAATCGATTCACATTCAAGGGCTTCTTGGAGCGGGGCCGCACACCATCGACATTGTGGACTACAAAGGCCGTGTCGTTCATTCTGAAAGCACACTGGCCGAACCCAGATTGGGTGCGTGGGTCGCAAGAATTCATCCCGTTCTGCTGCCAGGGGCCTATGTAATACAGGCGATTCACGGACCGACAAGAACAGTCCAGTCGACTCGCGTTTTGATTCATTGACGCCCCTCGAAGCAAGCGCCGTTCAATGTGGACAGAACTGCTCCCCTGACATCGAATACACTCGCTGCTCCCCGCTGCAAGAAAGGCCAGTGGACACTGGTCCAATCCACCTGAATAAAACAACCTTCGGAACCTACCCGGCGCTCGATGCGCAGGTCGTGTTGTCCCCATACTCCCTCGACAACATAGCGGTTGAAGCCCACAGGCTCCAAATGCATGGCGCCCAGCGGGAGCTTCCACTCGTCGGCTTCCACTACAGGGAAATCTGAGCATTCCCCTTCCCAATGTAAGGTCAATTCGGACGGAGCCACGAGGCACATAAGGAGGTACGCTGCAGAAAGCACCCCAATCAAAACAGTAAACAGCCGCAGATGCCCCATCTATTTATCCCTTAGGCATCGGCACATTGCGCACCTCACCGATGGTTGGATCGCGTCTTCTCAGCAGGACGACACTAACATATTCAGTGCACAATCCCCAGCCATAGGAAGTCAACTGAATACGGGCTGCTCGAGGCACCAAAAAAGCCGCTGCCCATGACCCTGTGGCCATTTTACCCCCGATCAGAAGGGCGAGGTGCCATACCAGATAAGGGAGCACAGGAAGCACAGACCATTTGAACGGGAAGCCTGCAGCGAAATGCAAACCAAAGGCCAATGGAATCATTGAAACGACGTACAACAGAAACACTGAAGGCATCCAATGGATGGGGCGAATCGCACAGGGAAAGAACTTCCGGATGTTGACACGTGCCGTCCCGAAAAAGTGAACTTGCCGCCGAAACTGGGCAAAATCAGTTCTTCGCTTATGGTACACATGGGCTTCGGGAATCAGAACGCTCTTCAGGCCATGTGCAATCAAACGCATCGAGAATTCTATGTCCTCTCCCTTGACGCTGATTCTGTATCCTCCACTTCTCTCCCATGCCGACCTCGATATGCCCATATTAAATGAGCGCGGGTGATAGGCACCCACATTGCGCACCCTGCCGCGAATACCCCCTGTAGTCAACGGAGAGGTCATGGCATGGCTGATGGCCTTTTGAAGGGGGGTAAACGAGGGGTGCGCAGCATCTGGACCTCCATAGACGTCAACCTCAGGATTTACCCTCAAGTGTGCATCCACAACTTCTAGATATTGGGGTGGAATCAGGCAATCGGAATCGAAGACAACAAACCAATCGCCTTTAGCCCGCTCAAACCCGAAATTTCTTGTGAACCCCTGTCGGGTGTTCTCCTTCCAGAAATAACGTACATCCAATCTGTCTTGAAAGGCGAGTACGATGTTCCGGGCATCGAGATCGCTACCATCTTCAACAACAATGACCTCAAAATCCCGAAATGACTGGTGAGTCAAACTCTCAAGGAGCTCCTGGATTTCCTCTGGTCGGTTGAAGAGTGGTACTATGACGGAAAAGCGCACCTTCGAAAGTACGAATCGAAGCAACCGATCACGATCCATCCGAATCTGCGAGACCCACCCTGTATCTTGGGCCCGTGATCACCCAAGACGCCCCAATTTTCGGCCTATTGTTGGCCTGTCTCGCACTTGTTTTTCACACAGCGCGATTGCCGAGATTTTCCAAGTTCTATCGCTTTGTCCCCGCATTGTTGATGGCCTACTTCCTCCCAGCCATATTGAATTCGGTAGGCATTATTGAAGCCGGAGAAGGGAGTAACCTCTACTATGTCGCGAGCCGATACCTGCTCCCTGCCAGTCTGATCATGTTCTGTCTTTCAATTGACATGAAGGGCATTTTGAACCTTGGACCCAAGGCCTTGATTATGTTCTTCGCTGCCACAACAGGCATCGTCGTAGGCGGACCCGTGGCCCTGTGGCTGGTTAGCCAAATTCGACCGGATGTGTTGGGTGGCGATGCGCCAGACGCCCTGTGGAGAGGCCTGTCGACCATTGCGGGCAGTTGGATTGGTGGAGGTGCCAATCAGACGGCTCTGAAAGAAATCGCTCAGGCACAAGACGATCAATTCAGCGTGATGATCATAGTAGATGTGTTCGTAGCCAATTTATGGATGCCTTTCTTGCTCATTGGAGCAGGTATCAGCGCAGCCATTGACAAGCGACTCAAGGCAGATGCCTCGGCTGTTGAGGCACTCAAAGAAAAAGTGGAGCACTATCAGCAGAGCATCGCCCGCATCCCTTCATTCAATGACCTTATGGTACTTTTTGGCGTGATTTTCCTGATGGTGGGCCTTGCCCACTTCGCAGGAAATGAAATCAGCATCGGCATCGCCACTGTGTTTGATTCGATTCTAGAGCAAAATCCCAGTTCCTCAGTCCGGTTCCTGAGCTCACTTGAAAGTCACTTCTTCTGGCTCGTATTTCTGTCTACTGCGTTTGGTGTGGCACTCAGCTTCACGCCGATGAAGACATATGAAGGGGCCGGAGCGAGCAAGATGGCAAGCGTGTTTTTGTATGTGCTTGTGGCCACCATCGGAGCCAAAATGGACATCGGTGAACTTTACCACTCCTGGGAGACCTATTGGCCTGTCATCCTCATTGGCCTCCTCTGGATGCTTGTTCATGTGGCCATTCTTCTTGCCGTTGCCAAGTTGATTCGCGCACCGTTTTTCTTCGTCGCCGTAGGAAGCCAAGCCAACGTAGGTGGTGCAGCCAGCGCTCCAATCGTGGCCAGCGCCTTCAGTCCCGCCCTCGCGCCTGTCGGCGTTCTGCTGGCTGTTCTCGGTTACGCGGTTGGAACCGTTGCAGCCGTGGTGTGCATGGAAGTCATGCGTTACTTAAGTGGGGGTGGATAACATAAATTGTCCTGCGCCTGTCATTAAGGTCTTTTTCCCTTACAATCATGTCTTCGCCATGACGCATTTGGTAAACCCGATTGACGTCCCGAATAAACTGCGCCCTTTTTGCTCGCTTTGATTCAGAAGAAACACCCACTCCCAAATCCAGAAATAAGTTGAGCTCCTCTGTGGACATGAGGCCTTCTCCATCCTTCTCCAACTGCTGAATCTTAGCCAAAATTGATTTGGGACCCATTGACAATTTGAGGTTTACCCCAGCTCCATCTGTTGCTGCAATCTTGAGTCCGTCTCCTGATCCTGGTTGCACAATCGCCCCGTGTTGTTGCCGAGCACTGCCATTTTTTATTCCTGCTGCAAAAGACAGGCCGACCGCCAATAAGAGCACCAACACCCACACCGCAGGTCCAGATGAAGTATTGTGATCAGTGACGGGAACAACTGTAGTAAATGCTGCATCACTGCCGACAACAGGCTCCACCCAAGCCATCGGCTCATTTTGTTCTGACATCGTCTCGAAGGCCTTCTCTACATCCCAGTCAACCAAGGGTGTCTCTTTTCCCGTTGAATCCATAGACCACACTTGGAAGCGGTTGCCACTGCTGCCAGTCATCCACATGGGCGCATTCGCCACCTCCTCCGCCAAAGCAACATAACCCCTGTAATCCCATTCCGGACTCAGCACAACATGCAGGTCTGATTTCCGGACAATCGCCGTCTGATGTCCTCCCATCCAAATCCCATAATCCTTCAAATCAAAAAACAGGCTTTGCGACCTCATAAAGAGTTGCATGCGGGGATTTACGCTTCCCAAAACGGACCATTTTTTAGCGTTCAAATCCAATGACCAAACAACATCTGGCGCATCAGTTGTGGGCCTTCCCCATTTCCTTTCATCGATAGCGACCAGTTCGTCACGGGAAGAGTTAAACCAAGTCGATTCGTATGTCACACATTCTGGTCCTCGCTCCACCAGTACCAATTCCCATTCTCCAGTTCGCTCCATAAACTGAATCAACTTGGCGTGGCCATCCCAAAATCCGCGGCCACCGAGCGACATAATCTGATTCTGAAAAACAAAGTGCTTCGCTCCTAGGTTGAAACCCAAATTGTGACTTGCGCTTTTGTTTTCTCCATTTGCATCTGCAACAACCCGCAAATCACCGTCTCTCAAGAAAACTTGGCCTTGACCTTCTGATGGCATCCAAAACCGACCCGCCGAAGAATGCACAAAACCAGATGCTAATTCTGGATGGGCAGCGGCCCAGACAAGCATTTGACGAACCTGATCCTGAGCCAGCCAGTCATCTGGATTCATTCGTTTGGATTCATCCTGACCAAAACCACTGCACAGCAGTAGGCAAAACCATAAGATTGTCAGACACCACTTCCTCACCTTTCAAAAATCATCCTTTGTCAGGATACGATGAAACACAATTGCATTACTTCTGTTGCATCACAAATCGAAACATAAATGAACCCCTTATACTCTTGTAAAATAGGTTATTAACACATAACAGATTTGCCTGATCGATGCTTATTTCGCACCATCCATCCTACGCACACCCTCTCCCAAAAAACCACCGGTTCCCAATGGAGAAGTACGACTTGATTCATGGCCAATTGCATTTAGAGGGGTTTTCACAAGACGCCGAATGGAATTGCCCAAGCCCACTGGACCCGAACCAAATTCTGGCGTGTCACACTTCAGAATACTGGAATAAAATCCGCTCGGGCAGCTGGTCTAGAGCTGAAGAGCGCAAATCGGGGTTTACATGGTCACGTGCACTTGTGCTGAGGGAATCCATCATCATGAGCGGTACTCTTGGGTGCGCACTCGAGGCGGCACGAGGTGGAATTGGACTCAATATCGCAGGTGGAACCCACCACGCTTTTTCTGACAGGGCTGAAGGGTTTTGCCTTCTCAACGATTTCGTCATTTCAGCGAAACACCTTCTTAACAATACAGAAATCAACCGCATTCTCATTGTCGACCTGGATGTGCATCAAGGCAACGGAACAGCTGCCATGACCCAAACAGACGACCGGGTTTTCACCTTTAGCATGCACGCGGAAACCAACTATCCCTTTCACAAGGAAAGCAGCACCTTGGACATCCCCCTACCAGACCGAACCACAGACACTGAATATCTCAAACGGCTGGAAATGCATCTTCATGAAATTTTCAGCCGCTTTGCCCCTCAAGTGGTGTTCTACCAATGCGGAGTAGACGTTCTGTCTAGCGACAAATTGGGCAAACTGTCCCTGACAATGCGCGGAAGCAAAGAACGTGACCGCATGGTGTTGGAGACTTGCCGAAAACACAATATCGGGGTGGCATGTGCTATGGGAGGCGGATATTCTGAAGACGTCAGCGTCATCGTTGAGGCCCACATGCAAACCTTCCGACTTGCTCGAGACCTGTGGTGTTGACGAGCAAAAAAAAAAATCAACTGAGGACTAAAACCAATGGCCCTTGACGTCCGCCTTGGACTTCAAATACGCTTTATTGTCATCATTGGGCTCAATGACCACAGGCTCCCGCTCCACCTCAATACCAAAAGCCTGCAAGGAACTGACCTTCTCCGGATTGTTTGTAAGGAGTCGAACCCGATCAACCCCCATCTTCCCTAATATTTCTGCTGCCACCTCATAGGACCGTGAATCCTCTTGGTGACCGCGTGCGACATTGGCTTCATATGTATCCATACCAGTGTCCTGAAGGTTGTAGGCTTCCAGCTTTTCCACCAATCCAATCCCCCTTCCTTCCTGTCGGAGGTAAATCAATATGCCCCCTATCTCACGGAAATGCCCCAGTGCAGAAGACAATTGGTCCCCACAATCGCACCGCCGACTGCCAAACACATCCCCCGTCATACACTCACTGTGAATTCTGACAGGAACTGGCTCACCCGAAAGGGCTTCAAGCCCACGATGAAGCGCCACATGCGGAAATCGATCCCCCTTTTCTCCGTAAGCCGAAATGACATACTCACCCCATTTGCTTGGAAGTCTCGTCTTCGCAAGTAGCTCCATGGCACGAAGGTAGGCCGTTTGCGAATCATCAATTCATCTCCTTACAAAAAGAAAGGCGCTCCAGAGGGAGCGCCTTTTCCATGTATTTATTGGGGCTGGTATCAATCAGCGCAGGGCTGTCCAAATGCACCAAGAATGATCAACAGGTCTCCCACCGCAGTGGAGCCGTCTCCGTCAATATCCGTTGGACAAGAACTGGTTCCACTGAAGATGCAAGTGCCATCGTCCACATTAGCAGCCGGGTTGTAATTGTCTGCGTCGTCATAAGCACAACCTTCAACCCTTGCATTCGCACATGACCCATCGTCCTCCCCAGCGAATGGATTGAACTCAATCATGAAAGGATCCGTGCAGCCAGCACACGCGCTGCAACTTTCGAAGCAAACAATGTCGAGTAGGACATCCGAGCCGCTGACCACCAAACCACGGTTGAATCCGCCTTGGCCATTGTCAATTCCACAGTCTGAAGGAATGCTTTCATCACCACCCCAATCCGGACCATTCATGAACTTGTATTCGTGAGGCCCATTGGACAGCTGAACGGTGTATGTGTATAGGTCGAGACCAGGGGAAGACATTTCAGTCGAGCCGTTGGACCACCCTTGGAAAGACCCGACGAGGTAAACACCATTGCTCACCATTTGCTGGCCCATGTCCACTCGGAAGGTCACGAGGTATGCGCAAGAACCGTCATCCACAGCTGCGTCGGCATCATAATTCTGCGCTCCGCTGTCTGTGCAGCCCGTGTTCACATCGCATGCGAAGCAGCTGTTGTAGCATACCAAATCCAAAACAAGATCAGCGGAAAGAGAGAAACCGCGGTTTCCAAATCCATCACTTGGAATGAAGTCGCATGGCGCCCCAATCGGGAAGGTTTCTTGTGCGTCCCATCCGTTAATCGTGAACTTGTATTCATGGTCTCCTGCCGTCAGCGGAATCGTCAAGGACCAGAGGTTGTCCTGACCATCATTGGTCATCGGGTTACATGCCCCACACCAGCCATTGAAGCTGCCATTGACATAAACGATGTCTCCATCGGCCAGCGTCTCATTGCTCATGTCCACCTGGAAAGTGACGTTGTACTGACAAGAACCATCGTCAACGGTTGCAGTGGCCGCATAGTTGACGGCCGCGCTATCAGTGCAACCAGAAATCTCACCAGTTCCCTCGCAGTCGGAGCAGCTGTTCCAACAAACAAGAGGCTCACTCTGGTTTCCGAAGAGCTGCAGGACACGGTTCGTGAATCCGAAGTTCTCGGTCACGCAACCGTTTAGTCCCGCAAGGTCCTCCTGAGCAGTCCATTCGTTGACAGTGAACTTGTACTCATAATAATCGTAGGCAAGCGGAATGGTCACGCTCCAAACGCCATTACCGTCATCCGTCATGGGATTACAACCGCCGCACCAGCTGTTGAACTCACCATTCACATAGACAGAATCACCTTCGGATAAGGCATACTCGCTTATATTGACACTCAGCGTAACATCATAGATGCAGCTTCCATCATTGGCCGTCGCCGCCTCATCATAGTTGCTAGCTGAACTGTCATTACATCCCAGCGTTGCATCGTCTCCAATACAGGCTAAGCAAGATCCCCAGCACACGACATCCATGACAATGGGGTCACTCCCAACCACATCGAGGTCCCTGTTGGTGAACCCCCCTTCCTTCACAACACAAGGGCCAACAGGGTTATCTCCGGGGGCCAATTCTTCTTGGTCTGTCCAGCTGTCCACTTGGTACTTGAAGCGGTAGTTCTCCCCCACTGGCAAAGTGATGGTCGTCGACCATACTCCATCTTCGTCCTCGTCGGTCATCTGGTTGCAATCCGCACAGAAATTGTTCCATGTGCCGGCTACATTCACGAAGACGAATTCACTGCTGTAGCTGTTCATGTCCACGCTGAATGACACCGCCAGACTGTCGGCAGGAGTGCCTCCTCCTCCGTTGTCGTCGCAGGCGTCACAACTGTTATAACATGACACCGGCAATGTGGCATCCTCAGTCACGACATACGAACGGTTTGAAAAACCATCAATCGTGCTGGTGCATGACTCACTGCCATCAAACTCCTCTTGAGATGTCCATCCATCTAGGGTGAACTTGTATTCTATTGTGTCGGCAGGCAAGTCAATCGTCACGGAATAAACGCCGTCACCAGTATCGGTCATCGGATTACATGATCCACACCAGCCATTGAACGTTCCATTGACGAAAACACCACCGTAGGTGCCTTCGTATTGCGACATGTCAACACTGAATGTCACACCGTAAGTGACAGCCGGCTCCGTGCATTCAGCAGCGCACTGGCCAAAGCAGAATTCTTGCGTGGTAGGCTCAAATACAGGCTCCAAAAAGCGGTCGTTCCAATTGTCCGTATCTGCGCAATCCTCGCCTGCCAAATCTTCTTTGGCATTCCAATCTCCACCGTCATCGGGGCTATTCAAGAACACCCAGTTTCCAGAAACCCCTTCATTCAAATCAAGGGTGATGGACCAGTTGTTGTCGCCATTGTCAGTCAGGGCATGAGCCATGGCATCTCCAAGGAACCCACCTCCGATATACATCCCATTGGGGCCCACGGTAACATTATCGGTGTTCACCGAGAAGGTCACTGGGTGCGTAATTGGACCTCCCTCGAGGCATTCGCTGCAGCTGTTCCAACAGACCAATCCGAGATCAGCATCTCCATCAACAGTGAGCGCTCTGTTCACGTTGCCATTGTCCAATACAGTGCAAGGTGAACCACTGATGAGGCTCTCCTGAACAGCCCATTCATCGAGGGTGAACTTGTACATGTGATCGCCGGCAGCCACCGGTATGGTCAACTCCCAAATGCCGTCTCCAACCTCCGTCATGGGGTTGCATCCGCCGCACCAACCATTAAAACTGGAGTTAACGTAAGCGGTGCCGAAATCACCCTCGTATTGACTGAGGTCAACACGGAAAGTAACGTCATACGCATCGCTTCCATTGTCTCCCCCACCTGACCCGTCACATTCGTCACAAGAATTGAAGCAGACAACCGGCAGGGTGGCTGCTTCCGTAACAATGAAAGATCGGTTGGTGAACCCATCAATCGTGCTCGTGCAAGACTCGCCTGAAACAAACTCCTCTTGCGTTGTCCAACCGTCCAAGGTGAATTTGTACTCAATCGTATCCAAGGGAACACCCACTGTCACTTCGTAAATGTTGTCACTGTTTTCATCGCTCATCACAATGCATGACCCACACCAACCTGCAAAGCTGCCGTTCAAGTTGACCTGAGAATAGCCTCCACTGTAGTCCGACATGTCCACTTTAAACGTCACGTCAACGGTGGGCTCAGGTGTAGAGCATGAACCATCTGTGGTGCACTCACCGAAACAAGTGTTGATCTCAGTGGTACCGGTAATCGGTCCGATGTTCCGGTCGTTGAAGTTCTCCGGATCGGCACAATCTTGACCTTCGATGTTTTCCTTGGAATTCCAATCCCCTCCATCGGCGGGATTATTGAGGATGGTAAAGTGTCCAGTGAACCCATCGGGAACTGGGATAACCACGGTGTATACACCATCTCCATCGTCGTCACTCATCATGTT
>PBIE01000027.1 GCA_002720375.1 Crocinitomicaceae bacterium | reverse complement strand
TCCCAAGGGTTGGGCTGTTCGCCCATTAAAGTGGCACGCGAGCTGGGTTCAGAACGTCGTGAGACAGTTCGGTCTCTATCTGTTGTGGGCGCTTGAGATTTGAGCGGACCCGTCCCTAGTACGAGAGGACCGGGATGGACGTACCTCTGGTGTATCTGTTGTGGCGCCAGCTGCATCGCAGAGTAGCTATGTATGGATGAGATAAGCACTGAAAGCATCTAAGTGCGAAACTCACCGCGAGATGAGATCTCGTTGAGAGCTGTGGAAGACTACCACGTTGATAGGCCGCAGGTGTAAAGATGGTGACATCAAAGCCGAGCGGTACTAATTGCTCAAAAGCTTATGAAGCTGATTACTCTACCAGTATGTCAACACATTCGTTGATTGCAAGGCAACGGCCCAATGCATTCAACAAGAACGATAGGTGTCTATTGCGGTAAGGTCCACCTCTTCCCATCCCGAACAGAGAAGTTAAGCCTACCAGCGCAGATGGTACTGCTATTGCGGGAGAGTATGTCGATGCCACCTTGGGGCCCCTTCGGGGGCCCCTTTTTTTATGACTCTAATTCTCGGTGCATTAATTGCATTCTTTATCAATACAACATGAATGACCTCGTGACCATTATCGGCAGACCTAACGTAGGTAAATCGACGTTGTTCAATCGTTTGACCGAGACGCGGGATGCGATCACCGATCCTACAGCTGGAACCACACGGGACAGAAAGTATGGCAAGGCGCTCTGGGGAGCGCGGGTGTTTACGGTGATTGACACTGGAGGTTATGCAACTGGTACGGATGACGTCTTTGAAGGGGTTATTCGTGAGCAGGTTCAGACGAGCATGGATGAGGCGGCAATTATTGTATTTCTGGTCGATGCACAAACTGGTATTACTGATTTAGATCAGGACATTGCCCAGTTGGTTCGACGCAGCGGAAAGCCGGTCATGCTTGTGGTGAACAAGGTGGATACTGGAGCTCAAGAGTATACCAAGGCTGAATTTTACAGCTTGGGAATCGGTGACGATTTGTTTGGAATCAGTGCCAATAATGGATACGGTACTGGGGATTTCCTTGACGCTTTGGTTCAACACCTTCCGGAGGTAGCGGAGGGCGATGAGCTCGGCCTCCCCAAGTTGGCTGTGGTCGGTAGGCCGAACGTGGGGAAAAGCACCTTGATCAACACCTTGCTCGGCGAGGAGCGAAACATTGTTACGGACATCGCTGGTACGACTAGGGACAGTGTTCACACCCGGTTCAACGCCTTTGGATTTGATTTCGAGATTGTGGATACGGCAGGGTTACGGAAGCGAAAAAAGGTCGACGACAATCTAGAATTTTATAGTGCTGTTAGAACGGTCAAGGCCATTGACCAGAGTGACGTTTGTCTGCTTTTGGTGGATGCTACGCAAGGGTTTGAGAAACAAGATCAGCATATTTTCTGGCACGTGCTGGACAGTTATCGCGGGGCTGTGGTCGTGGTCAACAAGTGGGACCTCGTCGAAAAGGACGAGCACACGATGAATGCGTACCGCGCCAAACTTGAAGAAAAGATGGCTCCGTTCTCGGACGTCCCAGTCATTTTTGCGTCGAATGTGACCAAACAGCGTGTTTTTAAAGCACTTGAAGCAGCTATTCACGTGTATCATCAAAGGAGGCTGAAGATTTCTACTTCAGAACTGAACGATGAGTTTCTTCCGATCTGCCGTGACCAGCCGCCGCCCATATACAAGGGTAAAAGCGTCAGCATTAAGTACATCACCCAGTTGCCATCTCAGGTTCCCACGTTCGCCTTCTATTGCAACTTGCCACAATACATCAAGGACCCGTACAAGCGGTTTTTGGAAAACCGTTTTCGTGAGCGGTATGACTTCAGTGGTGTTCCCATTCGCTTGTTCTTCCGGAAGAAATGATGTGTGGTCCGGTTTGTTTTGTCCAGTTCAGGAAGCGTTGGACATGAACTGAATCATGACTTTTCCCATGATTTCTTTTAGGACAGGAGGGTCGAATGGTTTTACGATTCGGTTGTCCATCCCCGAGGAGAGGATGCGTTCAAACGTCTTTTCCTCGGCATCGGCTGTCAGGGCGAGAATCGGAGAACGCTGCACTCCTGTTCTCATTTCCTCTGATCTAATCTTTCTGGTGGCTTCGATACCGTCCATTTCTGGCATTTGGACGTCCATTAAAATGATGCAGGGACCATGCTTTGACCAGGCCTCTACGGCCTCTCTTCCATTTTTGGCCTCAATCACCTCAAATCCCCAACGCGAAAGCAATTTTGAAGCGACGAATCGGTTTAATTCATTGTCGTCCGTTAGCAGTATGGGGCAGTTGGATGACCTTCCCTCGTTAAGGAATGATTCCGAGTCAGTTTTGATTTGGCCTTTCGGTATTTCGTTGGGGTTTGTGGTGTCCCTTTCAGGGGGCATGGCCCACTGGGGACTCTGGATTGTCGCGTTTTTTACTGGGAATTCCGCAGTGAATGTGGACCCTTCACCTGGCTTGCTGGCGATGGACAAAGTCCCCTTCATTTGATCCAGTATGCTCTTTACGATGGTGAGTCCCAGTCCTGTGCCTTCAATATTGCTGTCCGTTTGAACTTGCTCGAAGGGCTGCAAAATTCGGTTTAGTTCTTTTTGCTCAATCCCCCTTCCTGTATCGCATACTTCGAATCGGATGGTGGCTGTTTTATTTGGAATGGACTCGCCAAGGATTGAGCATACGCGCACATGAATTTGGCCTTGGTCGGTGTACTTGATTGAATTACTGATGAGATTGTTGAGGATTTGGGTAATCCATTTGGCATCGGCAATCAATTTTTTGGGGACACTGGAATCCAACTCTAATGAAAGGTTGAGGCCCTCCCGTTCCGCTCGGTTCCGGAATGAGTCTATGATGTTCGAAATCAGGGCGTGGAGATCGAGTTCGTTGGGCAGACTGGACACTTTACCAGAGGCCATTTTCTCAATGTCCAGGATGTCATTAACGAGGCTGATAAGGTGACGTCCACTGAACTCCATGTATGCCAAGTGTTGGAGCTGTTCCTTTCGTGACGGATTGTCGTGGATCAAGAGATCTGTCAAGCCCAAGATTGCATTCAGGGGCGTGCGGATTTCATGGCTGATCACCGATAGGAACCGAGACTTGGCTTCGTTGGCGGCTTCTGCTGCTTTTTGAAGATTGAGTAGATGGGTAATGTCGCTCCCATAGAGGTTGAACTGTCCAGACGGGAGGTGGACGACTTGGAATTCTATTGTCCTGGTTTCTTCATTTTCTGGGATGTTGTGATAGGAGCGCCAAGTGGAATGGCCTTTGATGGCTGCCTTTTGGAGTGCCTCGTCTAGTCCTTTTTCGTCGAGTTTGCTGCCGCATTCCGGATACTGGGGGAAGGAGAGCTGGGCGCTTTTATTGATAAAACAGACGGTTCGCGCTTGATCCAGTTGAAGGACGGCGTTGGGGTTCCGTTCGTAGAACAGTGCGAGGTCCGCATTGTCTTTTGCGTTGGTTGCGTTTTTGATTTTTGTGGCGGTGATGCCGGCAATGGTCTCCAGGATTAACTGGTCTTCGACTGAGTAGAAATTAGCCTTTGGATGCTCGCTGTCGATGACACCCAGAACGGTGTCGCCCCAGCTGATTGGTACTGCCAGTTCGGACAGACGCATTGCGTCGTCTCGAATGTAGTCGTGGAATTCGCTTGTGTTGTTGAGGCGAAGGGATTCACCGGTGCTGGCCACTTGCCCGACAACGCCGCGACCTACAGGGACTTCAAGCGGTTGGAAGATGGACTTGTAGTCGATACTTTTCGGACCGAAGGCAGCCTTTTGAATCAGGACGTTCCGCTGGGGGTCCAGCAGGTAGATGACGCAGTCTACCCATCCCAACCTGCTGATTGTGCGCTCTGCTACTGCCCAGAGAAGGGAGTCTGGGTCCTCGATGCCGACTAGGTCCCCTGCAAATTCATTCAACAGCCCCAAGGCATCGAGCCTTAGGATGTCTTGCCTTGATGGGGGCGGGGTGTTCTGTGGCATGACGGTCGTGCGGACGGTGGTCAGTCCCCTTGAATGTCGGCTTCAACGGGCCGTCTGCATGTGAGCAAATAACGGAGGTTTTGTCGGATTGCTCCTTCATTCTCCCGGGATGCCAAGACACTTTTGGGTCAATCCTTCAGCCTTTCGTTAAAGCCAAACAATGTGGCATCTTCGCAATGCGTAAGCCCAACCTCATTCCGAATCCAATCAAATGCCGTATTACTTCACCTCTGAGTCCGTTAGTGAAGGTCATCCCGATAAGGTGGCCGACCAGATATCCGATGCTCTCATTGATCACTTTCTCGCGTTTGACCCGCAATCCAAGGTGGCCTGTGAGACTTTGGTAACGACTGGACAGGTGATTCTGGCTGGTGAGGTAAAGAGTGAGGCCTATCTCGATGTGCAGCAGATTGCCCGAGATACGATTGACCGCATCGGTTACACCAAGAGTGAATACATGTTTGACGCCGCGAGTTGTGGTGTACTCAGTGCGATACATGAGCAGAGTCCAGACATCAATCAAGGCGTTGAACGCGCCGCACCTGAGGATCAGGGTGCGGGCGACCAAGGGATGATGTTTGGGTATGCCTGCCGCGAGACAGACGACTATATGCCGCTTCCGCTTGATTTGAGCCATCGGTTGCTCATGGTGCTCGCTGATTTGAGGAGAGAAGGCACCGAGATTCCTTATCTCAGGCCGGACAGCAAGAGCCAAGTGACCATTGAGTATGCCGATGACAACACCCCGCTTCGTGTCGAGGCTGTGGTGGTGTCGACGCAGCACGATGATTTTGATGCTAATGAAGAGGCCATGTTGGCGCGAATTAAAGCGGATGTAGCCAACATCGTTCTTCCGCGTGTCATTGCAGGTTGCCCCGAGCGCGTCAGGTCACTGTTTAAAGGCGACCACAAGCTTCATGTGAACCCCACCGGAAAATTTGTCATAGGTGGCCCGCATGGAGACACAGGATTGACAGGACGCAAAATCATTGTTGACACCTATGGAGGGCGTGGCGCTCACGGCGGCGGCGCATTCAGTGGGAAGGATCCGTCCAAGGTGGACCGAAGTGCTGCCTATGCGACCCGCCACGCGGCCAAGAACTTGGTGGCGGCAGGGGTCTGTGACGAGGTGTTGGTTCAGGTGGCCTATGCGATTGGCGTGGCCGATCCGGTGGGATTGTACGTGAACACCTATGGGACGGGAAAGGTTGGGGTCTCTGACGGAGAAATCGCCGAGCGGATTGCGTCTGTCTTTCCCATGAGGCCTTATGACATTGAGCAGCGGTTTGCTTTGCGCACTCCCATTTACACCGAGTCTGCTGCTTATGGTCACATGGGTCGGAAGACGGAGACTGTGAAAAAGGAATTCAAGGCGGCTGATGGAAGTACCGTTGTCCGCGAGGTCAGGCTTTTCCCTTGGGAAGCATTGGATTGCGTTGAGAAGCTGAAGGCTGAGTTCAGTCTGTGATTTAAGGGGGGCTTCCCTCGCGGTGTTGCCTTCAGAAGAGGAAGTCGTAACCCTCGCTTTTCATGCGCTGGTAGCGCTCTCGGTCAAAAGCGTAGAGCTGGCTGCCCTTGTGTTGTCCCTTTTCACCCCCCGTGGCTTTCTTCTCGAGATCGGTTAACAGTGGGCTCTTGAAGAGCTTCTTTCGAAAGTTCCGCTTGTCAAAGGTCTTGCCCAGAGCCTGTTCATAGAGAGACTGCAGCTGACCCAAGGTAAATTCGGCGGGGAGCAAGTGGAAACCGACTGGTCTTCGCTTGACTCGGCGCCTGAGTCGCTCCCGTGCATAGGAGGCCACTTCATTGTGGTCGAAGGCGAGGTCCGGCACCCTGTTGATCGACACCCATTGCATGCCATGGGATTCCCATTTCTCTGCGAGGAAGTCTTCTTTTCGGACGAGTGCATAGAAGCCCACATTGACCACCCTTCCCATGGGGTGGCGAAAAACCCCACCAAAGGCCTTGAGTTGCTCGATGATTTCGGGTTCGTCGTAGCCAAATAGACCGTGGAACATGCTGCGGGCACTGAGCGCCAATTCGTCTTGCGCCTCTATGTATCGGCTGGGTAGAAAAAGCGCTCCCTGAAATGGAGCGCGTTGGCTCCTCGCCAACAGCAATTGCAGTTGGTTTCCATCGAAGCCAAACAGCACGAGGCTCATGCTGAGGGCCACATTAAAATCAGGGTTGTCCTGTGGGAATTTGAGCATGTCGGACATGGTGCAAAGATGGAATGCCGCTGTGTCTTACTTATGAAGTTTCTGTCAAATTTTAGGGCGTTCCCGGTCTGTTGTGCGCAACACATATGGCTGTGCCGGCTCCACCTAATGGGATGGACATGGCGGGAATCAAAGCGCCATTTGAGGTGGAAATTGCACTCCATTCTGGAGCAGGGAACGCGAAGTTGACCCACATGGTCGACTGGGCTCTGTCTTGTGCAATGGGGCCAGCGGGGAAGGGTTGAGCGGTGAATGGCTCGCCATTTGACGGAATCCAGTGCCATTGTTCCCGACTGACCCAGCTTCCGCCGAGCTCGAAGATGCCCGCCTCCGATACGCCTCCACTCCCGAGGATGGGCTGTGTATTCAACCCTGTCTGCCCATTGGGTTCTGTATACCAGCGTCGCGCTGTACCGTCTGCTTCAATTGTTGTGGGGTCACCTTCGAGTTGGATCAACCAGGCTTCTCCATTGGGTCCCAATGAACCCGGTGCTTCTGGTGTCCAAGTGATGGCGTTCATTCTGGCGGATTGTTCCAGATTGCATTGGATCATTCGCAATTCCCCGGAATTGGTTCGGGCCAGAATGCACATGTTGCCATTGATTACCGCAGCGTCGATGAGGGTTTCCTCATCCAGTAAGAGCCAAGACTGCTGAACATGTCCATCGCCATTGATCCACTCGATGCGATCGGCCCAGCCGACGGCGATGAGTGCGGATGTGGATTGCGCATGGCCAGCTCGCCTGAGGAACTGGAGTCCTCCGGATTGGGGGCCGAATGGCGCCGTCCTTGCCCATATGAATGCGCTTGTAGATGCAGTTGGGGCGGACCAGGCTTCCACATGGTTGGGGTGCCCCACCAGAATGCGTTCCTTGCCATCAAAGTGCATGACAGACAGCACAGGTTCTGTTGACGTGGTCACGATTGAAGCGTCTTGTTGAGAGAGAGCGGATATCCACAAGACGGTTTCTGGCGCGTTGTTGGCGACATAGGCTATGCCAATGGATTCGAGTGGCGGGCGCTGAATTTCTGCTGTTGTGAAATCTGCAGCCCGCACCCCTTCACTGTCCCAAACACTGACGGTGAGTTGCAATGCCGTGGAATTGGGAGGTCCACTGTTCAAGTCGGGAACGGTCCATGTCAGATCGACGGTGTCGATGACATCCAGACCTTCAACGGCCAATTGGGTTGGTGTTTCTCCGGTTGCACTCCACCAAATGGTGGGGGCATTTGCCCCACTTTCGTTTTCTGGTCCAATGTCCACCCGCCAGGTTGCCAATCCCTGTCGACCTCGCTTAGGAGCTGGATCGGTATAGGTGAAGCGCAGGGGGACGTTTGAATCTGTTGACCACACGGGCGAGTCGGTGGGTCTTAGCCACTGGACCGAGGGAGGGTCTTTGACGGTTTTACACCCCGCGAGATAGAAAAGGGCCGAGACAAAGGACAAAAAAAGAGGCGGGCGCATCGTGAAGAAAAGTACGTTGTGGACAGGCGTGTGGAATCGCCGTTGATATGGAACAGTTTTATCCGGGCTTCGAAATGCTAATTTGGATGTTCATTCCCATTGAGCCGTGGCTGACGAAAAACCCCTGAAAACCAAGAGGAAATCTGCCAAGAAGACCCCGTCCCTTGTTCCGGGTCTCTCGGGTATTGGAAAGAAGCAGCCCCAAGCGGTCGAATTGGAGGAGGCAGTGTTGGGGGCTTGTATGCTCGAGTTGGCTGCGGTTAATGCCGTTGTCGACATTTTGGAGCCCCAGGCTTTCTACAAGGAGTCCCACGGGGCGATTTTCAAGGCCATCAAGGACTTGTTTGGTGACTCGGAGCCCATCGATCTTTTGACGGTGACTGAGCGCTTGCGCAAGGAAGGAGAGCTCGGTTTTTGCGGAGGTCCTGCCTACGTTGCGGGTCTGACTGACAGGGTGGCCAGTACGGCCAACGTGGAATCCCACGCGCGCATCGTGTCCCAAAAGTTCATTCAACGCGAGCTCATTCGGATATCAAGTCAGACCATTGAGGCGGCTTTTGAAGACACGACCGATGTCTTTGATTTGCTCGATCGGTCTGAGCAGCAGTTGTTCGAGGTCGCCGAGGGCAACATCCGAAAGGATTATCAGGACATGAAGTCGGTCATCCAAGAGGTGATGGATGGCATTGATCAGGCGAGGCTCAATGAAGACGGTGTCAGTGGTACGCCGACTGGATTCAAGTCGCTGGATGCCTTGACGGGTGGGTGGCAGAATTCCGATATGATTGTTCTCGCTGCCCGACCGGGTATGGGAAAGACCGCCTTTGTTTTGTCTATGGCGCGCAACATGGCGGTAGATCATGGTGTGCCTGTGGCCATCTTCTCTCTTGAGATGAGTTCGGCGCAATTGGTGCAGCGTTTGGTTGCTGCTGAATCTGAATTGAGTGCTGAGAAGTTTCGCAAGGGAGACTTGCAGGACTATGAATACCAGCAGCTTCAGACTCGAATTGCCAAGCTGACGAAGGCCCAATTGTTCATTGATGATACACCTGGCTTGAGCGTCTTCGAGTTGCGGGCCAAATGCCGTCGCCTCAAGCAAAAGCATGGCATCAACATGGTCATCATCGATTACCTCCAGTTGATGACCGCTGGAAGTGACAATGGCAAGGGAAATCGGGAACAGGAAATTTCCACCATTAGCCGGTCGATCAAAAGCATTGCCAAGGAGCTCAATGTTCCGGTCATTGCGATTTCTCAGTTGTCGAGGTCGGTAGAGACCCGCGGCGGAGACAAGCGACCTATTTTGTCTGACCTCCGTGAATCTGGTGCCATCGAGCAGGACGCGGATATCGTGAGTTTCATCTATCGTCCGGAGTATTACGGTATCACAGAGGATGCCGACGGCATGGATACGGAGGGCCTAGGCGAGTTGATTGTGGCCAAGCACAGGAATGGTGGGCTCGACACCGTGAAGCTGAGGTTTACGAAGCACCTGGCCAAATTCTCTGATTTCAATGCCTTCGAGGAGAGCCCGTTTGACGGGAGCGGTGCGATGGCGCCCAACACGAGTTTTGCGGACAGTGGTGCAAAGACCATGACAGTTGGGTCCAAGATGAACGAACCCGACGAGGACGCGCCGTTCTGATTCATTGCTTATCGGTCCTCTTTTCAGGAGGAATGTCGAGGTTATCTTTCAGCCATGTTGCAAAAACGAAGCCGGGGGGTGATTTTTTTAGCGGTGTTGCTCATGTTGGCGTCCACCATGCAGGCGAGCAGGCTTCTGATCCCCATGGACGATGGGCAAGCGAATCACCTCAAGGCCTATGGAGTTGCCTTTTGGGTTTTGGAGCAAGGCTTGGAAGTGGAGTGGCTCTTGAATTACCGAGGCGGCAGTTTTCTGATCCCTGCTGCGCCTGTTATTTCAAGTGAATGCACAATTAGGGGCGTAGACTTTGAGCCCATCGCCGATGTGCAGGCTCGGCAAATTCTCAACGGAATAGCCGACCCTGAAATCAACCAGCAACGTGTCAAGCTTGAGGTTGCGCCAAGGGTTGCTGTATACAGTCCGAAGAGCAAGTTGCCGTGGGATGATGCGGTCACTTTGGTGTTGACCTATGCTGAAATCCCGTATGATGTTGTTTACGATTCGGAGGTGATGGAGGGAAAACTTGTGGAGTATGATTGGCTTCACCTTCACCACGAAGACTTCACGGGCCAATATGGCAAGTTCTACAGGTCTTATCGCAATGCAGCTTGGTATCAAGAGGAACAGGCCAGACAGGAGGCGAGCGCTGCATCATTGGGCTTTTCGAAGGTGAGTGATATGAAGCGCGCGGTCGCTTTGGAGATGCGCAATTTTGTTTTGGGAGGCGGCTTCTTGTTTACCATGTGCTCTGGTACGGACAGCTTTGACATTGCACTTGCCGCCCAAGGGACAGACATCTGTGAACCGATGTTTGACGGGGATCCAGCGGATCCATTGGCCCAACAAAAGTTGGATTTTGAAGAGGGTTTTGCATTTTGGAATTACCGTTTGGTTCGCGATCCGCTGGTTTACGAGTTCAGTGACGTTGACGCCACAGAGGACCACGGTAAAGTCAAGGAGATCAAGGACTTTTTTACGCTGTTCGATTTTTCAGCCAAGTGGGATGTGATTCCAACGATGCTGACGCAGTCGCACGAGCGTGTGATTCACGGTTTTATGGGGCAGACCACGGCATTTAGAAAAAAGTTCGTTAGGCCGGATGCGACCATACTGGGAGAAAGCCGAGGCATTGGATCCGTGAAGTATCTGCACGGTACCCTAGGGGAGGGCCAATGGAGTTATTACGGTGGGCATGACCCTGAGGACTATCGTCACTTGGTTAATGACCCTCCTACAGATTTGAGCCTTCATCCAAATTCTCCTGGATACAGGTTAATCCTCAACAACATTCTCTTCCCTGCGTCACGGGAAAAAAAGCGAAAAACGTAAAGGGAAATCAGTCCTGACGGACTGTGACAATCAGCGTGAACAGCTCACGTCCATCATCTTGGGAATCAAATCGGTAGTCTACTGGGCCGCTCGCTTTTTTTGCGAGACTAAGCAGGCCCAGTCCTGCACCTCCTTTTTTGGAGAGTTCTCCGTTGCAGAGGGTTTCGATGTAGGTCTTCCTCAGCGTGTCTTCTTCCATGCCGTTGATTTCAGCAAGGCGGGATGAGAGGTGATTCCGCATTTCCGTGTCGACCATGTTGCCGCATTGAACTTGGAATCCCAGAGGGGTCGATTCGAGTGTCAGGTAGAGTTGCGTGAACCCATCCTCTTCGATTAAGCCGTGCCGCATTACATTTTGCAGGCACTCGATGAGGACATTTCCTATTCTCTTCATCATGGTCCTGCCTCCTGAGGCTGCAGCGCTCTTCTCGGCCAAAGCCAAAAGGCCTTCCATGCCTGCGGAGTCCACTGGACCGATGTAGCTGAGTAGGGTGCCGTACTGGTCACCTAGGCCGCTGTCCTTGTGTAGGACAGCGTGTAATTCCCGCTGGAGGATTTGAAGGTTGTCTGACCCTTGGTTCGACATAGTCACGTTCTGGCCCTACTAATTTACAAAAATAATCGACGAATCACACAAAAATCCCGTCTGATTTTCGCTCAAAGACGAAGTTATTCGCTGAAGGCCGCGGCCGATGCGGAATCGGTGGACTTTTTTCCACAGGATGCTTAACGTTCAAGCCGCTTTGTAGCCACGAATGCTTTCCCTTGCTATGATGGGCGTTCCATCGGGTTGTTGGAGCATTAAATAGAATTCGGGGCGGCAGAAATGAAGGGAACCGCGATATGGACGCTGAAGGAGGTAGGCATACCAAACTGCCAGTGCTGTTTTTTGGAGTTGATGCCATGCATAAGCACTGAATTGAGCGGGACAGTCGAAGCTTTGGATGAAAGCTTGAGCACCGTCAAGAGTTCTGATTGAATTGGAGGCCAAGGGTTCCATCACGCTGCGCATTGGAGTGGTGAGGTGCAGTTGGAGGATGCTTGGGTGTCGAGAGGTAAACCTGATTCAAGAATGGACTTGACTTGGATCAGGTTCCATTTGAGGAGACCATTGGCATCCATGGTTTGACACTGCCGGAATGCCTCGAGCAGCAGTATGGTCCACTTTCGATTGGCCCTCTCGCGAAGTATTCGGCTGAAGGAGGCGTAATTGAGTTTCCAGGAGGTCAGGATTCCGTCTTTGGATTCGCATACGATGTGGACGGGCATGTTCGTGCCGGCGTAAGCCACGGAGATGAGTGTTCCAAGAGAGGGTAGAGATGTTGGGTGGATCATGGGGAAGCGTTGACAGTACAACGTTCCCAGTCCGGTCCGTAACGGATTTACGGAGCAAAAAATAAATCAGATGTGGTCTGATTATTCGAGCCTTTTTAAGGCTTTGCGATGTGTTTCTCGCAATTGTTCGACCCATTCTTTAGGGCCGAGGGGAAGGGCATCGGCCCCAAACCCAAGAATCCATTGATTCAGTTCGTATGTCGGGTGGACATCGATGGCGTAGCATGCCCAGCCTAGATGGGGAGGTGGCATTTCAATTCGCCGTTGGGATGCGTGTATGGGTTGGCTTTCCAAGTAATGGGACAAGAGGGGACCGGCGGCCCAACAGAATTCTTGAACGCCATTGGATCCTGAGGTGATGCCAACAGTGTCTTTAAAGTACCGGTCGGCATCAAAGGCAGCGTCTCGTGTGAATCGGGCGTTGTCCAGAACCACCTGGGCCATTCGGTCCAGTGCAAAGGTTTTTACCTTTTGCGCACCTTCTGGCTTTCCAATAAGGTACCAGCGGTTTCGGTATTCCTTAAGCAGATAGGGTTCTATGCAGCGTTCGCTTTCAATGGGGTCGCCCGCAACAAATTTTCTGTAGCTGAATCGCACCACCCTGTTCTCGCCTATAGCCGACATCAGCGTTGCGATGTGCTCAGTTCCCAGTATTTTGGGCGCTTGTTCGAATTGAATGTGCTGGTCGATGCCCTGTCCTGGTGCTGTGGCATGGACACGGTCGAAAATTCGTCCGATGGCACTCTGGTATTGTTGAAATACGGGCATGTCCCTGAATTGGAGCAGGGTTAGGGTGGCAAACCTCAGGGCCTGAAGGTCTTGTTCTTGGAGGTTTAGCCCACTGATGCTGTATTCCGGATCCTCGTATTCGTAGCCCCTGTGCTCCGCATTGTAGGCGATGGGGGCGTGATAGCCGAGGTCGTTCTCGTTGCGCATTGCCCACAGGTCCTTTTCGATGGTGGAGATGCTGATGCGCTCACCTTCGCTTCCATAAAGTCCCTCTTCACATGCGCGGCGCAGGTCTTCCTTTGTTGGATGGGGTCGCATTCGATTGGTCAGGCATCGGTCGATGATGCGATAGCGGAGCAGGGCATACTTATTGGCAGGCATGACGTCAGAAGGGAAGGGTGAGTGCGTCTAAAACAGAAATGATCAGAGGGAGCAGGGGTAGGGCCCACGTCAGGTCAAGGAGGGGAAACTTTCGAATGTTCAACAAGTCCAGTCCCAGGGCTAGAAGCAGAATTCCGCCGACGCCGGAGAGTTCGGCGACAAGGGGTTCTGGAATACCAGTCCCAGCGGTGGAAAAGGCAAAAGTGAGGCCACCTTGAATGAGCAGGACGCTCCCCGTGGACCACAGGACGCCTCTTCCCAAGGCTGCTGCGAGAAAGATGGAGCTGAAGAGGTCCATGGTGCCTTTGGCCATGAGGACTGTGGGATCTCCAAGAAGGCCGTCTTGCATGCAGCCCACCAGGGTCATTGCGCCGATACAGAAAAGAAGGGTTGATTGAACTAGGGCAGCACCTTCACCTTTTCCAAGGCGATCTGCAGCCTTTTTTACCTGCGCATCGAGACCGACAAGGTGACCGATAATGGCGCCCGCAACGAGGGCCATGAATGCCGCCATGGGACGGGTGATCTCCATCATCATGTCGACCCCCATGAAGAGGGTGAAGAGACCGAGGGCCGAAAAGACCACTTTTCGCATCCCGTCTGGTACGCGCTGACCCAAGACCAACCCAATGGAAGAGCCCACCGCGACTGTAATGACATTATAAAGGGTGCCCAACATGTGCCCAAGTTACTTTTGACGTGCGCTGCATGCCGCCCACTTTTTGAATGTCCACACCATGTCTTTCGTTGTCGAGTCCACAGACGCCCATTCCAAGGCCCGGTCGGGCACCTTCCAGACGGCCCATGGTGCCCTTCGGACCCCCACCTTTATGCCGGTGGGAACGCAGGGCTCAGTCAAGGCGGTGCCCCAAGATGTCTTGGCGGAGGCAATCAACCCGGATATTATCCTCGGCAACACCTACCACCTCTACCTGCGCCCAGGGTTGGACGTCTTGAACAAGGCAGGAGGGCTTCATGGGTTTATGGGCTGGGATCGCCCCATCTTAACAGATTCGGGAGGTTATCAGGTCTACAGCTTGGCCGAGAATCGCAAGATCAAAGAGGAGGGGGTGACGTTTCGCAGTCACATTGACGGAAGTCCCCACCTGTTTTCGCCTGAGCGTGCCGTCGAAATTCAGCGCGTCATTGGCGCGGACATCATCATGGCTTTTGACGAGTGTCCACCGTATCCATGCGACTATCAGTATGCAAGGCAATCCATGGAGTTAACCCACCGTTGGTTGGACCGTTGTATTGCACACATGAGGGAGACTCCTGCATTGTATGGACATGAGCAGATGCTCTTCCCCATTGTGCAGGGTTCCACCTTCGATGATTTGAGGACAGCGAGTGCCCATGCCATTGCTGAGCGCGGGGCTGCAGGCAACGCAATCGGTGGACTGTCCGTTGGGGAGCCACATGAGGAGATGTACGCAAGTGTTGACCTGTGCACGGAAATCTTGCCAGAGGACAAGCCGCGCTATTTGATGGGGGTGGGGACCCCGGCGAACCTGCTCGAAAACATCGCCTTGGGTGTAGATATGTTTGATTGTGTGATGCCAACTCGGAATGCCCGAAATGGGATGCTGTTTACCCGGAAGGGCACGCTGAACATGCGGAACCGAAAATGGGAGGACGATTTTTCTCCTTTGGATCCGCATGGAACTGCTGACGTCGACAGTCGATACAGCAAGGCCTATGTGCGGCATCTGTTTCGCGCAGGTGAGATTTTGGCGCTCCAAATCGGCACCGTGCACAATCTCGTGTTCTATTTGGACCTGATGCGTGAAGCCCGTGAACGAATTGCAGATGGCACCTTTCGGGCATGGAAGGACGCGTTGGTTCCGGTTTTGACTCAACGACTCTGACCGCCCACATGCGCATCATTGACCGCTACATCATCCGTAATTTCTTGTCGACCTTCTTTCTGATGGTCGCCTTGTTTTGCGTTGTGGCTGTGGTTTTTGATGTGGCAGAAAACCTGGAGCGTCTCATCGACAACGATGCGCCGTGGGGCAGGGTGTTTGGCGAGTATTACATCAGTTTTTGCCTGGCGCTGGGAAACATGCTCAGTGCCTTTATCGTCTTCTTGACCATCTTGTTGTTTACCAGCCGATTGGCGCAGCGGAGTGAAATCATTGCGGTGCTGGCTGGGGGTATTTCCTTTCAGCGCCTGATGCTCCCTTATTTGGTGGCCTCTACGTTCCTTGTTTTGGGCAGTCTGCTGTTTGCCCATTTTATTTTGCCCATCTCCAACCAGCGGAAGCTCGATTTCGAGGTGGAGTTCGTCCACAAGGAGTTTCACATCGCAGAACAACACCTCTATCGGGAAATTTCGCCGGGAACGGTTGTCTATATGCGCTCTGTCAACGCAGGTCGTCAAGTTGGATATCGGTTCGTTTTGGAGCAATGGGATGGGGACCGCCTTGAGGAGAAGTGGATGGCGAGTAAGGCCCGATGGTTGGAAAAAGAAGGGACCTGGCGTGTGTCCAACCTTCGCCGCCGCTGGTGGGACGAAGGTGGGGAGCATTTTGATAAGGTGGCGGTAGTGGATACGGCATTGGATATGCGCATTTCTGATTTCGGTCAGCGAAATGAAGCGATGTCCACCCTGAATTGGGATGAATTGAAAGCGGCCATCCAAAGAGAAAAGGCCCGGGGCTCTGGTGGTGAAAGGCTGCTGCAGCTCGAGATGCACACCAGGACATCCAATGCTTTTGCGATATACATTATGACCTTGATTGGGGTCAGTGTGGCCAGTCGTCGCCAGCGCGGGGGGACAGGCATTCACATCCTCATCGGGGTCGTCATCGGCTTTGTTTACGTTTTCAGTGCCAAGTTGACCTCGGTCTCGGCTACGCATGCAGGCGTCCTCCCCGCAGTGGCCGCTTGGACGCCCAATGTGCTGTTCGGTATGCTGGGCATTATGCTGTACCGGAGGGCTCCGAAGTAAGGGGCTATTCGCTGTTCCGGTTCACAGGGGAAATTGCCCTGACCAGTGGCGCCAGCCTTCAGGCATTTGGGCTGTCCATTGCTTTGGTGGCATGTCCTCAAAGAACCCAAAAACGGTGGATCCACTGCCGCTCATTTCTGCATATGCTGCGCCGGCATTCAAGAGTGAATTGAGCGCTTCGCGCACCATCGGATGGCGCTCGCAGACCGGGCCGGTGAAGTCATTGGTCAGTTTGCCTGCCCAGTCTGGTGGGGATGTTCCCGCCCACTCGCTAAGCCCTGGTCGGTTGTCATTCGGAACAATCCAGTCAAACGCTTGGGAGGTATGGATGTGCACTCCCGGATTAATCAGGGCGATGTGCCATCCAGACAGATTGAGATGGATGGGCGTGGAATGCTCCCCGCGACCGGTCACACGGGCAGGCACATTGCGGATGAAAAAGGGGCAATCGGAACCGAGTTCTGCTGCTATGCCTTCGAGCTCGACTGGCGATAAACCGAGTTCAAAATGGGCGTTGAGAAGGGTGAGGGCGAAAGCGCCGTTTGCGCTTCCTCCACCCAAACCCGCTCCAGAAGGCAGGACTTTAATAAGGTGAAAGTCCACCGGGGGAATGGCGTGGCGCTCGGACAAGAGAGAATAGGCTCGGCAGATGAGGTTGTCGCTTGGATTGCCTTTTATGGGGTTGCCGTGGAGGTTCAGAAGGCAGCCTTTTCCAGAGCCAGGGCTCACCAGTTCGAGAGTGTCACACCAGGGGACGGGCAAGAAGAGGCTGTCCAAATCGTGGAATCCATCGGCACGTTGGCCCCGAACTTGAAGCCCCAGATTCACCTTGGCGTTGGGAAAGGCGACTTGTGATTTCTTGCCGTGTTCAGCCATCGAAGTAGCCATACTGCTTGAGTTTTCGCTCGTCGTTTCTCCAGTCCTTGTCGACTTTGATTCGAAGCTCGAGGAAGACCTTTTCCTGCAAGAAGTTCTCAAGGTCTTTTCGGGCGTCAGTGGCAAGCCGCTTGATCATGCGTCCCCCCGTACCGATGAGAATGGCCTTTTGTGATTCGCGCGCCACGAGGATGGTGGCGTTGATGCGACGCAGGGGCCGACCGTCTTTGGTTTTATCCTTCTTAAAGCCCTCCACGGTAACTTCACTGCTGTATGGCACCTCCTGCTTACAATGGGTGAGGATTTTCTCCCGAACGATTTCTGAAACGAAGAAGCGCATGGGCTTGTCGGTCATTTCGTCTTTGGGAAAAAATGCAGGTGACTCGGGGAGTATTGAAATGATTCGGTCCAAGAGGTGCTCGATGTTGAATCCGTGCAGTGCACTGATGGGTTGAATCTCGGCGCGTGGAATGAGGGTTTTCCAATGTGCAATTTGATTTGCGACCGTGACTTGATCGCTAAGGTCTATTTTATTGATAAGCAGAAGAACAGGGATGTCCATGCGTTGAACCTTATCTAAGGTCTCAGGATGTGCCAAAGTTTGTTCTTCCGGTGTGGTTACGATGAGCAGGACATCTGCATCGCGAAGTGCTGTCCGAACGAACTTCATCATGCCCTCCTGAAGCTTGTATGCTGGATCGAGAACGCCAGGGGTATCGGAATAGACAATCTGCCAGTTTTCGCCACTGACAATGCCCATGATGCGGTGTCGGGTTGTCTGTGCTTTGGCGTTGATGATGCTGAGTCGTTCGCCGACAAGGCGATTCATCAGCGTTGATTTACCGACATTGGGAGATCCAATAATGTTCACGAAACCTGAACGGTGGGGGGGGGTAGCATTTGTTGTCGGCACAGGGCACATTTTCTCTTGCAAAGAAAGAGTCCAGCACTATCTTCGCCGCTCTCCTGATGGGAGAAATGTATCGCGGTGTGGAGCAGTTGGTAGCTCGTCGGGCTCATAACCCGAAGGTCGCAGGTTCGAGTCCTGCCACCGCAACTAAAACAGGAAAGGGTCGACCATGCGTCGGCCCTTTTTTTGATGTTTTCTTCCAGAATGGCTGTGTTTATCGGCCGCCATTGAAGATCGGGTTGTTTCTGGGGGTGTGACCCAGCCATGATTTTGTTTAAGTGTCTGTTTTTCAAGTGTTTTAATCCTTTTTGTGGGGTGGCATTGGCTCAATTTTATCGCGAATTCTTAACGGTTGACAGCGCTGGTCAAGGGTCAGGAAAGGGGGAAAATGGCCATGAATTTGTAGATGTCACATTGCCACTGCCCCTCAGGAATTACAAGCTTTAGTCGAAATAAAATGCAGTTAAGTCGATTTTCTTAGCGCTTTGGTTGAAGCGAGATTCCACGCATTTCTTTCTGTGTACTGTAAATCCTGTGTATAATTCGACGAAGGGCCCTAAAGGCCCATTGCAAGAAGCTCAAGATTGTGGAACTTGGACCGACCTGTTTAATGACAGGACTAAACCAAAGGAACCAAATCTCTTGTGATGCGTCTCACATCTCTTTTCACGGCCCTCTTTCTGTTTGTGGCCTCCTCCTTTTCCCAAGTGCAGCAAATCGCTGTTAACTCTGCTCCGGCCCCCGAGGGCTACAGCGTAGAGTTGGAAGTTGTTAACGACAACATTGGCCCAGTCGTTGGTGCTGCAGGTCTTGCTGATCTGACAGGGTACAGTACATATCGCATTTATGTTGTAACCAACAACGAGAACGACTTCGTGTCCTCCATTTCTGGAGACTCCACCAACCCAACCTACGTGAACACCACGACGAGCTTCTGGCACGACTTGGGCACTGGTTCAAGCACTGGAGGTGGAATTCAGGCATTTTTGCTCGGACTTTTTCCCGCCCTCAACCATGACAGTTGGGTTACGATTGGTTTGGAGAGTACGCCGAATGCCGCTCTTGGTGAGGCCGCTGTGAGTACAGTCCAGTCTGACGCTAATCCGTGGTTGACCAATTTTGACCCAGCCGGTGGCAACATCTCCATTGACGATGGAATCGGTGGGGCTTGGTATGCCTTGAACGGTGACTCCAATGGTATCGCTGGAGATGACTTGAAAGTTTTGGTCGGTCAGTTCACGACTGACGGTGAGATTAGCGGTCAACTCTACGCGCAAGTCTTCATTGAGGGTGACGGATCAAACGAATTCCGCGACACCTTCTTCTTTGGAGCGAATGCGCCAACGCCTGGTTGTACCGATGGAACGGCTTGCAACTATGACGAAAACGCGTCAGAGGATGATGGTTCTTGT
>PBIE01000026.1 GCA_002720375.1 Crocinitomicaceae bacterium | reverse complement strand
TTGGCAGACATTGACTTGGGCGAAGATGACTATCGGAGGCTGATCATTGAGGAGTACACATTTCTCAAGCGACCTGTGCTCTTGACTGATGATGCGGTGTTTGCTGGATCTGCAAAGGCAGCAGTGGAGGGTGCTCGAGCGGCCTTGAAAGGGTGATCGCTTTTCGGCTTTGATTTCACTCCTGTGAAGCGCCTCCTTGCCCATTTGGCCCTGTTCATCGTCGCCCTGATTTACGGGGGAAACTACCTTGTAGCAAAGGGCCTGATGCCGGATTTGGTGGGGCCGAGTGGCTTTATCGTTCTTCGCGTGACAGGGGCCTTGATTCTGTTCGGCATTCTGCTCTTTTTGAGGCCGGAACGTGTGGAGAGGGTCGATTTGCCGCGCATTGCGTTTTGCGGATTGACGGGTGTGGGCATCAATATGCTGTTGTTTTTCAATGGGCTGAGTATGACCAGTCCAGTGAACGCGAGCCTGATCATGACGATCAATCCCATACTCGTCCTGTTGGCCAGTGCGGTGATGTTGGGGCAGCCCATTGTGAGGCAACGGTTGGTCGGCGTCATTATAGGGGGCATTGGTGCTGCAGCTATTTTGATTTGGAGCAGTGCAGGAAGCAAGGTTCACGCGACTTGGCAGGGAGACTTGATGATTCTGCTCAATGCCACCAGCTATGCATTTTACCTCGTGGCGGTTAAGCCGCTGATGGCCAAATACCGACCCTTGACCGTGATTGCTTGGGTCTTCATTTTTGGCTGGGTACTGACGACGCCCATTGGATGGAGTCAAGCTTCGGAGATTGACTGGGCGCTGTTTGGTCTTCGCGAGTGGTGCGGTGTGCTTTACGTGGTGTTGGCGACCACTTTCTTTGTTTACCTCCTTAATGTTTTTGCGCTGAAGGAGTTGCCTCCCACGGTGGTCAGTGTCTACATCTATTTACAGCCGTTAATTGCAGTGTTGTTGAGCATGGCCCAAGCCAAATGGGGAGGGACGGATTACATGGTGGATGCCGGCTGGCCTCTACTGGCTTTTGGGTCGCTGATCTTTCTCGGAGTGTATCTCGTAGGCAAGCCCATTCAGCAGTCCGCGAACAAGGCGTAATTTGAGGCCATGTCGATTGCCAAGCCCTTTAACCTCAATGCCTGGATCGAGGAGCACCGAGATCTTCTCAAGCCGCCGGTAGGCAACAAAAACCTGTACGTGGAGAGCGGCGACTACATCGTCATGATCGTGGCTGGCCCCAACGCGCGAAAGGACTACCATTACAACGAGACCGAAGAGCTCTTTTATCAGCTCGAGGGAAACATCACGGTCCGCATCCAAGAGGATGGCAAGGCCGTGGACATGAAGTTGGGCCCCGGGGACATGTACCTCCATCCTGCCAAGGTTCCCCATAGCCCCATGAGGGAGGCGGGGTCTCTTGGTTTGGTGATTGAGAGAAAGCGCGCGGACAGCGAAATGAAGGATGGGTTGCTCTGGTTTTGTGATGGGTGCAACCACAAATTGCACGAGACTTATTTCGAATTGAGGAACATTGAGAAAGACTTTTTGCCGCGCTTCCGTGAGTTCTATGGCAGTGAGGCAATGCGAACTTGTAATGCCTGTGGGGAAGTCCTTCCTGCAGACCCTCGGTTTGTCGATGCCGACTGACGTGCAACCTGTGGCTTGTCTTTTTGGTTTTTAACCTGCTTCTCTTCGATTCTATGCGTGCGATTTTTTTGAGCTTGACCCTGCTGTTGGCGGCATTTGGGGCTGCCCAGCCTGTTCTGGTGGACGGCGATGTTTGTCTTGACATCGAGGTGGTGGCCATCCACAATGAAGGTTCCCTTGAGGGCATGAAGACCTATCGGTTGTATGTCACCTTGCCTGGTCCTGACGACATTGTGACCACGGTCTTCGGCGATCAGGAGCACCCGACCACCATTTGGACGTCTACCGAGTGGTATCAGGATGAGAATGGGAGTCAGTTTCCCTGTGCCAACAGTCCGCTTTTGTTTGCCCTTTTTCCCGAGTTGGAGTTTGACAGTTGGTTGACCATCGGCATTGATGGCCCCCAAGACCCGGCTTCGGATGAGACCTGCCCCCAGTTGGTCATGAGCACAGGCAGTCCCTTTGCGACGGAGTTTGAGAACGGTTCGGGCTTTTCTATTGACGATGACATCGGCAGCGCTTGGTTTGTCCTTCCGACGTATTCCAATGGTTTGCCCGATGAGGACGGGCGGGTGTTGTTGGCCCAGTTGACAACGGATGGAGAAATCGACGGGGTGCTGTACTTGCAAATTCTACCGTCAGGAAATGGGTTGCTCGCGGAAGTCGTGGAATTGCCATTTTATGGCGCGTGCGATGGGTTGGACTTGGAACAGTGCCCAGATGAGATTGAAGCTGTAGACTCCGGTGGTTGCGTCTGGGAATTTGAGGTGGGTGACTTTCAAGCTGGTGAGGCTGCCACATGGTCCTTTGGCGATGACGTTGTCCAGGGGGGGCACTACGTCGAATACGCATTCGGTGGTGATGACGCGTTTCCCGTGTCGGTTGCCTACTCCTCCAATTTCTGCCCACAAGGGGTGACGCTCCAAACCACGGTGGATGTGGTTGGATGTGACCTGTTGGATTGTGGATTGGAGCTCGATGTTCAATTGGTAGACAATGACAGCGTGATTATGGTGGTTCCGATGGGCTATCCTGAGGGCGTTGAGCTTGTGTTCACCTTGAATGGGGAGCTGTTTCAGGAAGGAGGGAGCGCAATCACATTGCCTTTTGGAACGGGTTCTGCGCCTTGGGAGGTTTGTGTGGGGTATGTGTCGGACGATTGTCCTGGAGGCGTGGCCGTTTGCGCTGGATCGTTCGACCCTGAATCGGGTTGCCTGCAGGATACAGGCTGTCCTGATCAGATTTGGGTGGAGGACGCCATTGATATGGCCGTTGGTGGATTTCTTGTTTCTGGGTGTGACCAGATGTTCAGCATTTGTGAGTTTTCCGATGTGGGGAGCGTGTCTTGGACTTTTGGAGATGGCACAGGAGCACAGGGGAGTGAGGTTGAACACGTCTATTTGGGAGACGGGATTTATGATGCCTGTGTGACTTATGTCAGCCCCACTTGCCCTGATACGGCTTCGCTCTGCACGACAGTGGAGGTTTCCGGTTGCTCCTGTCTCGATGCGGATGAAGCGGAATTGGTTTGGTTTCCAGATGACGATGGACCATGCTCTGGCACATTGTGGATTGAAATGATTCAGCCAGAGGATTTCAGCATTTTCTGGGACTTTGGAGATGGCTTGACCTCAACGGGAACTTGGTTTGGAATAGAGCATCAATATGCAGAGTCGGGCACCTATGAGGCGTGTGCAACTGTGTTCAGTCCGGGTTGTCCTGAAGGGGCCACATTTTGCGTGGTGGTTGTAATCGATGGATGCGAAGCCTCTTGTGAACCTGTGGTCCTAACGGTGAACCCGGACAGCGCAACTTCAGGAATTTTTGAATGGTCTGTGTTTTCTGAAGGGTGGTCAGACCAGGGGAATATGTTCTCTATTCTCCCTTCGAATTCGGCTGTTTTGGAGTTTGGCCTGTGCCTCTCTGATGGATGCTATGATGTCCAAATTGGCCCGCACGGCAACAATGAATCTGGCGTCGGTTTCGATGTGGGTCTGGAAACACCAGGTGACGGCCTCGTGTACCTCGTAGACGGTCCTTCTTCGGCCTTGGATGGGACGCAAACGCTTTCTTTTGGTGTTGGGGAAATAGGCTGTGAGGGTGAGCCCTTGGATTGCAGTTTGGACATCGAGGCGGTTTTAGAACCCGATAGCAGTTGGACGTTGACTGCTGTGACCGACTCTGTCCAAGGCGAGAATTTCACCTGGTTTCTTTCGGATGGGTCAACCTTGAATGGTCAAGTGATCAACCATGTTTTCGCCATTGGTTCTGGATTTGAAACGGCCTGCGTGACGGCAGCATTTTGGGATTGTGAAGAGGTTCTAAGTCAGTGTGTTGATCTCGTGGTGGAGGGGGTGTGTGAAGATGTGGAAGTGACCTTGGATGGAGAGACCCTCGCCGAATTAACGCCCGGTCTCTCCATGGCATGGAGCCTTTTCGGGGATGCGTTTGATTTCGGAGGTGCATTTGATTTGGACCCGGCGGTTGGAGAATTGGGAAACCTTGTCCTCTGCTTGCCTGAAGGTTGCTATGGGATATCCTTTGAATTTGAAAACGGGGCGGTTTTGGATGGGTTGCCCGGCATGACCCTTTCCCTTTCCGTTGGTGATGATGAGGAGGTGGCTGTTGACTTGGCCATTTTGGAAGGGTTGATTGCGTTGGAATTCGGGGTGATGACCGACTGTGGGAGTTCAGTTTTGGAAACACGCTCTCCTTTGGACGGGCTGCAATTGTATCCGAATCCAGTTGTATCGCGACTTTATGTGACTTGGCCTGAGGCTTTGCCAGACGGTGGTTTGACTTGGAGACTTCGCGATGCGATGGGCCGAGAGGTCAGTTCTGGTCAAGTTGTGGCAAGCCAGTGGGAGCTTGAGCTCGGTCGCCTTGCAAGGGGCACCTATTTTCTCGAAGTCGAGGGCGGTGCTGCACGTCAAGTTGGTCGGGTGATGGTTGCCCGCTGAGCGGGGCCTATTTTCGCGTAAATCCGGTGAGACCGGGGGGTCGGCTGAATCGGCCCTTTGACGGCCGGAACACCTTGTTTACGCATGAACTACAAGCGATTCAACGACTATGCCGGATGGGCCGTGTGGCTGGTGGCCACCATCGTCTATCTCCTGACCATTGAACCGACCGCCAGCTTCTGGGATTGTGGGGAGTTCATCGCCTCCGCCTACAAGCTCGAGGTCGGACACCCCCCGGGGGCCCCGATGTTCATGCTCCTCGCCCGGCTGTTTTCGATGTTTGTTCCGGCGATTTATGCGGCTACAGCGGTCAATGTGATGAGTGCGATGGCGAGTTCGTTTACCATTCTCTTCCTGTTTTGGAGCATCACGCACTTGGCTAATAAGCTCAGCATGAGCCGTTGGGATGAGGGACAGACTGAACCGAAGGCAGGACAGCGTCTCGCCATCCTCGGAAGTGGTGCTGTGGGGGCGTTGGCCTACACCTTCAGTGATAGTTTTTGGTTCAGTGCCGTTGAGGGCGAGGTGTACGCTTTGAGTTCGCTTTTCACCGCGCTTGTATTCTGGGCCATTCTGAAGTGGGAGTCCCGTTCTGAGGAGCCCGGCAACCTCCGTTGGATTGTGCTCATCGCATATCTAATGGGCTTGTCTATAGGTGTCCACCTTTTAAACCTGTTGGCCATTCCTGCTATTGTGGCGGTTTACTACTTCAAGCGCAATGACTTCAAATGGATTACGTTCATTGGCGCGTTGGCCTTGTCTCTTGCCCTCTTGTTGTTCGTTCAGTTTGGGCTTATCCAGGGTTTCGTCAAGTTGGCGGCACGGTTTGAATTGGCCTTTGTCAACAGCCTTGGCATGCCGTTCAACACAGGGGTGATTGTTTATCTGCTTTTGGTGACGGGGCTCCTTGTTGGGGCATTGCGATACAGCCGCAAAAAGGGCTGGTGGCAGCTCAATGTGGCGGCGTTGTCTGTGGCCATGATTCTCGTGGGGTACAGCACGTTTGCGCTCATTGTGGTTCGTTCTGCAGCGAACCCGCCGATGGATGAAAACAACCCTGAGAACCTGTTTGCCCTTCTTTCTTACCTCAACCGCGAGCAGTATGGTGACCGTCCATTGGCCGAAGGTCAATATTGGAACTCTCCCAATGACATGGAAGACCCGTATGAAGATGGTACTCCGACGTATTTCCCGAGTCACAGCGTTTATAAGAAGCGCGGGACGGTGGACAGCAGGGTGGCCACTTTCCGTGAGCGGTTCGCTGCAGAGAAATACATTGAGGAAGGCGAAGGAAGTTTCACCATTAAGGAGGAGTATGTAGACAGTGGCGAGAAGAAGAACGGCCTGCCGAAGTACGACAGCCGTTTCACCATGCTCTTTCCCCGCATGTATTCGAGCCAATCGAACCATGTGGGAGAGTACAAGAAGTGGTCCAACTACAAGGGTTGGAATGAGACTGTATCTTATACGAGTCCGCTGGATGGTGAGGCCCGTGATGCCAACGCTTTCGAGGCCCACCTTGGCTCTCAGATTCTCGGGGGAAGCCTGGGAAAAGACGAGCTCAACCGAACCTTGAACAATCTGTATCGGTCCTTTGGTCAGCGTTTTGGTGCCAATTATGAAGTGCGTTCCAAAACAGAGATCATTGTGGGAAGGGGCAACCAAGCGCGGTTGGCGGATTTGGGCAATTCTGAGGTGCGCCGCACGTTGGCGCAACTCATGATGGAGGACCTTTCCAAAGGATTGGATAGGGGGCGGAGCTATGCTCAAACCATTCAGCGTTCATTGAACGGTTTAGAGCAGCAAATCAGGTTGGCAACGCAGAAGGCAAACCGCACCCGTTCTTCTGAGGACATACGAGAGGTACAGCGATTGCAAGGACAGGCGGATCGCTATCACGAACTTCTCCTGCCGTCTCAAGGGGAAAATCTGACCTTTTTTACCCGCTATCAAGTGGGCTGGATGTACCTGCGTTATTTCATGTGGAACTTCGCTGGCCGCCAGAACGATGTTCAAGGGCATGGAGACTTCATTGACGGCAATTGGCTGTCGGGATTGGACTTTCTTGATGCCCAGCGATTGGGCAATCGAGCCAATGTACCTGTCAGTCGGGCAGAGGACAAGGCGCACAACCGATTTTATCTGTTGCCATTGCTTCTCGGCATGATGGGATTGGTCTTTCAAGCCGTTAGGGGATGGAAGGATTTCACAGTGACTGGTCTGCTCTTTGTGCTGACCGGATTCGCCATTGTGGTGTACCTCAATCAGTATCCGCTTCAGCCCAGAGAGCGAGATTATGCCTACGTTGGGTCTTTCTATGCCTTTGCCATTTGGATTGGCCTTGGGGTTTACGCCCTCTTTGACATTTCGGGGCACCTCAAGGGCAAGGATTTGGGCATGGCGATTGGGGCGCCACTTGGGATCGCTGCACTGCTCTTCGGGGTGGAAGTCGCCACAGGAGGAACGCACTCGTTGAGCTATGCAGTGATGTACCTCGCAGGCCTTTCTGCTTTGCTTATCGGGTTGGCTTTTGCGTTGGGCCGATCGGGCAATGAAGGCCTCAATGCGGCTGTTTTGTCGGGCCTGTTGCTTTTGGTTCCCCTGCAGATGGGGGCCGAAGGTTGGGATGACCACAGCCGCGCTGGGCGCAGCACGGGTGTGGACATGGCCAAGAATTACCTAGACAGTCTGGCACCGAATGCAATTCTGTTCACCAACGGAGACAATGACACGTTTCCGCTGTGGTATGTTCAGGAAGTTGAGGGGTACCGCACGGATGTGCGCATTGTGAACCTCAGTCTCCTCAACACTGATTGGTATGTTGAGCAGATGAAGCGCAGGGCATACGACAGCCCTCCCGTTCCAATTCAGATGGGGGAGCAACAGTACCGTCAGGGCACCAGAGACATTGTTTTGATGGACCCTCCGGTTGATCCAGACAACCCATATGCTGACATTGGGGCGGCCATGCAGATGGCCTTGGATGACGACGACATGGTGGACTACGGGGGAGGGCGCAAGTATGCTCACATGCCATCCAACAGTTTCCGTGTGCCGGTGGACAGCGCTTATGCCTTGAGCTCCGGTCTTGTGTTGCCGGAAGAGGCGGGTCGAATGGTGGATGCATTGGAGTGGACGGTGACCGATGGAAACGGAACGCCTCGTCAATATGTGCTGAAGAACCAGTTCATGGTCATGGAGATTCTCCGTAACAACAACTGGGAACGCCCGATTTACTTTGCCGTGACCATTGGGCCTGACAGCTATGTGGGATTGCAGGATTACTTCCGTCTCGAGGGCCTTGCGTGGCGTCTGGTGCCTGTCAAGTATGGATCTCGCGGTGGGCAGCCTTTGGGCATAGCGCGCGACATCATGTATGACAACGTCATGGAGAAGTTCCAATGGGGCGGAATGGATGCTGAGGGGGAGATTTACATGGATGAGAACAACCGAAGGATGGCCACGAACATTCGCCTCCAGATGACCAATCTTGCTGAGTCTTTTGTCCAAGCAGGTGATCCTGCAAAGGGTATAGAGGTGATGGACTTGCTCCTTCGTTCCACGCCATCGAGAAACGTGCCCTTTTCTCGGGTCATGTTGCCTGTTGTGGAACTGCTTTCGCAGATTTCCATGGATGACACCCTCTCTGAGGTGGACCGAACCCGGGCCGCTCAACTTGCCAAGCAGGTTGGGTCCGAGTTATTCGCAGATTTGACTGACGACGTGTCGTACTTTATTTCGTTGGAGGATGAATATTACTTCGCCTCGGACAACAGCATTCAGATGGCGATGGCGGTGAGCCAGCGAATAGCTGGGGCACTGCAGGATGCGCTATCAGATGACCCGGATGTGGTTGCGATGGGCACGCTCTTGACCCAGTTGCGAGGGGACAATGCGGACCGCAAGCGGGGGCAGTTCTCGGATTCTGGTGCGTTCAATTCGGAGGCCGCACGCTGATGGCGAATCACGTGGCGAGGGTGGCAATCCTGGCCAGTGGGTCGGGGACCAACGCCGAACGGCTCATGCGGGCCGTTGCCGAGGTCGAGAATGTGGAGGTTGTGCTGGTGGTCTCCAACCACCCGCGTGCGGGTGTCTTGGGCCGCGCGCTGAGGCTGGGTGTCTCCACTTGGGTAATGGACAGGTCGGCCTTGGTTTCTGGTGAAGTCGAATCGCGCCTCAAGGAGCTGGAAGTCGACTTTGTGGCCTTGGCCGGGTTCCTTATGAAGGTGCCAAATGACCTCGTCGCGGCGTTTTCTGGCCGGATGTTGAACCTGCACCCTTCGTTGCTCCCCGCCTTTGGCGGAAAGGGCATGTATGGGCACCATGTGCACCGCGCTGTTGCCGCCGCTTTGGCCAATGGTTCAATAGACGTGACAGGCATCACACTGCATTGGGTGGATTCTGAATATGACAAGGGGCCTGCTTTTTTTCAGGCGGAGGTGCGTCTAGAAGCTGGAGACGATGCGGACACCATTGCCGGAAAAATCCAACGGCTGGAGGCGGAACACTATGCGAAAGAGACCTTGCGTGCGATCCGGGAATCGCTATCCTTGTCAGGCCTTGAAGTGGGTTGAATTTTCGATATGGAACTGAATTGGACAGAACTCCTCAAGTCCACCATGGTGATGTTTGCCGTGATTGACATTGTGGGCTCCATTCCCTTTTTGCTGGACATTAAAAAGAAGGCAGGGGACATTCATGCTGAAAAGGCGACACTGGTCGCTATGGGCATCATGCTCGCCTTTCTTTTTCTCGGAGAGGGGGTGATTAATTTTGTGGGCATAGACGTGAACTCATTCGCTGTGGCCGGATCCATTGTCATGTTCTTCATGGCAATGGAGATGATTTTGGGAATTACCCTGTTCGAGCAGAGCCCGCAGTCGATGAAGACGGCGACCATTGTTCCGGTTGCTTTTCCGCTCATTGCCGGTGCGGGGAGCATGACCTCGATCATCTCTTTGCGGGCTGAATTCGCAGCCGTGAACATCGCTTTTGCCATTCTCTTAAACATGGCCCTCGTCTACCTCGTCTTGCGATTGACGGGCCGAATTGAGCGGCTGTTGGGAGAGGCTGGTATCGCTGTTTTGCAGAAGGTTTTCGGTATCATTCTTTTGGCCATTGCCGTCAAGTTGTTTTCCGCCAACGCGGCCCAATTGTTTCAGATTCATGGCTAATACTGTCGTAATTCATACGGATGGCGGGGCGTCTGGTAATCCCGGCCCGGGCGGTTACGGCGCTATTTTGCAATGGGGGGGGCATCGAAAGGAGTTTACGGCTGGATACCGCATGACGACAAACAATCGCATGGAGCTTTTGGCGGTCATTGTGGCCCTGGAGGCGTTGAAGCGCGACGGCACAGAGTGCTGGGTGGTCAGTGACAGCAAGTATGTTATTGATGCGGTCGACAAAGGTTGGGTGTTCAATTGGGAGAAAAAGGGCTTTAAGGGCAAGAAAAACCCCGATTTGTGGCAGCGATTTCTGAAAGTGTATCGCCGTCACAATGTGCGGTTTGATTGGGTCAAAGGTCATGCGGGAAACCCCATGAATGAGCGCGCAGATCATCTAGCGGTTACAGCATACCAGAAAAAGGGGCTGCTGATTGACGATGGCTACGAGGCCACGTTGTGATCAGTTGAATCCGTTTTTTTGAAGGGCTTTCGCAACCCATAGGATGCGTCGGTATTTGCGCGGTACAGTGCCGGTGGCCTCTGCTGCAGGTCCGTGATTACCGCTGGGAACGGCGAGTCCGATGGCACAGAGGAACAAGCCGTGTCCAGTGTAACGCGGTGTGTCTTTGGCGGTGTATCCCGGTGGAGCATGCCGATCCTCGCCGACAATGGGGTGACCTTCGGCGGCTAGGTGCCTGCGGATTTGATGTGTTCGGCCAGTATTGGGGCGAACCTCTAGTAGGGTGGCCTCTCCATGAATGGCAAGGGGGCCAGCGCCGAGGACACGCCAATCGGTTCGGCTGGCTTTGCCGTCCAAAGGCAAGGTGGACTGTCCATGTTTGATACGCCCTGTTACCAGTGCCAAATAGCGCTTCTTGACCCTGCACTCTGCAAACGCACGGCCGAGAGCTTGCGCGGCTTTCAGTGTGAGTGCGATGCACACCCATCCGGATGTGGCGCGGTCCAAGCGATGGACGGGGTGGGGTGCGGGCATTCCATCGGGTGCATTAGGGCGGAGTGATCTTTGCCTCTCGGCATGATTGTTCTGTGATTGGAAGGCCACGATGGCGGCGAGGTTGTGGAGGCCCGCCCCACTGGTAGCGAGTCCAGCGGGCTTCCACACGAAAGCGAAATCGGCTGATGGGGGACGAACGATTTTCAATTTCTGGTCCGCAAACGGTCCAGGGTTGGGCACTTCTGCGGGGACTGGCTTGTATTGTATTTGGTCCCCCTCGCAAACGCGAAGGGCAGTGTTGGCCGGTTTTCCATTGCACCAGATCTCGCCGCGGTCGATGGCCTTGCGGCAGGATTTTCGGCTGGGAAGCCACGTGGAAAAAAGGCCAATAAGGGCCTCTTGCATGCGTTCACCCACCCTTTCAGGCCCGATTACAGCAGTTGCACCTGCAAATTTTGTTTCGGATTTGGATTCTGGGTCCATGAGCAGTCAAGTGTACGATGGCCTGCATTGTATTTTCGCATCATGAACATGGGTTCCGTCAAGACCGACCTGTACCAAGGTCACGATTATTATATGATGGATGACCTCCTCACTGAGGAGCACAAGCTGATTCGCGATGCTGCGCGCACGTGGGTCAAGCAGGAAGTCAGTCCAATCATCGAAGATGCTGCCGAAACGCAGGTTTTTCCCAAGCACCTGTTGCCTGGCTTGGGCACCATTGGTGCTTTTGGCCCATACATCCCTGAGGAGTATGGTGGCGCTGGGCTGGACCAGATTTCTTACGGCATCATTATGCAAGAGTTGGAGCGCTGTGACAGTGGCTTGCGAAGCACTGCGTCTGTCCAAAGTTCGTTGGTGATGTACCCTATTTGGAGGTACGGTTCTGAAGAGCAGAAGCAGAAGTACTTGCCAAAGCTGGCCACGGGAGAGATGATGGGTTGCTTTGGCTTGACTGAGCCAGACCACGGGTCGAATCCTGGGGGAATGGTCACCCATTACAAGGATGCTGGTGACGGAGAGAATGTGATTCTCAATGGGGCCAAGCTCTGGATTTCCAATTCGCCATTTGCTGACATTGCTGTGGTCTGGGCCAAGAATGAGGAGGGGCGCATCCACGGCATCGTGGTCGAGCGCGGCATGGAGGGGTTTTCCACCCCGAAGATGACGGGCAAGTGGAGCTTGCGTGCTTCTGATACCGGAGAGCTCATTTTTGAGGACGTCAAGGTGCCGAAGTCCCACATTTTGCCCGGGCGTTCGGGACTTGGCGCCCCCTTGAGTTGTCTTGACAGTGCCCGCTATGGGATTGCTTGGGGCGCCATTGGAGCTGCTCTGGATTGTTACGATGCTGCATTGCGATACGCGAAGCAACGCGAGCAATTTGGCAAGCCGATTGCAGCTTTTCAGTTGCAGCAAAAGAAATTGGCGGAGATGATCACAGAAATCACGAAGGCGCAACTGTTGACGCTGCGCCTAGGCCAGTTGCGCAACGAGGGTAAGGCCACGAGCGCTCAGATCTCGATGGCGAAGCGAAACAACGTCGAAATCGCATTGCAGATTGCGCGTGAAGCCCGGCAGGTACTGGGTGGAATGGGCATCACTGGTGAGTATCCAATCATGCGCCACATGATGAATTTGGAGTCGGTGGTGACCTATGAGGGCACCCACGATATCCACCTTTTGATTACGGGATTCGATATTACGGGAGAGAACGCCTTCAAGTGAGGGCTTTCTGAGCTGTTTTGAGGCCTTTTGGCGTCCTGCGTCAGCGGATTAATTGGATTTTCTGCGATCTGCGTCTTGCAGAAATGGGAGTTTCTCTCGGAACGCGAGCAGGTCTTGCATAGACAGGCTTGCCTGAATGGCATAGGGTTGTCCAGTGCTCCCAGCATCGGCAAGAAGGTCTCCAGAACTGTCGACAATCAGGCTGTCGCCTGAATACCGATGTCCATTGCCGTCTTGCCCTGAGCGGTTGAGCCCGATTACGAAGCATTGGTTTTCAATGGCACGCGCTTGAAGAAGGGTGCGCCAAGCTGCAGCGCGGGCTTCAGGCCAGTTGGCCACATAGATGGCCAGGTCGTAAGGTGTGTCGTTGTGATTGCGGACAAATACGGGGAAGCGGAGGTCGTAGCAGACCTGAAGCAGTATTCTAAACCCGCGGAATTCAACTTCTACTCGGTTTTCTCCGGCTTTGAAATGGCGGTGCTCACCAGCCAGTGTGAACAGGTGTCGCTTGTCGTAGAATTTGGGACTGCCTTCTGCAGTTGGCGGGACAAACCAACATCGGTTTTTCGGGTGCCCTTCGCTGTCATGACATCCTGTGCTTCCGACGATGGCCGCTTGAAGTCGGTTGGCCCAAGTTTGCATCCACACGAGCACAGCATCTTGTCCGTTCTGGGGATGCAGAGGGGGCCAGCTAAAACCCGTGGTGAACATTTCCGGTAGGATTACCATGTCGATGTCCTCGGCTTCAATGCTAGCGAATGCTGCGTTGAATTGGTTGAGGTTGGCGTCCGGGTCACGCCAGTGAAGGTCGGACTGGAGACCGACGATGTGAAGTTCAGTGGGCATGGTCTGACGCGATGTGGCGCAGCCGCTCGATGGCCGCATCTAAGGTGGCGTTTTCTTTGGCGAAACAGACGCGGAGTTGCGGTGTGTGTGGCGTGTAGAAGGCCGACATGGGAATGGTGGCCACGCCGTGGGTACGGGTCCATTCACGTGCCCAGTGACCGTCGTTTCCGTCGATGAGGTTCCGAGCGTCTAGGACTTGGAAGAAACCGCCTGCAGCAGGGGTCCATTTCCAACTGGTCCCTTTTAGCCCCGCGAGTAGTCGATCTCGTTTTCTTTGGTACATCTTTGGCAAGCCGTCGAGGTGGTCCTTTCCCTCTTTTGTTGGCAGGAAATTGGCGAGTGCTGCTTGAAGGGGCGCCCCTGTAGAAAAGACATCGTATTGGTGCACTTTTCGCAGCTCCGCTGTCAGCGAAGGGGGCCCCGCTGCCCACCCGATTTTCCAGCCCGTGACCTGCAGGAGTTTGCCGAAGCTTCCAAAGGTTATGCCGCGGTCGCGAAGTGCAGGATGCTGCGCCAGCGAAACTTCATCCGTACCGTCATGGACGATGGGGCCATAGACCTCATCTGAGAGGATTAACGTTTTGTTTCCCTCCAAATGTTCGGCCAAGGCGTCTAAAAAACCCGGGGGACAAACCGTTCCGGTAGGGTTATGCGGAGTGTTGAGTATGACCAACTTGGTGTCCGGATGGATTGCATCTAGGAGGGCGTCGAGATGCCAAGTGCCGTCGGCTGTGAGCAGGGGGACTTCAGTTATCTGTCCACCGGCGAGGGTGACTGCAGGCGAATAGAGGTCATAAGCTGGTGTCTGAATTACCACTTGGTCTCCTGTGCGAACAAAGGCTTGAATTGCAGCGAACAGCAGCGAGGATGCCCCTGCGCCAATGGTGCATTCTCTGACCGGGTCGTACTGTGCTCCGTGCCGCTGGGCATGGTGTCGACAGATCCAGTCGCGCAGGTCCATTCTGCCGGCCATCGGCGCATACTGGTGCACTCCATTTTGCAGGGCCCGAATGGCTGCATCAACCAGCCCTTGTGGGGGCAGAATGTCTGGAAAGCCCTGTGAAATATTGATTGCGCCGTGCTGTTGGGCCAAGGCGGTCATTTCGGTGAAGATGGTGGTCCCCAATCGGGGCAACTTGCTCTGGGCATCCACCGTCACGGAATCAGCTTTCGAGGGTCTGCTTCACTTCGACTTCTTCGTAGGCTTCAATGATGTCTCCCACCTTGATGTCGTTGAACTTCTCGACGTTTAAGCCGCACTCGAGGCCTTTCTTGACCTCTTTGGCATCGTCCTTGAACCGCTTGAGCGAACCGAGTTCACCGGTGTAGACCACGATGCCATCACGGATTACTCGGATACCATGGTTCCGGTGGATGATGCCGTCTGTGACAAAGCAACCAGCGATTGTGCCCACTTTAGAAATCTTGAACGTATCTCGGATCTCTGCAGTGCCGACAATCCGCTCTTCGATTTTAGCAGACAGGAGGCCTTCCATGGCTTCCTTCATCTCCTCAATGGCCTGGTAGATAATTGAATAGAGGCGGATTTGAATTCCTTCTTTTTCAGCGAGTTTTCTTGCGCTGCCGCTGGGTCGAACTTGGAATCCGATGATGATGGCTTCTGAAGCAGAGGCAAGGAGAACGTCACTTTCGGAGATCTGGCCCACTGCCTTGTGAATGACGTTGACTTGAACTTTCTCTGTGGTCAGCTTGAGCAGGGAGTCTGCGAGCGCCTCGGTTGAACCGTCTACATCGCCTTTGATGATGAGGTTCAGTTCCTTGAATTCGCCCACTGCGATTCGGCGACCAAGCTCTTCGAGTGTGACCTGCTTTTGTGTCCGGATGCCCTGCTCACGCTGCAGTTGCTGGCGTTTTTGTGCGATGGCACGGGCTTCTTTCTCGCCTTCGAAGATGTGGAATTCATCTCCGGCATTGGGCGCACCGTCAAGGCCAAGAACGGATACTGGTGTGGAGGGGCCTGCCACCTCAAGCGCTTCACCGCGTTCATTGGTCATGGCGCGGAC
>PBIE01000025.1 GCA_002720375.1 Crocinitomicaceae bacterium | reverse complement strand
TCCGAGGTTAATCATCGGCTCAATCGCGAGGACCATCCCCACTTCGAGCTTGACTCCGTTTCCAGGGCGACCGTAGTTCGGGACTTCCGGTGGCTCGTGGAGGTTCGTCCCCAAGCCGTGTCCGACAAGTTCCCGGACCACGCCGTAGCCTGAAGCCTCAGCATGCTCCTGAACGGCCCACCCGATGTCGCCAATTCGGTTGCCCGCAACCGCCTCTGCAACTGCATCATCCAGGCACTCCTGGGTGACTTGCAACAGGCGGCGAATCTCGGGCCGGACCTCCCCCACCATGAAGGTGTAGGCGCTGTCCCCGTAGTAGCCTTCCATCAGGACCCCGCAATCGACGGACACGATGTCCCCCTCCTGCAATGGGTCGTCATTGGGAATTCCGTGTACCACATGGTGGTTAACGGAGGTGCAGAGCGAAGCAGGGAAACCGTTGTATCCTTTGAATCCCGGCTCAGCGCCATGGTCCCGGATAAAGGCCTCTGCGACCCGATCCAACTCCAGGGTTGTGACCCCGGGGCGAATCAGCTTGGCCACTTCGGCCAAGGTTCTACCGACAAGCAAAGAACTCGCTCGGAGAAGCTCGATTTCGGATTCGGTGCGAACCTGTATCCGTCCTCTTGCCATTCCGATCAGCCCGCCATCCCGCTCACACTCGTGCCTTGACGGCCCCGGAGCTTTCCGGATTCCATCAGGGAGTCGTATTGACGGGACAACAGGTAACTTTCAATTTGTTGAAGGGTGTCAAGAATGACGCCCACCATAATCAGCAGCGATGTGCCGCCGAAGAAAATGCTGAATGCCTGAGCATGTGTCAGGTTCATCGTGAATACGATGGCTGGCAAAATGGCGATCAGTCCGAGGAAGATGGCACCTGGAAGCGTGATCTTGGAAATCACATTGTCGAGGAACTCCATCGTAGGACGACCGGGCTTTACTCCGGGCACGAAATTGTTTTGGCGCTTAAGATCATCCGCCATCTGCTGGGGGTTGACCGTGATGGCCGTATAGAAATAGGTGAAGGCCACAATCATGATGAAAAACAACAAATTGTACCAAAAACCATTAAAGTCTCCGAGGGCTATCAGCACCTCACTGTCTGCCAAACTTTCGTTTTGCGTCAGGTACAACGGAACGAACATGATTGCCTGAGCGAAGATGATGGGCATCACACCCGACGAGTTGACCTTCAGCGGGATGTAGCTGCGGGCAGCAGCCCCCTGAGGCAGATAGGTTGGACCAGAGTTCCCCTGCAAGCGGGTCATCTCCACGGGTACCTTGCGAACCGCCTGCACCAACGCAACGGACAGTCCGATAACGATTAGCAATGCAGCAATCTCCACAAGGAAGAAGAAGAGGTTGGTATCCGGGTGGTTGAACTCTTGGATAATGGCTTGCGGGAAGGTGGCAATGATGCCAATCATGATCAACAAGCTGATTCCATTTCCTACGCCGCGCTCCGTGATGCGTTCACCCAGGTACATGATAAGCAAAGTCGAACTCGTCAGAATGAGTACCGCGCTGAACCACCAGAATCCCGAGGGATTTGCAACAGCACCCGGAACGGACACCACGGAGGAAGCCAAATAACCGGGAGCCTGAACCAAGGTGATGGCAATGGTCAGAAAGCGCGTCCACTGGTTGATTTTTTTTCGGCCGCTTTCGCCCTCGGCTTGCATCTTTTGTATGCTGGGAACTGCAAGTCCCATAAGCTGCATGATGATGCTCGCTGAGATATAGGGCATAATACCGAGCGCAAAGATGGAGGCCCGGGTAAAGGCTCCACCAGTAAACAACGACAGGATGTCACCCAAACCTCCTCCACCGAGCGCGCTCATCTGCTCCTGAAGCGTATCACTGTCTACACCTGGAAGAACGATGAAGCTTCCAACCCTGTAAATGAGAATGAACCCCAACGTGATGCCCAAGCGCTTCCGCAACTCCTCGTGGGACCAAATGTCCCGCAGTTTCTTGAAAAATCTACCCATGATCAGTGGATGGCTTCAATGCTCCCACCAGCTGCCTCAATGGCCGCTTGCGCGGTGGCGGAAAATTTATGTGCTGCGACCTTCATGCCTGTCTTGAACTCGCCACGACCAAGAATCTTGACCCGGTCTTTTTTCTGGACGAGGCCATTCTCCACGAGGAGGGCAGGCGTGATTTCGGTCAGGGACTTGCGCTCGATGAGCTCTTGAAGCGTGTCAAGGTTGATGCCCTTGTATTCAACGCGATTCGGATTATTGAAACCGAACTTTGGAACACGACGCTGGAGCGGCATCTGACCGCCCTCAAATCCAATCTTGGACTTGTATCCGGATCGCGACTTCGCTCCCTTGTGACCGCGGGTGGAAGTTCCTCCGCGACCGGAGCCTTCACCACGACCAACTCGCTTGCGCTGCTTGATGGAACCCTTTGCCGGTTTGAGGCTGTTGAGATTCATAATTGTGCTGGTTTGGGATTATTGTTCTTCGACCTTAACGAGGTGACTCACCTTGCGCACCATTCCCAATATCTGGGGGGTGGCTTCGTGCTCGACAGGATTATTCAATTTCTTGATCCCGAGTGCCTGAAGCGTCAGTTTCTGTCGCTTCGGTCGGTTTATGGCGCTGCGCACCTGGGTGATTTTAATCTTGGCCATGGTGCTCATCCATTGAAAACGCGGTGTACTGAAATGCCCCGCAAGTCAGCCACTTCAGCGGCGCTGCGCATCATTGTGAGTGCCTTGAATGTGGCCTTGACTACGTTCTGCGTGTTTGAAGACCCAAGGGACTTTGCGAGAACGTCCTTGATGCCAGCACTTTCCAGCACGGCACGCATGGCACCACCAGCAATAACCCCCGTACCTGGAGTAGCTGGTTTGATGAGCACGCGAGCTCCAGCATAAACAGCCTCTTGGGCATGGGGTACTGTGCCATTGATTACGGGCACCTCGACCATTTTCTTCTTTGCATCCTCAATGCCTTTCTGAATGGCGGTCACCACTTCACGGCTGCGTCCTGCACCATGTCCCACCTTTCCCTTCTCATCGCCGACGACGACGATTCCGGTGAAGGTGAACGTACGGCCACCTTTGGTGGTCTTGGTCGAACGGTTGATGGTCACCAAGCGATCCTTAATGTCGCTTTCCGGCTGGTTGTCCCGGTCGTTACGCCGACGGTTGTTGTTGTCTCTCATAATGAATTCAGAATTGGAGACCGCCCTCACGCGCGGCATCGGCAAGGCTCTTCACCCGGCCATGATACAGATAACCATTGCGGTCGAAGACCACATTTTCCACTCCAGCAGCCTTGGCTGCCTCGGCCACCTTGGCCCCCACAAGCTTGGCCTGCTCGGTCTTGGCAACGCCGCCCGCTTCCTTGATGGTGCGAGAACTGGCGCTTGCGAGGGTCTTGCCCGACAAATCGTCCACCACCTGGGCGTAGATCTGCTTGTTTGAGCGGAATACGGTCAAACGCGGGCGCTGCGCCGTTCCGCTAATCTTTCCGCGTATGCGCATCTTGATGCGCATACGTGTTTTGAGTTTCTTGCTTGCTACAGACATGGCGGATTCGATTACTTAGCTGCAGATTTTCCTGCTTTCCTACGGATGTACTCATCCACATACCGGACACCCTTGCCCTTATATGGCTCCGGCTTGCGCAGGGAACGAATTTTGGCGGCAACTGTACCAATGAGCTGCTTGTCATGGCACTCCAAGGTCACCTTCGGATTGGAGCCCTTCTGTGACTCGGCGGTCACTTTCACCTCCTTCGGCAATTCGATGACGATTGGATGGCTGTAGCCAAGTGACAAGGTGAGCTGCTGACCAGAAGCCTGAGCACGGAATCCCACTCCGACCAACTCCAGTTCCTTTTTGTACCCATTGGTAACCCCTTCTACCATTCCGGCGCAAAGCGAGCGGTACAGACCGTGCTTTGCCCGATGATCCGGTAATTCAGTCGACCTGGTGAAGTGAACCTCATTCTCCTCAATGGTGACGCCAATAGCGGAGTCGAACTTCTGCTCGAGCTCCCCCTTCGGTCCCTTGACCTTAAAGACATTGCCTTCCACTGCGACGGTGACGCCGGACGGGATGACAACGGGTGCTTTTCCGATTCTGGACATGCGTTCTCTCTTTTCGAATCAATAGACGTAACAGAGGACCTCCCCTCCTACGTTTAAGTGCTTGGCTTCCTTCTCCGTCATCACGCCCTGAGACGTGCTGAGGATGGAAATTCCTAAGCCATTTAAAATGCGCGGCAGGTCATCTGCACCGCGGTAGGTGCGAAGGCCCGGCCTGCTCATCCGCTGCATTTCAGTAATGGCTGGCCGGCGGGTTTTTGAGTGGTACTTCAAGGCAATTTTAATGGTGCCTTGGGGCCCTTCCTCCATGAACTTGTAGCTCAGGATATAGCCCTTATCAAAGAGAATCTTGGTGATTTCCTTCTTGATGTTTGACGCGGGGATTTCGACCACCTTGTGGCCAGCCATTTGCCCATTGCGAATGCGCGTCAAGAAATCTGCGATCGGATCTGAATGCATGACTTACCAGCTTGCTTTTTTGACTCCTGGGATCTTGCCTTCCAAGGCCATCTCACGGAACGTCACACGACTGATGCCGAATTGACGCATGTATCCGCGGGGGCGACCCGTCAGTTGGCAACGGTTGTGCAGACGCACGGGGGAGGAGTTCTTGGGGAGCTTTTGTAGGGCGTCCCAATCTCCTGCCTCCTTCAACGCTTTGCGCTTGGCAGCATAACGGGCGACGAGGCGCTCTCGCTTGCGCTCTCGCGCTTTCATAGATTCCTTGGCCATATCGTGTCAGTTCTTCTTAAAGGGGAAGCCGAACGCCAAAAGCAGCTCTTTGGCTTCCTCGTTGGTCCGGGCATTGGTGACGATGGTAATGTGCATCCCGTTGAGATGCTTCACCTTGTCGAGGTCGATTTCTGGGAAAATGATTTGCTCTTGGATGCCGAAGCTAAAATTGCCGCGACCGTCAAATCCAGACACCTTGATGCCTTGAAAGTCGCGGGTTCGGGGCAGGGAAACGTGAATCAAACGATCCAAAAATTCATACATCCGCTCACGGCGCAGCGTGACCCTCGCACCAACAGGCATGCCCTTCCTCAACTTGAAGTTGGAAACGTCTTTCGTGGAGTAAGTGGTCACTGCCTTTTGACCCGTAATCATCGCGAGCTCCTCCAGAGCAACGTCAATGATTTTCCGGTCAGAGATGGCCTTCCCAAGTCCTTGGTTAAGACAGATCTTCTCAATCTTGGGCACCTGCATGGTGCTCTTGTATTCGAAGCGCTCTTGGAGCTTTGGCACGACTTCTTCGTCGTACTGCTTCTTGAGTCTGGGTACGTAGCTCATCAGTTCAGCGATTGGTCTGATTTCTTGCTGTAGCGAACCAACTTCCCATCGTCTCCGCGGCGGCGACCGATGCGTGTGGCGTTGCCACTGGCATCGACGACCATCACATTGGAGATGTGAATTGGTGCCTCCTTCTTTTCAATGCCACCCTGAGGGTTGGCTGGGCTGGGCTTGACGTGCTTCGTCACCATGTTCACATTCTCCACGAGAACACGGTCGTCCTTGCGAAGAACCTGCATCACGGTTCCCGTCTTTCCCTTGTTGCCGCCTGCGATCACCTTCACGGTGTCGCCCTTTCTGATTTTGACGCGCTTGTACATGATGGCTGGCATTCAGAGCACCTCGGGTGCGAGGGAAACAATTTTCATAAAGTCCTTCTCTCGAAGCTCACGGGCCACCGGCCCGAAGATTCGCGTTCCGCGGATTTCTCCGCCTTCGTTGAGCAGGACGCAGGCATTGTCATCAAAACGGATATACGATCCATCGGGACGACGCACTGACTTTTTGGTCCGAACGATGACGGCTTTGCTGACTGTGCCCTTCTTGACACCGCCGTTTGGGGCAGCATCTTTCACGGTCACGACCACCTTGTCGCCGATGCTGGCGTAGCGCCGGCGCGTTCCACCGAGCACGCGGATGCACAACACTTCTCGTGCTCCACTGTTGTCGGCGACCGCCATCCGGGATTCTTGCTGGATCATGGCTCTTGTTTCTTTCTAATGAGGGCCTTGGATTACTTGGCTCGTTCGACAACCTCCACCAGGCGCCAGCATTTGTTTTTACTCAAGGGGCGCGTCTCCATGATGCGCACCGTATCTCCGATGCCGCAAGTGTCTTGCTCATCGTGTGCTGTGAACTTACGGGTGCGCTTCACGAACTTGGAGTACTTCGGGTGTTTTTCCTTGTACTCAACCGTCACTGTGATCGTCTTCTGCATCTTGTTCGAGGTAACGATGCCTTGGCGAACCTTCCTCAGGTTGCGCTTGTCCTCGGCCTGCTCTGTTGCGGTCTGCTCGGCGGTCATGACTTCTGTTCTTCTGCTTTGGCGTTTTTACGCGCGTTCAGTTCGGTCAGCATCCGGGCAATGTCCCGGCGCTTCTGCTGCAATTGAAATGGGCTCTCCAAACCGGCGATGGTATGGTTGAACCGGAGCTTCTGAAGCGTCTCGCGATCTGCGGCGATTCGCTCCTTGAGGTCGAGGTCACTAAGACCGGTGATTTCACTCATCTTCATTGTTCCTCGATTTAGGCGTCGTAACGGGCGACGAACTTGCAACGGACCGAGAGCTTTTGTGCGCCCAAACGGAGCGCTTCCTGCGCCACATTCTCCGGCACACCATCAACCTCAAACAGAACGCGACCTGGCTTCACTGGAGCTACCCAGTGACTAACAGCACCTTTACCCTTACCCATTCGCACCTCGAGCGGCTTGCTTGTGATTGGCTTGTCCGGGAAAATTCGAATCCACACTTGGCCTTCACGCTTCATGTAGCGATTAATGGCAATACGGGCGGACTCGATTTGACGGGAGGAAATGAACCCCATGTCCGTCGTTTTGATGGCAAACGTGCCATACGCGATGCTACTGCCGCGCTGGGCAAGACCGCGTACGCGGCCTTTCTGCATCTTCCTGTATTTCGTTCTTTTCGGCTGAAGCATGGTTTCTGGCTTTAGCTGCGGGGTTCACGGCGACGGCGACGGCGCTCTGGACGGTCGCCTCCGCGGCCTCCGCGGTTGCCCCGCTTGTCATCCTTGCCTGGTTCGGATGGACTGAGGTCCTGCTTTCCATAGACTTCACCACGGAAAACCCACACCTTCACGCCGATTCGGCCATAGGTGGTGTGTGCCTCGACCAAAGCATAGTCAATGTCTGCCCGGAATGTGTGCAACGGCACGCGACCTTCCATGAAGGTTTCTGACCGGGCAATCTCTGCACCGTTAAGACGTCCCGCAATTCCAATCTTGATTCCCTCAGCGCCCATTCGCATGGAACTCGCGATGGACATCTTGATGGCTCGTCGATAGCTGATTCTCGCTTCGAGCTGGCGTGCAACACTCTCGGCCACAAGGCGGGCGTCGAGCTCTGGACGCTTAATCTCGAAAATGTTGATTTGAATTTCCTTGCGGGTGAGCTTCTTCAGCTCCTCGCGCAACTTGTCGACCTCTTGACCGCCTTTGCCGATGATCACACCAGGGCGCGCTGTGTGAATAGTGACAGTAACCAATTTCATCGTCCGCTCAATGACCACGCGAGACATGCTGGCCTTGACCAAGCGCGCACGGAGGTATTTGCGGATTTTGTCGTCCTCGACAATCTTATCGACGTAGTTCTTTCCTCCATACCAATTGGAGTCCCAGCCCTTGATGAATCCAAGGCGGTTGCCGGTGGGGTGTGTCTTCTGTCCCATTACTTCTTCAGGCTATCAACGATGATGGTCACGTGGTTGGAGCGCTTCCGAATGCGGTGGGCGCGGCCTTGTGGAGCTGGCTGAATGCGCTTGAGCATTCTGGCGCTGTCTACTTTGACTTCGCTCACGTACAGCCCCGACTCCTCGGCGCGGCTGCCCTCGTTCTTCTCCTCCCAATTGGCGATGGCTGAGCGGAGAAGCTTTTCCATTCGGCCACTGGCCTCTTTGGAACTGAACTTCAGAATATTCAAAGCACTGACTACATCCTTGCCCCGAATGATGTCCGCAACAAGGCGCATCTTTCGCGGTGAGGTAGGGCAATCATTGAGCTTGGCGATGGCTGTCTTCGACATCACCTCCTTGCGTGCTTCTGCTGCGTTTCTTTTACGGGCTCCCATGATACTCGTGATTCCGGCCGTCAACGACGTCCCTTGTCTTTCTTGTTGTCCGCGTGTCCACGGAAGGTGCGGGTCGGGGAGAACTCGCCGAGCTTGTGGCCCACCATGTTCTCAGTAACAAACACCGGGATGAACTGACGGCCGTTATGAACGGCAATGGTCAAGCCGACGAATTCCGGCGTAATCATGCTTGTGCGGCTCCAGGTCTTGATGACCGACTTCTTGCCGCTTTCTTGCATGGCCTCTACACGCTGCAAGAGCTTGTAGTGGACGAAGGGGGGTTTTTTGAGCGAACGTGCCATGTCTTATTTCTTGCGGCGTTCGATGATATACTTAGACGAATGCTTGCGCTTGTTGCGGGTTTTGAAACCCTTGGCAGGAATGCCATTGCGGCTGCGCGGGTGGCCGCCAGCATTTCTTCCCTCACCACCACCCATTGGGTGATCGATTGGGTTCATGACCACTCCACGGACACGTGGACGGCGACCCAACCAACGACTGCGTCCGGCCTTACCAGACACCTGTTGGTTGTGCTCACTGTTTCCAACACTGCCTATGGTTGCGAGACATGTGGTCAATATCATACGCACCTCACCACTGGGAAGAGAGATGATCGCGTACTTGCCATCTCGGGCCTTCAACTGAGCTGAAGCTCCAGCGGAGCGGGCAATGTTGGCCCCTCTTCCAGGATGCAACTCGATGTTGTGAATCATCGTTCCGAGCGGAATGTTTGCGAGATGAAGCGCATTTCCCACTTCGGGCGCCGCTTTCTCACCGCTCATGATTGTCTGACCAACCTGAAGGCCTTCCGGTGCAATAATGTACCTCTTGTCTCCATCTGTGTACTCCACCAGTGCGATTCTTGCACTTCGGTTTGGATCATACTCAATGGTCAGCACCTCTGCTGCGACTCCATGCTTATCGCGCTTGAAGTCGATCATGCGGTACATCCGCTTGTGACCGCCGCCGCGGTAACGCATGGTCATCTTGCCGTCATTATTGCGGCCACCGCGCTTCTTAAGCGGTTCCAGCAACGGCTTGTGAGGCTTGTCAGTCGTGATGCTGTCAAACTTTGACAACACCTTGTGCCGCATGCCGGGCGTGATGGGATTGAACTTGCGAACTGCCATGGTTCCTTAGATGTTCTCGTAGAAATCAATGACGTCACCATCCACGAGTCGGACGATGGCTTTCTTGTAACACTCGGAGCGCCCACGAAGGACACCAGTGCGGGTAAATCGACTGCGGACCTTGCCATCGACGCGCATTGTGCGCACGCCAGCAACAGTTACTCCGTAGACTTTCTCTACGGCGTCCTTGATTTCAATCTTGTTGGCGTCGTCGTTCACCACGAACCCATAGGCATTGATGCGCTCGCTCTCTGCGGTCATCTTCTCGGTGATTAACGGCTTAATGAGGATGTTCTTCATGACTTCAAGCGGTAAGCAGGCCGGTGATGATTTCGTGCGCGTTGTCGACGAAAACGATGTGACGGCAATTCATGATGTCATACGTGCTCAAGTCACTCGCCGTCATGACGCGATGCTTGGGCAGGTTCCGACTACTCAGGTAGAGCGCCTTGCTTTGCTCGGGCACCACCACAAGTGTTTTGTGATCGGAGAGGCCCAACCTGCCGAAGGTATTCAGCAGGTCCTTCGTCTTTGGCGCGTCCATCGACAGGCCTTTTACGATACGGATACCACCTTCCTCTTTTGCCTTGTAAGCCAAGGCACTCTTTCGGGCCAACTGGCGGACCTTTTTGTTGAGCTTGATATCATAGCTGCGAGGACGAGGTCCAAACACCGTACCTCCTCCGACGAAGAGTGGATTCTTAATCGATCCAGCACGTGCACCTCCAGTGCCTTTTTGCTTCTTGATTTTGCGAGTAGAACCCGTGATTTCAGCGCGCTCCTTGGCTTTGTGCGTTCCCTGGCGCTGGGCGGCCAAATAACGTTTCACGTCCAAGTAGATTGCGTGATCGTTGGGCTCGATGCCGAAAACATCATCGCTGACCTCCTTGCTGGAGGTCTTCTTGCCTTCGGTATTGTATACAGCGACTTTCATGACTTAGGCTTCGGGCTTGCGAACGATAACGGTGGCGCCTTTGTGTCCAGGAACAGCACCTTTCACGACGAGGAGTCCCTCTTCGGACATGACCTTGAGTACCTCGAGATTCTCTACAGTCACTTGAGAATTGCCCATCCGACCCGCCATGCGCATGCCTTTATAGACGCGCGATGGGGTTGACGCTGCTCCAATAGAGCCTGGGGCGCGCATCCGGTTGTGCTGTCCGTGGGTTGCCTGGCCAACGCCGCCAAAACCATGACGGCGCACGACACCTTGGAATCCTCGGCCCTTGCTTCTGCCCACAACAGAGACAAACTCCCCTTCTGAGAACACATCTTCAAGCTTCACCTCGTCTCCGGGGTTATAGTCCTGTCCAAAACCGCTGAACTCAGCCAAATGCTGACGCGCTTGGACTCCTGCTTTCTTAAAATGACCAGCCATAGCCTGAGTGGTGCGGCTCGCCTTGCGGTCTCCAAAACCGACCTGAACCGCTGCGTAGCCGTCCTTGTCCTCAGTCTTGACCTGCGTTACTACGCAGGGGCCCATTTCCAAGACAGTACATGGCAGGTTTTTTCCTGCCTCACTATACATGCTGGTCATACCGACCTTTTTTCCAATCAATCCGGGCATGTTACACTTTGATTTCGACTTCAACACCACTTGGAAGCTCGAGGCGCATCAGCGCATCAACAGTGGCAGAGGAGTTGCTGTAAATGTCCAGTAGACGCTTGTAAGCGCTCAGTTCAAACTGCTCGCGCGACTTCTTATTGACGTGCGGCGAACGCAGCACGGTGTAGATGCGCTGGTGGGTTGGGAGCGGTATGGGACCGCTCACCACAGCACCCGTCGACTTAACCGTCTTTACGATTTTTTCGGCGGACTTGTCGACCAAGTTGTGGTCGTAGCTCTTCAGCTTGATGCGAATCTTCTGGGCCATCTGACGTTGACTTATTTTCCTTGTGCTTCTGCAATCACAGCCTCCGCCACGCTGGTCGGAGCCTCGGCATAGTGGCTGAATGTCATGCTGCTGTCCGCGCGACCCGAGGTCAGCGTGCGCAGATCAGTCACATAACCGAACATTTCACTCAGCGGCACTTTGGCCTTCACAATGGTCTTGCCACCGCGCTCGTCGGTGCCCTCCACCATACCACGACGCTTATTGAGGTCGCCGATGACATCTCCCATGTTCTCCTCGGGGGTTCTCACCTCCAAAGACATCATGGGCTCTAGAATTTTAGGGTTGCAGTGCTTGACAGCATTCCTGTAGGCCATCTTGGCGGCCAACTCAAAAGAAAGCTGGTCCGAGTCCACAGCATGGAACGACCCATCCACAAGCTCGACGCTCATGCTGTCCATTGGGTAGCCAGCGAGCACGCCCGTCACCATCGCATTCTTGAAGCCTTTCTCCACCGAAGGCACGAATTCCTTGGGAACGTTTCCTCCCTTAACTGAGTTCGTAAACACGAGACCCTCCTCTTCAGGATTGGGCGAGGGTCCAATCTTGACAATGATGTCCGCGAACTTACCGCGTCCGCCAGATTGTTTCTTGTAGACTTCGCGGTGATCGGTGGTCTGGAAAATGGCCTCCTTGTAGGCCACCTGAGGCTGTCCCTGATTGCACTCGACCTTGAATTCCCGCTTCAGGCGGTCGACCAAAACGTCGAGGTGGAGCTCACCCATGCCCGAAATCACGGTCTGTCCACTGTCCTCATCAGTGTGGACACGGAAGGTTGGATCCTCCTCAGACAATTTGGAGAGGCCGTTTCCGAGCTTGTCTATGTCCGCTTGAGACTTGGGCTCAATGGCAATTCCAATCACCGGATCTGGGAACGTCATGCTCTCCAAGGTGATGGGGTGTCCTTCTGAACACAGCGTGTCTCCAGTTCGGATATCCTTGAAACCAACAACAGCACCGATGTCTCCTGCCTCGAGCTGGTCAATCGGGTTTTGTTTGTTAGAGTGCATCTGGAAGATGCGGCTGATCCGCTCTTTTTTGTCCGAACGCGTGTTCTTGACGTAAGATCCCGCTGGCAGAATGCCTGAGTACGCGCGAACAAAGCACAAGCGACCGACAAATGGGTCAGTGGCAATCTTGAACGCCAATCCAGAGAATGGCTCTTCTGGATCGCTGTGGCGAACAACCTGCTGCTCCTCATTATCGGGATTCATTCCGACAATCTCTCCAATGTCGTAAGGAGAGGGCAGATAACGCATGACTGCATCAAGCATTGTCTGTACCCCCTTGTTTTTGAAGGCCGAACCACACAGCATCGGAGTGATGTCCATGGCGATGGTGGCCTTGCGGATGGCCGCGACCATTTCACCCTCTGTGATGCTGTCAGGATCCTCAAAGAACTTCTCCATGAGGGTGTCATCCTGTTCTGCAACCGATTCGACAAGCTTTTCACGGTATTCGGCGACAACGTCAACCAAATCATCGGGGACCGGTACCTCAGTGAAGGTCATGCCCATGTCCTCCTCATTCCACACCATGGCCTTTCCCGTCAACAAATCCACGACGCCCTTGAAGTCATCCTCAGCTCCGATCGGAACCTGCAGTGGCACCGCATTGGCCCCCAACATTTCACGGATTTGATCCAAAACATTGAAGAAGTCGGCACCAGAGCGGTCCATCTTGTTTACGAAGCCGATGCGAGGAACATTGTACTTATCTGCTAAGCCCCAGTTCGTCTCGGACTGAGGCTCCACGCCGGAAACAGCACAGAACAAACCAACAGCACCATCCAAAACGCGAAGAGAACGCTCCACCTCTACGGTGAAGTCAACGTGTCCAGGCGTGTCGATGATGTTAATCCGGTATTCGCTGTCCTCGAAGTTCCAGAAACAGGTTGTTGCTGCGGAAGTAATGGTGATGCCGCGCTCCTGCTCTTGCTCCATCCAGTCCATGGTCGCCGCACCGTCGTGCACCTCTCCAATCTTGTGGGAGATACCCGTGTAGTACAGTATGCGCTCCGTCGTGGTGGTCTTACCAGCATCGACATGGGCCATAATGCCAATGTTGCGCGTGAAATTGAGGTCCCTCTTGGACATGATTTCGGAGGTGGTGGGGTTGGTTTGGTATGGATCAGAAACGGAAATGGGAGAATGCTTTGTTCGCTTCTGCCATCCGGTGGGTGTCTTCTTTCTTCTTAAATGTGGCTCCCTCGCCCTTGTTCGCAGCAATAATTTCTGCTGCGAGGCGATCAGCCATGGTCTTTTCGTTCCGGAGGCGCGCATAATTAATCAGCCACTTTACGGCCATGCTGCGCTTGCGACTGTCGCGAATGGGCTGGGGAATCTGAAAGGTTGCACCTCCAACACGACGGCTGCGCACCTCAACATTAGGCGTGACTGCATCAACGGCTTGCTTCCACTGTTCGAGACCGTCCTCACCTGTGCGGTCAGTCACCTTGTCAACGGCACTGTAGAATATGTCAAACGCAATGCTCTTCTTCCCCTTGAGCATCAGGTTGTTCACGAAATACGTGACATCAGTATCGTTGAACCGGGGGTCCGGAATCAGCGGGTGCTTTTTTGCTTGTCTGCGACGCATGGCGGGTTACTTCTTAGGACGCTTTGTACCGTACTTGGAACGACGCTGATTGCGGCCCTCAACACCAGCCGTATCCAGTGCGCCGCGCACGATGTGATATCGCACACCAGGGAGGTCTTTCACACGGCCCCCGCGGACGAGAACAATGCTGTGCTCTTGAAGGTTGTGCCCCTCACCACCGATGTAAGCGTTGACTTCGTTGCCGTTGGTCAAGCGAACACGCGCCACTTTACGCATGGCGGAGTTCGGCTTCTTCGGCGTGGCTGTATATACACGTACGCACACCCCTCTCCGCTGCGGGCAGGAGTCGAGTGCTGCGGACTTAGAGGTATATACCTTGTCCGTACGGCCTTTGCGGATCAACTGTTGGATCGTCGGCATTGCTTCTTATCTGCGTCTTTTTTCAAACAAACAGGGGCAAAAAGCCCACTGCCCCATTTTTCAACGGGGGTGCAAAACTACGTGAAATGCCGGGAATTCCAACATGGAAATGTGCAGATGATTCCACGGCCGCTGGTGAACCAAGTCCAACTGACTGGAAGCCAATCCCGCTACTTTTGACACATGGAGACGTTTGAGGGATTAAACGATGCACAAAAGGCCGCTGCTGGCCACATCGAAGGGCCAATGATGGTGGTCGCAGGAGCAGGTTCTGGAAAGACCCGCGTCCTAACCCAACGCATTGCCCACCTCATAGACCAAGGTGTCGACCCGTTTTCCATCCTTGCGCTCACCTTCACCAACAAGGCCGCCCGCGAAATGAAAAGCCGGATTGGAAACATCGTAGGCGAAGCAGAGGCCCGCAACATCTGGATGGGAACCTTCCACTCTGTCTTTGCTCGCATCCTGCGCATCGAGAGTGAGCGGATTAATTACCCCTCCAACTTCACTATCTACGACACCCAGGATAGCCGCAGCGTCATCAAAGACGTCATCAAAAGCCTGGGCCTCGATGATAAGCTGTACAAGCCCAACTCTATCCACGGGCGAATCTCAGGAGCAAAGAACAACCTTATCGGCCCGCAGGACTATGCGGCGAATCCAGATATAATGGGGGAGGATCAGCAGGCTGGTCGTCCCAGAATCGGAGAGATCTATGCCGGATATAACCAGCGCCTCCACAGGTCTGGCGCCATGGACTTCGATGATCTGCTCTTCAAAACCAATGTTCTGCTCCGCGACTTTCCCGACCTCCTCCACAAGTACCAGCAAAAGTTCGCCTTCCTTCTGGTCGACGAGTATCAGGACACCAACTTCGCCCAATACCTCATTATTCGACAACTGAGTGCGGCCAGAGAAAACGTCTGTGTGGTGGGTGACGATGCGCAGAGCATCTACAGTTTCCGTGGCGCCAACATCCAGAACATACTCAATTTCCAAAGAGACTATCCCGATTGTGTGGTCTACAAATTAGAACAGAACTACCGCAGCACGAAAACCATTGTGGAAGCAGCCAATGCCGTCATCGCCAAGAACCAAGACCAAATAAGGAAGGAGGTCTGGACAGGCAATGACCAAGGTGAAAAAATCGATGTGCACAGGGCACTCAGCGACAACGATGAAGGAAGCCACGTCGCCGACGGAATTCTGGTGACCCGGTCCAGAGAGCAAGCGCAACACCAAGATTTCGCCATACTATACAGAACCAACGCACAGAGCCGGGCCTTTGAAGAGCAGCTGCGAAAGCGAAACATTCCCTACCGCATCTACGGCGGGCTGAGCTTCTATCAGCGGAAGGAAATTAAAGACCTCATCGCCTATTTCCGCTTAACAGCGAACCCAGCCGATGATGAAAGCTTCAAGCGGGTGGTCAATTACCCTGCCCGTGGAATTGGCAAGACAACGATGGACAGGCTGACGCTCGCTGCCGCTAAACACGACTGTTCCCTGTGGGATGTGCTTCAGGACCCTTTCAAGAAACCGGAAGACCTCAAAGGGGCGGCTTGGGGGAAGCTTCAAGATTTCTCAGTGATGATATCGGGTTTTGCCACCCGACTTGAAACAGCGAGCGCATTTGATTTGGGCCACCACATTGCCCAGCACACCAACCTCCTGAGAGAGCTCTATAAGGACAAGACCCCAGAAGGGGTGGCCCGCTACGAAAACATCGAAGAGCTGCTGGCGGGCATGAAGGAATTCTCAGACGAGACGGACCCAGCCAATCCCGATGCGGTGCGCACCATGGGCGATTTTCTCGTGGATGTGGCCCTGCTGACCGATGCCGACCAAGACGATGGGGACGACAACAAGGTGTCGCTCATGACAATTCACGCAGCAAAAGGATTAGAGTACCCATACGTATATGTAGTGGGGCTTGAGGAAAATCTGTTTCCAAGCCAAATGGCCCTCAACACCCGAGAGGATCTGGAAGAAGAACGCAGGTTATTTTATGTGGCCCTGACCCGCGCTGAGAAAAAAGCGACCCTCAGCTATGCGCTAACCCGGTATCGGTGGGGACAGTTGATTCAAAATGAACCCTCCCGATTCATCGAGGAAATCGACGAGCAATTTCTGAACCTGCCCTCTGTCAGTGCTCGGAAGCCTGAGCCATTTGACTTTAATTCGGCCCGCAACTCTTTCTACAAACCCATGCCCATAGGGCCCAGCTCAATCACGCCGCCCAAACCGGGAATGAAGAAAGTGTCATCCTCAAGCGGAGAAAGCAACCCCACTTCTGGAAAGGGGCCTTCCGCTTCATTCGGCGATATTGCTCCCGGCGTGGAGGTGAAGCACGCTCGGTTTGGCAAAGGCAAGGTGCTCAAGCTCGAAGGACAGGAGCCCAACGTCAAGGCAACGGTCTTTTTCCCATCCGCTGGGCAGAAGCAACTCCTGCTGAAGTTCGCCAAACTCGACGTGTTGTGAGGTACCGACTCGCCCTGTTTGTCGCCATTGGCCTTCTTTTCGTTGGTTGCAACCGAAGCTCTGAGCCCATGCAATTCCAGGTTGAGGGTGAGGTGACCACCACACCATCGGGCATGGCCATTGAAGGCGCCCAATGGGAATTGTTCGAACGCGCCGTCCTCGATGGCGCCCTGCAAGCGGAGGAACAAGTGACCACTGCAATCTCAGATGAAGCCGGAAGATTTGTTGCGGAATTTGAGCGGCGAAGCAGTTTCAGCCTTCGATGGACGGCAGAGGCCCCACTGCACTTCCCCTCTGTCGGAGAATTGGACCCCGACGACCTTCTGCCCAACATTCCCATTCAGATTGCGCTGCCAATGCCTGCGGTCTGTACACTGCACGTGAACCTGGCAAGCGCACCACCTGAGGACAGTACCGATGTGATGCTGTTCAATCTGGGCAACGCCTTCCCCTGCGCCTGCTGTGCTACCAATCAGGTTCAGCTGGAGGGCATTGGGGCTGACTCCAGTTGGACCTGTCTGATGCACGGCGACCAATGGATGACCTGGGGAGCTGACCTCGAAGTGGCCCTCATTGGGCAACCGGAAGGCCTTTTCATTGACTCGGTATTTTGCCCCGCTTTTGGCTCGGCGACCCTTGATTTAAACTGGTAATGGAGGCCACTGCTCACAACCTGACCGTGCAGAAGACGGCGAGATGGTGGTCTGCTAACCCTCCCGAATCAAAGCCAGTCAAAGGCACGCTATATGTTCTACATGGGTATGGCCAGTTGCCCAGATTCTTCATCAGGAAATTCCAACAACAGGTGCTGGACGGATGGCGAGTGATTGCACCGGAAGGCGCTCACCGCTTCTATCTCGAAGGGACAGAAGGCCGGGTTGGCGCCAGCTGGATGACGAAAGAGGCAAGGCTCGATGACATCGCAGACCAATTGGCGTTCTTAAATGCCCTTCGGAAGCATACGGATGCCGAATCAAATGGAGGCAAAAACGTACTGTTGGGCTTCTCCCAAGGCGTCTCCACCGCACTGCGCTGGGCAGCACTGGGAAAAGACGGCATCCAATCTTGGGATGGACTCATTGCACACAGCGGGGTCATTCCCCGAGACTTAAAAACGCTCGAGGGGGATTTGTCTGGTGGCCCGTCACTCGATGTTTTGATCGGCACGGAGGACCCCTATGTCCATGACCACAGTGCCCGTTTCAAGACGGTAGAGGCAGCTTGGACTGACGCAGGAGGATCACCCACTCAAATTCGATTCCACACCTTTAAAGGAGCGCACGATGTCGATGCGGTGAGTGTGGCCCAGGTGCTCAATCGGATCAGCTGACGCTTATCTTCTATTTTCGGCCCATGATTCGATTCACACGCACTGCCTTTGGCTTGAGCGCCATGGCATTTACCGCATTTATGATGACCGCCTGTGCAGAAGGCGAAAGCCAAACCGACGTTCCGGAAGAAGCAGCGGAATCCAACGCAGAAGTGGTTTCCGCTGAGTTCCCAGGTGGAGCAGCCAAGGTTATGGAGTTCATTGCCGGTCAAGTCACCTACCCAGAATCTGCCAAAGCCGAAGGCATCGAAGGAAAGGTGTTTGTGGAATTCACCATTTCCGAAACTGGCGAGGTCACCAATGCCCATGTCATTGAGTCCCTGCATCCTGCACTCGACAGCGCGGCCATTGCCGCTGCCGAGTCTATGCCAGCTTGGACCCCTGCAATGAAAGAAGGGAAAGCAATCTCCACCACCATAACCCTGCCCATCTTCTTCCGCCAATAAAAGGACGCGGATCCCTTTACAAAGGTGGTCTCCGGGTTTGATGACCCTGAGGCCACCTTTTGCTTTGAGGCAGAGTTACCTTGGCAATTGAAACCCGAGACCATGAAACCGTTCCTCGACTTGCGACTGCTTTTTGCTGCGCTCCTTCTGCCAATCATCGGATGGGGACAGCACTTTGACGCTCCACTCTCCCACGGCATCGACCCCCGGGAGGTAGAATTCTATGAGGCCAATCCCTACCTGCCGCACGTGAGCCGCGGAGAGACCACCCCGCCCGAATTCGACGGACTGCGCACCATGGCCGAGTGGGAGGAAATCGAGGTCCTCTGCGTTGGATGGGAAGGCTACAGCACCATACAAAAACGAATTGTGGTCAACGCAGCGCAGGAATGCCAGGTCCTGATTCTGACGGAAAGTCCCAACGAGGTTGAGAACTACATAACCTCCAACAACAATGGTGGTAGCGCAGCCAGTATGGAGAACATCACCATCATTGACACACCCATGAACACAGTGTGGATCAGAGACTACGGGCCAAACACGGTCTATGGAAACGGGGTAGATGACCGTATCATCGTGGATTGGCTTTACAACAGACCGCGTCCCGATGATGATGTAGCGCCCCAGGTCATCGCCGACCACATGGGCATCGAACTATACGAAACCACGGCCGAGCCATGGGATCTGATGAACACGGGGGGCAACTTCATGAGCGATGGATTCGGCACAGGATTCGCATCCAACCTTATCGGTGACGAAAACAACGGTGGCAACACTTGGTGGGGCACACAATTCCCGGACCAAAGCGATGAAGACATCGAGAACATCCTCGCTGAGTTCATGGGCCTCCACACCTACATCCGAATGGAAAACCTGCCTTACGATGGCATCCACCACATCGACATGCACATGAAGCTCCTCGATGAGGAGACCATCCTCATGGCGGAATACCCGGAGGGCGTGGCCGACGGGCCGCAGATTGAAGCCAACCTCGAGTACGTTCTGGCCAACTACAGCAGTGTCTATGGCTCCCCGTTCGACGTGGTGCGCATCCCCTCCCCCCCGGAGCCCGGCTGGGGCGGCGGATATCCCGACGCAGGCGGTGACTACATGACCTATACCAACTCTGTGTTCGTCAATAACACCATTCTTCTCCCCACATACTACGAGCAGTACGACACCACGGCCATCGCCATCTATGAAGCAGCTCTGCCAGGATACAATGTGGTGGGAATCGATTGCAACCAAATCATTTCAGCGAGTGGCGCTATCCATTGTATCACCCACAGTGTCGGGGTGGAGGATCCGCTGCTCATCAGCCACCAGCCCCTAGATGACACTGAGGATACCGCCAATCCCTATGGCGTGGAGGCCTTGGTGCAGCACCGCTCTGGGATCGCCTCCGCAAGCCTCTTCTGGCGACTTGAGGGAGCATCTGCGTACAATGTGGTCGCGATGACTGAAAGCGCAGAGGACATGTGGTCCGCGGATATTCCAGCGCAAGACCAAGGCAGTGTGATTCAATACTACGTGGAAGGAACATCTGTGAGCGGCAAGACACAGGTCCGCCCAATGCCAGCCCCTGAGGGGTATTGGCAATTCGAAGTGGGCCAAATTGTAATCAATGGCATCGACGGCATCCCGTCTTTTGCTGGCTTCCACCCCGCCTTCCCGAACCCGGCTTCCAGCATCACCTGCGTTCCCGTGGAACTCAGCCGGGCTGCCGAGGGCCGAATTGCCCTGCGCGACGCCGCGGGTCGTGAAGTGGCTGTGCTTTACTGCGGACACCTTCCAATGGGCGTGAGCAAGCACTTCCTCGATGCAGCGCTGCTCGATGCGGGCGCCTACGTTCTGACCCTCGAAGTTGCAGGTCAAGGTCTCTGGTCTCAACGTTTGATGGTCCGCTGATTTGAGAATACCCCAACAAAAAAGGCGGCCCGATCAAGGTCGCCTTTTTTATTGAGCTTTGCTCGAACTCAGTCTCTCCTTCCCAGCAGGCGCAGGAGAAATAAGAACAGATTGATGAAGTCCAAATACAGGCTTGTGGCACCGAGCAATGCGAGCTTCCGCCCAGTTTCACTTCCATACTCCACACCTGCAGCAATCCGCTTGAGCTTCTGGGTGTCATAGGCTATGAGCCCTGTGAAAATGAGCACCCCCGCCACTGAAATCAGGTACTCCAGTGCCGAGGAAGCGAGAAACCAGTTGACCAACATGGCGATGAGCATGCCGATGAGGGCCATGAACAAGAGGCTTCCAAACCGGCTCAAGTCTGTGGATGTCGTGTAGCCTACGATGGCCATCACAAGGAATGTGCACGCCGTGATGCCGAAAACCTGCATGATGCTCGACCCAGTGTACACAAGNAAAATACTGCTNAGCGAGGCGCCCATCACCGCGCTNAANGCCACAAAGAGAAGCGTGAGGGTCGACGCNCTCATNCGCTGAAGGCCAAAATTCATGGCCAGAATGAAGGCCAAGGGCCCAAGCATGACCATCCAACCCAAAAGGTTCATCCCACCAGCCTCGTTAAAGAGCAAAGCGATGGCACCGCTAGACGCGAAATACCAAGCCACTGCCCCGGTAATGGATANGCCTATGGCCATCCATCCGAAGACNGNGTTCATGAATCCGCGCTCATCCGCAACAANNGGNGCGGTTCGAGCAAAGTCAGCAGGGCTTTGTCCGCCTTCAAACAGGCGTGGAGGATCTTGAGGTGTCATGCGNNTGCAAAATGCAGAATTAGATTGGAATCAGACANNTNGAGANAGACTCAATNGCCGCCGAAGTAGTCTGCATAGTTGTTCTCCGTCTCNTACANNCGNATTTGGTGCAATTGACAACCCGTCTCGTTGACCGGCCCAGACAACTGCTCCCAAATGGCAATGAGCAGATTCTCNGNCGAGGTTCTCACCCCTTTCATCCAAGGNACGTCNAAGTTNATNTTGCGGTGGTCCAGNGGCTCCTCCACGTACTCCTTGATGATGCCTTTNANGTCCTTCAAGTCCATGCAGTATCCAGTTTCCTCGTTTGGTATGCCCTTGACGGTGACNTGNANCTCGTAATTGTGNCCNTGCCANTTNGGGTTGGCNCACTTGCCAAAGACCTCTAGGTTCTTNTCTTGGGACCAATNGTCATTCCACAGCTTGTGAGCTGCATTGAATCGGGCGCGTCGGGTAACNTAAACGTATTTCATGGGGCGGNNTGCGAAAGTACCTTCGCANNATGATTACCATTACGGGGGCTGCCGGGTTCATTGGAAGTGCACTTNCNGCCCGNCTCAANGCTGAAGGATTTCGGGATTTGGTTCTGGTGGACGACTTCAAAGCAAGACCNGACAAGGNNCGAAANCACNCNANCCGGGTGTGCGCCCAGCGCGTGGACCGNGCCGATTTCCCNGCNTGGNTNGAGGCCAANGAAAATCANGTTCAGTTCGTNTTCCACCTCGGTGCNCGCACNGACACCACCGANCAGGATCACGNGCTGCTCGACCAGCTCAACTTNCACTACAGCCAAGACATCTGGCGACTCTGCGTNCGATTCGGCTTGCCTTTGGTGTATGCCTCAAGCGCAGCGACATACGGCNGTGGNGAGCATGGGTACAGCGATGACCACGGCNTCGTCAATNGACTGAAGCCNNTNAACCCCTACGGAGAAAGCAAACAAAAATTCGACCNGTGGGCCCTCTCTGAAACACAGGNAAACCGAGCCCCCTACTTCTGGACCGGGCTGAAGTTCTTCAATGTTTATGGGCCTGGCGAATACCACAAAGGCAGAATGGCTTCGGTTGTCATGCATGCCTTTCGACAAATTGAAAAAACCGGTGGCATGAACCTGTTTCGAAGTCACCGGGCAGACTATGCCGACGGCGAGCAACTTCGGGACTTTGTTTACGTCCGAGATGTTGTGGACGTCTGCCACTGGCTGATGCACCACAGAAAAGACAGTGGTCTTTACAATCTGGGATCAGGCAAAGCCCGCAGTTTTCTCGACCTGACCCGTGCCACGTTCAAAGCGTTGGACGCCCCTGAAAACATAGGGTTCATCGACACGCCTGAGGACATCCGCGACACCTANCAATACTTCACCGAAGCAGACCTATCCAAACTGAGGAGCATTGGTTACGACCGAAACATGACCCCGCTTGAAAAAGGAGTGTCCGAGTATGTTCGAGAATTCCTGGTCCCCAACCTGACCCTTTGATTATAGCTTGCGCTTAGCGTCTTCGGCGATGTCGAGAAGTTCAGCGCGAATCGCCTCCAGCCTTTGGCGCAGGGCCTCCATCTGTCGATGCTCCTTCAGGGCCTGCTTTAATTGTCGCTTAGCACCATCAATGGTGTAGCCTTTGCGCTTGAGAAGGTCGTGCAGGACGCCGATGATCTCGATGTCCTTGGCCGTGTATGCTCGCTTCCCACTGCCCTGCTTCTTGGGCTCGAGGGATGAAAACTCTTTCTCCCAATAGCGGAGCAACGAAGCATTCACATCGAACTGCTCCGCAACTTCAGAAATGGTCCAATACCGCTTCGTGGCCATGGTCTTGCAAGATGCGCAAGGGGANACCGAGCGCCAAATCGAGACTCAGTCGAAGCTCTGATTGGCGTTTTCAGAGGCTGACAGCAGCCTTTCGTACTGCTCCGGGGACAGGTCGTTGAAGTAATAATGGCCGGGATTCACACGCTTNCCTTCCTTGAAAACCTCGTAATGCAGGTGAGGTGCCACCGAAGTGCCGGTTGAACCCACCAAACCAATCACCTCCCCACGCTCCACTCGCTGGCCCTTTCGCACCAGAATCTTGGACATGTGGGCATAGAGGGTTTCGTACCCATATCCGTGCTGAATCTTCACGTGATATCCGTATCCGTTGTACTTCTTTTTTACTTCAATCACCTTACCGTTGCCTGTGGCAAATATTTCCGTTCCGGTCGGGGCAGAGAAATCCATACCCCAGTGCATTTTTCTGACCTTATAAATGGGGTGGATTCGATACCCATATCCACTGGCCATTCGCTTGAGATCACTGTTCCGAACAGGCTGTATTGCCGGGATGCTCTCCAACATCTCCTTCTTGCTTCCAGCCAACTCCACGAGCTCTTCGAAGCTNCCTCCTTGGGCCACCATTTTCCTTTCGAGTTCCGCCATTTGCTCCCGAAGTGCAATGACCTGCTCACTTTGTTCGAGTCCGCGAAGGTCCCGGTACCGATCGGCTCCACCGATGCCCGGGTTCCTCAAGTGGGGGGGATAAGGCTCGGCTCCAAATATGTTCCGATAAATGACCTCGTCACGTTCAGTCAATTCTTCCAAAGCACCGGTCATGTCCACCATCTGTCCCTGCATGGTGTTCAATTGGGACTCCAAAAACTCGATTTGCCGCTTCTGACTGCGCACCTTTGGGCTCTCGAAATACTGGTCAAATATGAGAATGGCCGAAACGGCCACCGCTGAGAGCATCAGAGCGCGCAATACGAACCAACGGACATAATCCACGGTGCTAAAGGGAATGGCCTCCATACGGAGCTGCCCCTCATTGAACCGAATGTGATGTTTCTTCATCTCGAAAAAAGCCAGCGCAAAAGTACGGGAAAGTCCCTACTTTCACAATCGGTAACCCGCGACTGACGCGCCTTTCCCATAGTTTACCACGAACACAGGCGTGTGAACAACGCCGACACAAGGACCCCATGGACGCCGCCACAATCCGCCGTACGTTTCTCGATTTCTTCCGCGATAAAGGCCACGACATCGTCCCTTCGGCCCCCATGGTGCTGAAAGATGACCCCACNTTGATGTTCACGAATGCAGGGATGAATCCGTTCAAGGACATCTTTCTCGGAAACCGCCCCGCCAAGTCTCCCCGGGTGTCAGACACCCAAAAGTGCCTGCGCGTCAGCGGCAAGCACAACGANNTNGAAGANGTNGGNGTGGACACCTANCACCACACCATGTTCGAGATGCTCGGCAACTGGTCATTTGGTGATTATTTCAAGAAAGAGGCAATTGACTGGGCGTGGGAATTGTTGACCGATCGCTACGGCATCGACAAGGATCGCCTCTACATCACGGTATTTGAAGGCGACGACGCTGACGGGATGCCACTGGATCAGGAGGCCGTGGACTTCTGGCTCCAACACGTGCCCGCTGAACGAATTCTCAAGGCGGACAAAAAGGACAACTTCTGGGAGATGGGCGAGACCGGGCCATGTGGACCATGTTCTGAAATCCACGTGGACATTCGCGGAGAAGCCGAACGTGCTGCCGTTCCGGGAGGCGAATTGGTCAACCAAGACCACCCCCAAGTCATTGAAATCTGGAACCTTGTGTTCATGCAGTTCATGCGCAAAGCCGACGGCTCCCTTGAACCTCTCCCCGCGCAGCACATCGACACGGGCATGGGCTTCGAACGCTTGGCTGCGGTGCTACAAAGCAAGCAAAGCAATTACGATACGGACGTCTTTCAGCCCCTCATCTCTCACCTGTCCAAACTATCCGGGAAACCCTACACCGGTGGAGACGACAAGGTCAATGTGGCCCTCCGCGTTTGTGCCGACCACGTGCGCGCAGTCGCTTTTTCCATAGCAGACGGACAGCTCCCGAGCAACGCTGGTGCGGGCTATGTCATCCGCCGCATCCTGCGGCGCGCTGTCCGCTATGGGTACAGCTTTTTGAACTTGGACCGTCCATTCCTTTTTGAACTGATCGATGTCATGGCCGATCAAATGGGTGACTTCTTTCCTGAGCTCAGGGCTCAACAAAGCCTCATCAGCAAGGTGATGAAGGAGGAGGAGGAGGGCTTCCTGCGAACGCTCGACAAGGGCATTCAGCGATTGGAAGAAAAAATCGATGGGGCCACACGCCTCGACGGAGCCGCTGCCTTTGAATTGTACGACACGTTCGGGTTCCCCGTCGACCTGACTGCCCTCATCTGCGGAGAAAATGGCGTAGAGGTAGACCAAGCGGGATTTGAAGCGGCCCTGACTCGCCAAAAAGACCGCTCGCGGGCTGCCGGTAAGGTTCAGGCGGGAGACTGGAACGTACTGGAGGCGGATAAGGTGGAAGAGTTCATCGGCTATGACCGCTTGGAAGCCGAGGTGCGCATCACCCGTTGGCGCGAGGTCAAGGTCAAGGACAAGACCCGCTTTCAACTGGTCTTCAACCTCACCCCCTTCTATCCAGAAGGTGGGGGACAGGTGGGGGACAATGGAATTTTGCTGGGGCCAGGAGAAAGTGAGCTCCCCATTCTGACCACCCGAAAGGAAAACGAGCTCATTCTGCACATTGCTGATCGCCTGCCCGATGATCCATCGGCCACATTCACCGCCAAGGTCCACGCGAAAAAACGCAGGGAGACCACTTTGAATCACACGGCAACCCACCTGCTGCACGAGGCACTACGCGACGTTCTCGGGACCCATGTGGAACAAAAGGGCTCATTGGTAAAGGACTCAGCACTGCGATTCGACTTTAGCCATTTTCAGCGGTTAACAGAAGCGGAGCTTCTCGACGTCGAATCCCGGGTCAATGAAGCAATCCGCGAAAACCGGGAGTTGGATGAGCGGCGCAACATTCCACTTGAGGAGGCCAAATCCGCTGGTGCCATGATGCTATTTGGCGAGAAATACGGTGACACCGTGCGCATGATTGGCTTCGGATCCAGCGTAGAACTGTGCGGCGGAACACATGTCAGTGCCACAGGTGAAATCGGTTTCTTTCGCATTACCTCAGAAGGTGCAGTTGCTGCGGGAATCCGCCGTATCGAAGCAGAAACGGGTCAGCGGGCTGTGGATGGAGCCGTTTCCCAACGCGACCTTCTGCGCCGAGCATCTGATGCACTGAAAGGACCGGCCGACTTGGTTGCTGCTGTGGAGGACTTGCAACTAAAGGTGGCCACCCTCCAAAGAGAAGTGGAGGGGCACCGCCGCCAACAAGCGATGGCCATCAAACGCCAGCTCATCGGAGACATCGAAAGGCCTGGAGGACATGGAACCCCCGGGGTCTTGGTCACCGAGGTTGCTCTGGATGCCGGTGCCATTAAGGACATTGCATTCCAGCTCAAGGCAGAGGCTGCACCGCTTTATGCGGTGCTCGGCAGCCGTGTTGGTGGCAAACCCACCATCACGTGTCTTATCACAGAGGAACTCGCCCATGAAAAAGGATGGAACGCTGGACAGCTCGTCCGAGAATGGGGACGTCACATTCAAGGAGGCGGGGGCGGACAACCCTTCTTTGCCACTGCAGGAGGCAAGAGGGAAGACGGTATACCGGACGCCCTTGCAGCAGCGCGGGCTTTATTTAGAGATCAAATCGATTAAGCGAAGGCCGTGCCCGTCGCCTTAGTGTAAACGGGACCTTCGTACTCCTCATTGTAGGCAAGCCCGAGATTGAGGACATAGAATGCGCTAAAAACGATCACCAAAATGTGGTCCAGCCAATGGTGCTTGCCAAAGCTTTGAGCGAGTTCTACCATCCACTTGGCCATGAAGTACAAGTTGACACTGGGCACGAGGATCCAAAGTGCGTGGGTCTCTGGTCGCCCAACAATGCGCATCAGTGTAACCAAATTGAGGCCGGGGACAAGGGCGTGCCAGAAAGGTTGACCAGCCTTAGCAAAGAGACGGGCAGCGCCACAGGCAGCGATTGCACCGAGGAAGATGATCAGGACGATCCGTTGATTGATATCCATGAGAAGAGGAGTTGCTCCTGCAACATAGACGACGCATTCAGTATATGGTTGCCTCCAACAACCTCCCCATCAACAACTTGACCTTGATTTGGAAGATCCTTAATGATCAATCCATTGCCACGTGGCGATGGACATCGGACGGGGTCACCCGGTCTCCACACAAGATCACCAAACGCTCCACTGCATTCCTCAGCTCGCGTATGTTTCCGGTCCACGGGGCCTTGGACAAGGCCACCAAAGCCTCGTCTTCGAAATGCGGTGGCTTCACACCCAATTCAGCCGAGACACCATCGAGAAAATGCTCCACAAGAAGCGGAACATCCTCGCTTCGTTCTGCCAAACTCGGCACGTGAATGGGTATGACATTGAGGCGGTGGAAGAGGTCTTCGCGGAACCTCCCCTCTTTGATTTCCAGCGCCAAATCTTTGTTCGTGGCCGCAAGTACACGGACATCCACTTTGATGTTCTTGTCACCCCCGACGCGCTGGATGACCCTTTCTTGTAAGGCGCGCAGCATCTTGGCTTGTGCCGGAAGAGCCATGTCGCCGATTTCGTCGAGAAACAGGGTGCCGCCCTGTGCCTGCTCAAAACGTCCCTTGCGCTGCTTCACTGCACTGGTGAACGCTCCCTTCTCGTGACCAAACAACTCGGACTCGATGAGCTCTCCGGGAATTGCCGCGCAATTGACCTCGACAAACGGCCCTGACTGGCGTTCACTTTGGGCATGGATTCGCCGGGCGACCACCTCCTTACCCGTTCCATTTTCTCCTGTGATCATCACCCGTGCATCGGTCGGAGCGACCTTGGCAATGGTGCTGCGGATGTCCTCCAATGCAGCGCTCTGGCCAATCATCTCGTGCCCCCCCTTCGTGCGTTTCTGCTGTCGCAGCTTTACGGTTTCCTTGCGAAGGTCTTCACGATCGGTGGCGTGCCTGAGTGCCACCAACACCCGATTCAGGTCAAGGGGCTTCTCAATGAAGTCGTATGCCCCTGCCTTCAATGCCTGCACAGCAAGCTCCACAGTTCCGTGACCCGTCATGATCACCACGGGCGTTTCAACGCCTTTTAGCGTAAGGGCCTCCACCACTTCGATCCCGTCCTTTTGCGGCATTTTCACATCGCAGAAAATCACGTCGTATTTGCCCTCCAATGCTGCCTTCAATCCGGCAGCGCCGTCTTCAGCCTCCTCAACGGTGTGCTTTTCGTATTCGAGGATATCCTTGAGGGCGTGCCGTATGAGGCGCTCGTCGTCGATAATGAGGATGTGGGCCATGGTGCGAAAATGCGTGAAATTCAACGCATTCACCCATTCTATTCAAAGGTCGGTCAGCATTTCCCACCCAACCTTTGGTTCAAGTCCTTTCCAACCCGCTGCTGTTTCCGTCAACAGCCCCTCTGCCACTGTATGTCGAGACCGTAGCACCATGCCCACTGAAGGCAACCGGCCAAGTATATGCTCAATCAGGGCGCAGGCCATAGACATGTATGGAATCCGATCTGGATGCAGATTGGGTATAGAAGCCAAATCAGCCTTACTGGTGGCCATCAACGCTTGACATCGTGACCGCAAAGTTGCATATGGCAAGACGTCTGCCACGTGACGCGGCTGCCAATTGGCCTCGGCAGACTCCAAATTCGCCAAAGTGTTGAAGGCCCCGCTGGTGCCCACAATCAACTGTGGTGCATAATGCTTGGTGCGCCCGAGAAGTGGCACCATCGCATGGTCCGCAATGCGGGCTAGCGAGTCGAGGTCCTTATTCTTGAGCGGATCTGAAGGCTTAATCCAATCTGTGAGTCTCGCCACACCAAGATCGAGACTGAATCTACCATGGACTGTCTCATGGTCCCAGAGCACGGCTTCCACACTGCCACCGCCAATGTCGAGAGTGAGGGCCGTCTGCCCCCCTAAAATTTCGGAAGGCACCGTGGCCGCGACACCTTCCTGTATCCAATGTGCCTCTTTTTGGCCATCAATGACCTCAATCGACCATCCAATTTCTCGGGCCCGCTCAACGAATTCAAGGCCATTGGATGCATCTCTGAATGCACTGCATCCAATAGCCCGGATGTGGGTCACCCCAAAGTTTATGGCCGTCTCCCTGAATGAAGCCAGAACATCCAGTCCCCGCCGCATACGGTCTGGTGACAGCCTCCCAGTCCGGAAACTATCGTGTCCGAGGCGGACAAACCGAAGCTGACGAAAAACAGATTTCCACCTTTTCGAATCAAATTCGGCAACGTGGAGCGTGAAGGTGTTTGTTCCACAATCCACTACGGCCATTCGATGGGGGGCGTTAACCTCCATTCCCCCGAACCCATTGTAGCAAAAGCTTCCAACCTGATGTGGAGTCACCAGCAAGCACCCCATGGCGGTAGGCGCGTCCTGCCATCCACAACATGAATCTGGCGGTCAAGAGAAGCAACGCTACCGAGAGCGCGAGCTCCCACATCGGCACACCCACGGCCACCCGGATGAGCATGATGACCGGGGAAGTCAAAGGGAACCAGCTCAGCCAGGAAAAAGCGGCCATCTCTGGATTTTCAATGGCCTGCAGCCCGAAGAAATAGGCAAACATCAAGGGCATGATCAATGGGAACACCATGCCTTGGCCTTCTTGCTCGGATTGAACGGATGCCCCGACCACCGCGTAGAGGCTGCCATACAGCAAATACCCGCCCACGAAATAGACCACTGTGCTGAACACCATCAGCGCCCAGTTGATTTCAATCAAGATTTTGGTGAATTCGTTTTCGGCCATCACCGTCAGCAGGTCAGCGGGTACCTCCCCTGCACCTGGGGCCATGTTGCCTGGCATCAACCCGCTGTCAAACACAAATTGAAACAACGTGAACGCCGCTGTTGAAAGGACAGACCAAGCCACAATCTGTGTCAAGGCAACAGCCCCCATTCCGACCACTTTTCCGAGCAACAATTCCTCCGGGCGCACCGAGGCAATCAGCACCTCCACGACGCGATTGGACTTCTCCTCGACCACACTCCGGAGGATCAGACCTCCGTATACAGCGAGGACGAGAAACAGGACGGCACTAAACATGAAGCCCACAAACCCACGTATCTCCTCTCCGCCTCCCTCGGTCCGGCTGCCTGCATCTGACGCTTCCCGGTCCACGAGGTTCAGCTCGAATTTGAGCCGCTGGTACTCTGTCCAATCGAGCTCAGTGCTCTCCAACACACGGGCGTGTTCCATCGCATGGCTGAGATCGCGCTCAATCCTGCGCTTGGCTTGCATCCCTGGAGACGTCTCATACACCAAATAGCCCGCCTTGTTTTGAAGCACAGATTCATCGAACTCGACCAAAGCAGTATAGCCATCCAACTTCCAAACGCTGTCTGCAGGGGCCTCTCGAGTAAAACGATACTCCAACTTGTCCCGTTTCGGGAAGCAGCCGGGGCAGCGCGGCACGAATTGACCACTGGCTGCATCCATCCGGGTGATCAAACCGGGTGTGTCCTCCACAAGAACCAAGTTTTGTGTCTCGGTCCCTTCTGTCAGCATCACCGTCAGTGCGATGAATCCCACACCGAGGAACGGCATGAGCAACGTCCCCAAAAGGAAACTCTTTTTGAACACACGCGTCCTCCACTCCCTGCCGATGACGGCGCCGACCAGACTTCCCTTCATGGTGTGGTTTCAGTTGAAGACGTCCCGCTGACAGCCTGAATGAACAAGGACTCCATGGTGGGACGCACCTTGACAAATTCAACGATATCGACCGCTTCGGCCAGCGCATGCAAGACGTCACCGGGTTGCTCCCGGTTGCGCAATCGAATGGAGGCCTTTCGCGTGCCCTCGACAGAATCGGACTGAATGCCGTCCAAGTGGGCAAGGGCACCCAATGCATTGGTAAAAGCGATGTCATTGCCCCGAAACACCACCTCCTGCTCTCCTGCCCATCCCGTTTCTCTCAACTCATCCGCGCCCCCGGACAACACCACTTGGCCTCTGTCGATGAGCACGACCGCATCGCACAGGCGCTCTACACTGGGCATGTCATGGGTCGACAAAAGAATGCTGGTCCCCGAAGCCGCAAGGGACCGCACTTCCTCTATAATCCTTCGGGCATTAATAGGGTCAAACCCACTCAAGGGCTCATCCAGAATCAGCAACTCTGGCTTGTGCACCAATGTGCATATAAACTGGATTTTCTGGGCCATCCCCTTGGAGATGTCCGACACCTTCTTGTCCCACCATCCATCCACTTCCAAGCGCTCAAACCAAACTTTCAGTTCGCGCACAGCGTCTGCCCGCTCCATGCCCTTGAGCCGAGCGAAGTAAATGGCCTGTTCACCCACCTTCATGTCACGGTACAGCCCCCTTTCCTCAGGGAGGTAGCCGATGCCGCGCACAGCGTCGCGGCTCCACAGTGTGCCATTGAGCTCGATTGTACCCGAATCAGGCTCAACAATGCCCATAATGCTTCGAATCAGGGTGGATTTTCCGGCACCGTTTGGCCCGAGCAAGCCCATGATTGACCCTTGGGGAACTTCGAATCCAACGCCATCGAGCACCTGCTGTTGACCGAAGGTTTTCCGGAGTTCAGATATGCGAAGGGCGTGCGTCATGATTCAGCTGAACATGTCCCGCACCCGATCAAAAAATCCTTTCTCTCGTGGATCTGGGTCAGGTTGGAAATTGGTGGCTTCTCTCCACTTTTCCAAGACCTCTCTTTCCTCCGATGTCAACTGTTGCGGAGTCCAGACATTCAAATTGACCAAGAGATCACCCTTCCCATAGCTGTCCACAGAGGGCATCCCTTTGCCCTTAAGCCGAACAATCTTACCACTTTGTGTGCCCGCCTCAATGCGAATTTTGGCCTTGCCCTGCAACAGGGGAATCTCCACTTGGGATCCCAATGCAGCCTCCACGAAAGACACATAGTGATCGAGGTGAAGGTTGCGGCTGTTTCGGGTAAACAGCGCATGATCAGCCTCCCGAACCTGGACCAAAAGATCACCGGATATGCCCCCTGCTGGCGCAGCATTCCCCTTGCCGCGCAAGTTCAACTGCATCCCATCTTCCACACCGGCTGGAATCTCGATCTCAACCACCGTTTCCTCGCGGCGAAGGCCATGTTCATCCGAATCTTTAGGCTTGGATTTCACACTTCGCCCCAGCCCCCCGCACGTTGGGCATGTCGATGCCGTTTGCATTTGGCCCAAGATGGTGTTGGTGACCCGACGAACTTGGCCGGTTCCCGAACATGGTCGACAGGAGTCATATTCGACCCCCTCGGCCTGGACCAAACGAAACACCTTGACCTTTTTGGTCACCCCTTCGGCAATTTCCTCCAAGGTCAGCTGCACCTTGATTCTCAGGTTTGACCCCTTCATCCGGCGCGGTCCACCTCCGCCTCCACCTCCACCAAAAGCCCCACCGAAGGTCCCGCCGAAGATGTCGCCGAACTGACTGAAGATGTCGTCCATGTTCATCCCCGCGCCACCGCCGGCCGCACCCCCCATTCCAGCATGTCCGAAGCGGTCGTATTTGGCCCGCTTCTGTTGGTCACTCAAGACTTCGTAGGCTTCCGCAGCTTCTTTGAATCGGGACTCCGCCTCTGCATCATCCGGATTCTTGTCCGGGTGGAACTTGATGGCCAGCTTCCGATATGCCTTTTTGATGTCGGCATCAGAGGCGCCCCGATCCACACCCAGAATCTCGTAGAAATCGCGTTTCGACATGGTGAAAAATCAGTTTCCGACGACCACCTTAGCGAAACGAAGGACGCCGTCATGGAGCTTGTAACCGGGCTCTACAACCTCGACCACTTTCCCCTTGAGGTCTTCCGTCGGTGCAGGAATTTGGGTGATGGCTTCATGCAAATCCGTGTCGAATGCGTTGCCCTTCGCTTCCATTCGTTGAAGCCCCCGCGCCTCGAGAATGCCCCGCATCTTCTGACCGATGAGTTGGTAGCCTTCCCTCACTTGTTCTGGGTCTTGTTCCGCTGCTGCCGCGCGCTCGAAATCATCCAGCACGGGAAGCATTGCCTCCATCAAGTCACGGCCAGCACTCCGGACCAAATCGGCCCTTTCCCGCATGGTCCTTTTCCGAAAATTGTCAAACTCAGCATACAACCGGAGGTACTTGTCTCGCCAGGCTTCCTCTTCTTCCGTAAGACCGGGTTCAGCTTCTTTTGGGCCTTCGGAATCAGGAGCTCCTTCTTCCGCAGTGACCTCGTCTTCCGCCATATTGGGTGAGGTGCCTTCCAGAGGCTCTTCCTCGTTCATGATGTGCATTGTCATGGATAGGAAAGTTTGTTCAGTGTGTCCAATTGCCGTGCCATGCAGACCCGTTCGGACAACGTGACAGGCAAAACGACCGGCTGTCAGTTTCACCCGGTCGACCTGACAGGAAAAATCAAAGGCGGGCGACGTGTTTGTCGATTTGTATGTGCAACTCCATTCCCCTGAGATTCTTCGCCACGATGATGCCGTTCTCATCCACGAGAAAGCTCATGGGAATGCTGCTCACCCCATACAAGCCTGCAGCCTCACTGTCCCAACCGGACAAGTCGCTTCCGTGCCAATCCCAGTCAAGCTGATCCTGCTTAACCGCCTTTTCCCAGCTTTCTTGCTTTCGGTCGAGCGAGACACTGGCAACAGTAAAGCCCTCCGCTGTCTTAAACTTTGACTTTCGGTACTTCTTGAATGCGTTGACGACATTGGGGTTTTCTCTCCGGCATGGCCCACACCAACTCGCCCAAAAATCAATGAGCACAAGCTGGCCACGCAAGTCACTCAACCGGACTTCGTCACCGTCGATACCTTGTAGAATCAACTCAGGTGCTTCGTCTCCCACATTGGTTCCCACCCGGGGATCCTGTGCAAATCCAAAGGTGCTCACGACAAGAAAGCCCAACATGAGGGCGAGAGAGAATCGGGAAAAAGACATCGTGATGAAATGTGGCTTCAATTTACTGATGGAACGGAGAAGGTCGTAACCTCAGTCTGCAAGACGCTCAATTTGGGCGCCCAATGCCCGCAAACGGTGTTCAATATACTGGTATCCTCTATCGATTTGGCCGATGTTGTGGATGGTCGAACGGCCCTCTGCTGAAAGCGCAGCGATAAGCAATGAAACACCTGCCCTGATGTCGGGCGAGGTCATGGTCACGCCCCGCAAAGCCGTCTTTCTGTCGAGGCCGATAACCGTGGCCCGATGGGGATCACAGAGTATAATCTGTGCGCCCATGTCAATGAGCTTGTCGACGAAGAAAAGCCTCGACTCAAACATCTTCTGGTGAACGAGAACGCTGCCGCGGGCCTGGGTGGCAGTCACCAACAAAATAGACAACAAATCAGGCGTAAAGCCTGGCCAAGGGGCATCGGCTACGGTTAGGATAGACCCATCAATGAAGGTGTCAATTTCATAATGGTCCTGCGCAGGAACGTATAGGTCGTCTCCCCTTCGTTCCACACCGATTCCCATGCGTTGGAAAATTCTGGGAATCTGACCGAGGTCATCCCAACTGACATCCTTGATGGTCACCTCACCACGCGTCATGGCCGCCAAGCCAATGAAACTCCCAATTTCGATCATATCAGGCAGGCACCGGTGGTCGCAACCGCCTAGCGAATCCACACCTTCGATGGTGAGCAAGTTGGACCCCACGCCTGAGATTTTGCCCCCCATCCGGTTGATCATCTTGCACAGCTGCTGTAAGTAAGGCTCACATGCCGCATTGTAAATGGTCGTCGTTCCTTTGGCGAGTGCTGCAGCCATGACGATGTTGGCTGTTCCCGTGACAGAAGCCTCGTCTAGTAGCATGTGACTCCCCTGAAGGCCATTTGGCGCCTCCGCGCGGTAGAAGGTCTCTCCGGCATCGTAACGGAATGAAGCCCCCAGATTCTCGAACCCAATAAAGTGAGTGTCCATTCTGCGGCGTCCGATTTTGTCTCCGCCAGGCTTCGGGATATAACCCATCCCGAACCGAGACAAGAGGGGGCCCATGATCATGACACTGCCCCGCAACCCACCGCCCTTTTCCCTGAATTCGGGGCTTTTCAAAAAGTCGAGATTCACATCGTCCGCCTGGAACAGGAACGTTCCGGCATCCCGCTTCTCAACTTTCACCCCCATCGAAGACAGCAGGTCAATCAGACGGTTGACATCGACAATGTCCGGAAGGTTTGAAATCGTGACGGGTTCGGAGGTAAGAAGTACTGCACATACCACTTGCAGTGCCTCGTTCTTCGCGCCCTGCGGTGTGATTGATCCGTTGAGGGGACGCCCTCCTTCAATGACAAAAGTGCCCATGGTTAGGTCAGAGGTTTGGCCCCCAAGGTGGTGCAGGGGAAGGCCTCTGTAACCATGACCAGACGTTGTTTTCGACAACAGGTCGGGGAGGCCCGGCCATGCAATCGAATGGGCATTAACTCAGCGCTTGCGCTTGCCGCGGTTGCGGAAATTGTTGGATGTCTTCCGCTTGCTTTTTAATATCTCGCTCGAGGAAACCAATTCCTTCTCCGCGGGCACATCCAAGGCCCCGCCCGACATTTCACGCAATTGGGCACGAATAAGTGCGTCTTCCACAGCGCCCTTATTCCATGTGAGGTATTGCCGCTTTAACAGGTTGGCAATCATCATGGACAACGCAGCGCGCTCCTCCCCTTCCGGCATCTCAATGGCCTTGGCAATGAGGTCCTCTACGATTCGGCCATAGAACGATGGCCGTTTCCCAATTTGAGTATATGCCAGCTTCTCAGGGCCGGGGTCTTCCTCTGGCCTCGCGGGTGGTGGAAAAGGACCGTCGACGTCCAATTTCCAGTCGGCCATGACGTAGAGATGGCCCCAAAGCTTCTCCTCGTGGTCGGTCATTTCCTTCGACCCTGGGACGAGGGTGCGCATGACACTCACAATGGCAGCAGCGCATTTGTTGCGCTCTTCCCGTTCTTCGATTCCAATGCAATGGGCCACCATTTCGTGGACAACCCTTCCATATTCAGGAATGACAATGTCTGTGCGTCGGCTGTTGTAGGTCAAGCCATCAAAGGCCGTCGTAGCGGGAAAAGTGGGCATGTCGATGTGGACTTGAAAGTTTGGTCGGCCGCTGAGGCTGTTGTCAGCGCTTCTTAATGGTGTCAGACCGCGCGCCGCAATTGACGAAATACTCGCCGCGTGCAAGATAGCGAAGAATGACGTCTGCGCCATGGCCTTGCAACACAACTGTGCCGAATGCATCGACCACCTCATATTGGGTCTCTTCGCTGAATGTGATTGTCTGGGATTTGTGGTCGTAATCGAACGTTACCGGCGGGGCATCTGAAGTGAATCGGGCCTCTCCTTTAATCTCCAAGGCGCCATCGGGGCCGAGGTGAGTCAACCGCAAAACATTCTCTCCTCGGACCGGCTTGAACTGAGTTTTATAGTGTCGTTGGCCTGGTCCCCCGAGCCCATCGATGCGGACCACATCCACCCATTTCCCCCACTTGAATTGCTGCAAGACGTAGGGCATTCTTCCCCGCTCCTCAGAGGTCACCCAAAACACCTCGCCAGTGGGATTGGCTTTGAATTCGACAAGCTCGAACCCAGGGGAAGGGGTGATGACCTCGAGATTCAGGATTCTCGGGGCACACCCAGCACGGTGAAGCAACCGGATGGCAACCCCCTTTCCAAGGGCTATCCCGTGGCTCCGCAGGTCGATTTCAAATGCATGAGAGTTCACTTGGTCGGCCGTCACTTGGCCATTGACCCTCACCTCATAACAACAAAAGCCCACGCCGTCTGGATTGGTCTCATTGACCACCAAAAGATTTTCGCCCTGATATAAGCCGCCGACCTCGATGGCCGACTGAGCCGAAACCGCGGGGCAAGCGGCGCAAATGAGGACCAAAGTCATCCACCTAGCCATGTGGCTTTTATTGGGAGACATGAAGGCTTGAATCGTCACGCATCGAAACTACAACATCCACCCAAAGTAACGCGCTCCATAAGAGTCGGAATGGCCCGAGGCGAACCCGTAAATTGGCCGTGTGTCACGAAGCCGAATCCGACTTCTCATCCTGACCGGCCTGCTGTCCATCTGCGGCACGCTGGTGCTCCAGCTTATCTGGCTTCGACAGGCCGTCGACCTTAGGGAGCGAGAGTTCAATGACCGCGTCGTCATTGCGCTCACGGAGGTCGTTGATCGAGTTCAGGCGATGCGTGGAGACAGCGCGGTGGTAGAACCCGTGCGCCAACAGGCCTCCAACGCCTTCGTGGCCAACCTGAACGACACGCTCCACCCCTTCCTTCTCGAGGCCCTTCTCCGGGAGTCCTTCGAACGGGCAGCCCTTGATTCTCCCTTCGACTATGCCATTTATGACTGCTTCAGCGACAGCATCGTCTATGGGGGACATGTGGGTGGAACCGAATCACAAGGGACAATGCCGCCCAGATTTGATCGGGATGGTCACTATTTCGGCATTCGCTTCCCCGAGCGGAGGGCAGACATTCTGATGAGCTTAGACAGGTGGCTTTTGGCCAGCGTCTTGCAGCTTCTCGTTTTGGGGACCTTCGTGTATGCTGTTGTCATTGTCCTGCGACAAAAACGGTTGTCTGAGGTTCGTGAGGACTTCATCAACAACATGACACACGAGTTCAAGACCCCAATCGCATCCATCGAATCGGGAGCACAGTTGCTACAACGCGACGAAATCGGCGGGGACGCGAAAGCCCGGAGACGCTACCTCGACCTCATCCTGTCCGAGAATGGCCGAATGCGACGACAGGTGAACAAGGTTATGGAAATGGCCACCATGGAAAAGGGCGACGTGCGGCTGGCCACAGACCCCATCGACCTGCGCCAATGGGCAATTAGAGGTGTAGAATCGGCCCTGCCCACTGTGGAACGAATGGAGGGCAAACTGACTGTCTCCGTACCGGAAGATTCCAACCCTGTCGATTTCGTGGGCGACATCACCCATTTGGACGGCGTGCTCATGAACCTAATTGACAATGCCATCCGCTACTCTGGCGATGCCCCCCCCGATGTCGAAGTAAGCCTTCAATGCCGGCCGGAAGCCCACGGTCGATGGCACATCACGGTGGCGGACCGCGGCATCGGGGTGCCCGAAGAAGAAGCTGAGCGCATCTTCGATCGATTTCACCGTGTCCCCACAGGAGACCGGCATGACGTGAAGGGGTTTGGGCTGGGATTGCACTATGCGCGGTCCATCGTGGAAGGACATGGCGGCCGCATATACTGTGCTCAAAGAGAAGGCGGTGGCAGCCGCTTTGTCATTGAACTTCCCGACCGGACTTCATGAGCGCCACACAACGACATATCCTCCTTGTCGAAGACGACCCCACTCTTGGCCTTATTGTCCACGACTTGCTGCGAATGGAGGGCTATGCCGTTACGCTGATTCGCGACGGTCGCGAAGCACTGCCCGCATATCATGCCAACCCAATCGACCTGGCCGTCCTCGACATCATGCTTCCCGGTCGTGACGGGTTCGCTCTAACTGAAGACCTCAGAAAAATTTCGCCCGCCCTTCCGATTCTTCTCCTCACTGCTCGGGATCGCATAGAAGACAGGGTCCGCGGATTGCGCGCCGGGGCGGATGACTATGTTATTAAGCCCTTTCACAATGAAGAGCTGCTGCTTCGAATCGGCAGCCTGCTAAAACGGTCCGAACCCACGACCGACACCCATGTCCGTCTGCTCAGCATCGGAGCCTTTACACTCGACCGGGATACCTACGTGCTATGCTGGCCCGGCGGAGAAAAAAAGCTCACCCGAAAAGAGGGAGATGTGCTCAAGTTGCTCATCCAGCGAGAAGGAAGAACGACCGAACGAGACCTTATTGGGCGGCTGGTTTGGGGAGACTCGGGATACTTTATCGGAAGGAGCATGGACGTCTACATTGCACGCTTGCGGAAAATTCTCAAAGCCGACCCCTCCGTTCGTCTCGAAACACTGCACGGGGTGGGATTCAGATTGGATGGGCCCGCACGAAACGAAACCAATCAATCGCAGATTACACCGAAGTAGGTCAATACCTCTAGAATATCAGCGACGCCAATTAGTCCATCTCCATTTAAATCCTGCTGGCAATCTGGGGTAATGTCGAACTGACACCCACCATCATCAAAAAAAGCACCAGGGTTGAAATTCACCGCTCCTGATTGGGTGCAACCCAAACCAAGGCCCAATCCGCAAAGGGAGTCCCCAGAAACAAAAGGTGAGAATGCCAAGTCGTCCGGGTCGTTGCACCCTGGACACAGTGACTCCGGCAGACCCAAGCATGCTCTGACAACCTCCCCGTCCCAAACGACAGGCCAACTCAGGTCCAACTGCCTTGGCTCACCATCTGTCAAACCGTCAATCCAAAATTCGTAAGTCCAGAACCCGCTTCCCAAAACCAAGCTGCCCTTCCATGTACCAAATCCTCCAGGCTCAAATAGGAAGGGTTCCAAACCAGACAAGACAATTTCCACAGTATCCGGCACAGAGTTCATCTGTGTGGCATCCACCCGAAATTCCACTTGGTATTGACAACTCTCATTATCAAATATTACCGAAGAACAGGGGTTGTAATTGATTGCCATGGGGTCGGTGCATTGGCTCCCACTAGGGTCTGACTCGGACAACTCGCCTTCACACTCACATTCCGGGTTGACTTTGTCCACGAAGGTGCAAGGATTCCCATCGTCACACTCTGTCCCAACTATTGTGCATGCTTCCTCGACGATTGCCTGATCATTGTAGTTGCAGGCAACGGGGTTGGCGCAACCTGTGTGAAGAGGCAATTGGCCCAACGGAACTTTCCTGGCCCTGTAACTCCAATAATTCTCGGGGAAGTAGATGCTCCCCCTGAGCGCCCCAGAAGCCGAGTATTCGGACACCATCCCCCCATTGAACTGTTCAGACCCTGCAGTTCCCCAGCCTATGAGGGTCCCGCCCCCGTCTAAGCGTTGGATGCTGCCCTGAGAGCCTGCAAAACTGCCATGTGGATGAGGCCATGTGGCCAGAAGCGAAGCGGTTCCAGCTTCATAATCCAGAATGTATTCTGCGCCCCTCGAGGTGAGGGGTGAACTTCCGGAGGCATTGTCAAAAAGGAGCAGACGGTTGTCCTCTAGCAGGTGGGCGTCATGTTGCTGTGCAAAGGCTCCATTCTCATCCGTGAAAACAAAGTCGCTCGCAGCTCCCCCCAATTGCCAAACAAGGTCTCCCGTTAGTTTATCAATCAGAACAACCATGTCCATGTTGCGAATAGAGAGTAAAATATCTCCATTGTCTTGGGTCTCGAATGAGTTTTGATGGTAAGCATCAATGAATGGCATCTCCCAGTTGCAGTGCGCACAGAAAGTGGGGGGGATGTGTTCAGACGCTCGCCAACTCCAAATGACGTTACCGCTCTCGTCCAACTCTTGCAAAAGACAGTCAAGCACAGACCGCATCGAATCACTCGCATCTGGGACGCTATCGATGACATCCATGGTGACGACCTCTTTACCCATGAGCAGCTTGGTGCCATCGTCCCTCAACTCGAGGTCGTGAAAATCTAAATCTGCATCCACATACCCTATGAATTGGGAGACATTGAGAGAACTGTCCAATTGATACCACCATCCATCTATACTCGAAAACCAAGCCAAGGTGTTGTTATCCTGCAAATCAAAATTGAAGCCCTCGTACGGTCGGTTTTGATTGTAGCGGACAATGCCCTCCTCATCAACCAGGAATGGGAAGGTTAGATTAGAAGTGAACCTTGGTGCAGCCAGAATCCATCCTGGCGAAAATTGCTGGCCTGGCTCAAGTTCCACGTTGAGTCCAAGCAACTCAACGCCCTGCCCCCTTGCATGACCAACCGCTGCCATGAGAAAAAGCGAGAGCACCGCTGCCCAGATTGAAGACACCTCTGGAAACATTTTTTTGAGTCTATCCACACCAACTGCCCGGCAAGAACGACCTTCGGGGGACCAACTTGAAAGAGAAAAAAACATCAATGCCGTTTCACCCCAAAGAATTTCGTCTTCAATTTAAGGCTTTCAATCGTCATTTTCTTACTTTTTATAGACTTTTTGGTGCCGGCGGGATGGGTTTGTTTTTGGCATTTTTGACCTGCACGTCCTTTGGCTTCGAAAATACGGTGGACGCTCAAGTGCGAATACAATCCGGACAGCGATGGGACCTCATCAATGCCGGATTGGGCATGAGTACAAGAGGACTGCCCTTGTTTGTCGGTGTCGAGCAGACCCTAGATGACCACATTTCCGCCGCCCTCATCGGCACCTTTCAATCGGGTCGAGAAAATGGCTCAGCAGGGACATGGAGCCATCAATATTTTGGTGTCGGCCTACAAGGGAATTATCATTTTATTGAACTCGCCCCTTCGCCCTTCGATTTGTTTGCCGGGCTCACCTTAGGCTGGTTCGCACACAGCTATAAATGGGCAGGGGCTGGTCCCGCGCCGAGCAGTTACGACGGGAGCGCCATTGGAGGCACGGGATTGAGTGGACAAATCGGAGGCCGCTACACATACAAGGACATGACCTTCCTTCTTCAGATGGACGGCGGCACGCTGATGAGCGGATTTCTCGTCGGACTCAGCTTCCCTTTATGATGTCATTAGTGTATCGCAACATTCTGCCCACCATTGCCTTCACGATGGCAGCCTTGGCTTCCATGGCTCAAGATCCGAACAGCGGGCAGCGGAGTGCCGCTAGACCAGGTCACCAACTCATCCTTCACACGGGCATTCACGTTCCTTGGGGCGAATTGGCCGACCGCTTTGGAATTGCCAACACCGTGGGAATCGGATGGCGCAGAACGGCAAACTCAGGCTGGCGTTACGGTGCACAATATCGATTCCAGACAGGATCTGAGGTCCGCGAACCGGGGTTGCTCCAAAACCTAGTTGACCCGAATGGCAATGTCATCGACAACGAAGGCAGGATCGCATTGATCACCCCTCAACAACGGGGCACCTTGATTATGGCCACAATCGGCAGAAAGTGGTCTCTTGGGGCGCGTCACCCTGAAACGGGCTTTATTGCAGAAATGGCCGCCGGATTTTGGGAGCACAAAGTGCATTTTCAAAACAGGGGAAACCGCATCACCCAATTGGAAGCGCCATACCTGAGCGGATATGATCGGCTCAGCGGAGGATGGGTTGTCTCGCCACGCATCGGAATGGAGTATCATTCTTCGAATGGCCAAGCCCGCTTTCAAGTTGGTTTGGAAGCCTTGATCGGCCGTCTGCAGCCCAGCCGGTCTTGGAATGCCGATACGGGGACTGTCGATCAAGTCAACCGCAACGATCGCGCCATGGGAATCTTTGCTGCATGGATTCTTCGACTTGAATCCAGAAGCACAGTCGATTACTTCTATTGATGGCTGGGGCACTCTACGCCATAGGACTGAGGGTCTTTCTTTTTGGGCTGAATGCCGCCTCCATACTGGGGCACCGAAAAGCGAGGCAGTCCTTGACCGGCAGGCGGGGTTGGCCAGAGCGCCTCTCGTATGCGGTTCAGGCCGCAGAAAAAAAGCGTCCGGGTAAATGGATTCACATCCACTGCGCGTCACTCGGGGAATTTGAACAAGGAGCCCCAGTGATGTCCGCCCTTCGCGAACGGGTGCCCGACAGGCCCATTTTGCTCACGTTCTTTTCACCCTCTGGTGTTGAATCTGTCCCGGCCAACACAGCGGATCATGTTGACTACCTGCCCTTCGACACCGCTGAAAATATGCGGCTGTTCCACAAAATTTTGCCAGCGTCGGACACCGTTCTCATCAAGTATGAATTATGGCCCAACCTTCTGGAGTCCCGCCTTTCGGAAGGAGCTAAAATTCACCTGATTGCGGCCCGCTTCGATGCCAATCGGCACCCCGCCAACATTTGGGGCCGATGGATTCGCAAGAAAATGGCCCGGTTTACGTCTGTTTTGGTGCAGGATTCGGCATCTGCCGGTGTGATTGCAAAGTTCGGCATCCATGCAGAGGTAGCTGGTGACCCGAGAATGGACCGTGTCCGCGACACCTTTCACATGGAGCCTTCTCAAGCCGTCCAAGCCAAGCTCGACCAAATTGCCCATTGGATGGGCAACCGCAAAATGCTTGTGACGGGCAGTGTATGGCCGGAGGAGTGGAAGGTCTTACGAAAACTTATCCCAAGGCTTTCGGCCTCTGGCTGGTGCTTGCTCTGCGCGCCCCACGAAGTCCAAGGTCAAACTGCCCGCAACTGGGCCTCTGAATCGGGTTTCCCCCGATCAACCCAATATCTCGACTGCCCCATTCCCCCTTCAGACGGGCTCATCCTCGATGAGATGGGCGTCTTGAAACACACCTACGCCTTGGGACACGCCGCCATTGTCGGTGGGGGCTGGGGTTCCGGTGTGCACAACACTTTAGAACCAGCAGTTTTTGGTTTGCCCATGGCAGTTGGGCCGAACATTGGAGGATTTCGTGAAATCCAATCGCTGCAATCCATCGGAGCCCTTACAGTCTGTCCATCTCCACATGAGATGATACGGACGGTCGATTTATGGATGTCGGATGCACCACCAGAGAAGGAAGGAAAAGCGGGGGCAGACTGGATTCTCGACAACTTAGGTGCTGCCAAATCCATCGCGTCACGAATTTTAAACGTCTGAACTCAATCAATTGCCAAGGGCAAAATCCTTGATTAAAAAAGGGCTTCCGGTGTCGGAAGCCCTTTTTACTGAGCGAGAAACGAGACTCGAACTCGCGACCCCAACCTTGGCAAGGTTGTGCTCTACCAACTGAGCTATTCTCGCTTTTGCGACGGCAAATTTACACCAAAACACATCGTCTACAACCGAGCCAAGAACAAAAGACCTGAAATCATTCAGTATAATAATGTAGCAAATGCCCTTTTTCCGATGCATCTTGACAAAGCCAGAACCTTCTGCCAGAAGAACCAATTAAACCATGAGAATTTGCTCTCTATTCCACGCCGCATCCCTGCAGCGCTCCCCTTTCTTTCAATCAGCGACAACAAACGCCTCGACCGAACGAATTAGGTTGGGCGCGCTGAACTGCTTTCTCTCCATAGTCCTGCTCATGGGCGCGCAAATCTCCCAAGCGCAAATTTCCCAAGGAGGGTCGCCTTGGAAATGGGGATCGAACATCGACATGTCCACCATTCCAACGTTTACTTCTGAAGCACTGGATTTGAATGTCCTGGCTGCGGAAGATGCTGTTACGGATCAATACAAAGAAGCCCCTTGGCGATTTGGCGTAGAACGTGAAGTCAGCCTTGGACTGGACAATGCTGGAGAGTGGACATTCGAAAAAGACCGTTGGATTTGGCGCTTGGCTATCCATTGCGAAGGTGCCACCGGCATCGGTCTGACCCTTGGGGACTTTGATCTGCCCTCAGGTGCACAGCTGTTTGTTTGGAATCAAGCCCGGACGCAATTCCTCGGAAGCTTCACAGAAGCCAATGAGAAGGACTGGGGATTCTTGCCTTTGGGTCTTTTGAATGATGACCACATTGTTGTGGAATATCAAGAGCCAGAGTCTGTGCATGGCTTAGGTGAAGTTCGAATCAGTCAAATCGTACATGGCTACCGGAGCCTCTTGCTCCATCCTCAAAACCCAGAGGCCAACACGGCCAACATGGGCCCTTTTGGAAATTCTGGTGCGTGCAACATCAACGTCAACTGTCCTGAAGGCGCTGCTTGGCAAACCCAAAAGAAATCAGTTGCACTCATTACCAACGGTGGATTTGCGGTCTGTACAGGAGCTTTGGTCAACAACACGTTGGAAGACGGAACGCCCTACTTCCTGACGGCAAACCACTGCCTCGGCAACCCGAACAGCTGGGTGTACTACTTCAACCATGAAAGCAGCACCTGCGACGGAAATACAGGCCCCACCAACCAAAGCATTTCCGGGGGAACCCTTTTGGTGAACAGCGGCAACAGCGATGTGGCATTGATTGAGCTGAGTTCAGCTCCGCCAGCAGACTTCAATGTGGAATACGCCGGATGGGATGCCAGCGGATCTGCGCCGACCTCTGCAGTGGGAATTCACCACCCCAGCGGGGACGTCAAAAAAATCTGTTTTGAAAACGATGCACCTTACACCTCTACTGCGGGAGGTGCACAAGTGTGGTGGATCAATGCATGGGAAGCAGGTGTCACTGAACCTGGTTCTTCTGGCTCTCCCCTCTTTGATGGAAACCAAAGAATCATCGGACAGCTATACGGCGGTGCGGCTGCATGCAGTGGCTCAGTAAACAACGGAGCGTATGATTATTACGGACGTTTTGACGTCTCTTGGGGCGTCGGGGTGTCAGGCTATCTCGACCCGCTGGGAACTGGACAACTCACCCTTGACAGTTATCCCACAAATAGCAATCCCGATGCGGGATGCACGGATCCCACAGCCTGCAACTACGACCCAGAGGCAACAGAGGACAATGGAACTTGCGTGCAAGACGACGTGTGTGGAATCTGTGGTGGCGATGGAAGCAGTTGCTCAGGATGCACGAATGAAGAGGCTTGCAATTACGATGCAACTGCCACCATTGACGATGGGTCATGCATCTTGCCTCAGAACGACCTTCCCTGCGATTGCGATGCAGAAGGCGCACTTGATGTCACACTGGGTGCAGAGGAAGAATCAGCATCATACACCTTCGAAGCTGAGGGCTCCCCTGAGAGTTTGGACCTGAATCTAAACTGGTCCAATACAGACAATGGCGGAAGCTGGCCTGCAGACCTGGCCATTTCCATCACTGGCCCAGACGGCGGCTGCATTGCCCTCGGGGGATACAATTCAAGCCCCGCCGGTTGCACCAGCGTGGGCGACTTTAATCTATGGCCTGCCGATTGGCAGACAACGACATCCGGAACCTACACCGCCTTTTTAGACCTGACCGGAACTGGACTCAGTGGCAATGGAAGTTGGTCCGTCTCCTTGTACAACGGATACAGCACCTCAGCCAACGTCCAATACGACGCATCGTGGACAATTGCTGGACTCTGTGGTTCCGGTGGTGGCGGAATTGCCGGATGCACAGACAGCACAGCTTGCAACTTTGAACCATCGGCAATTGAAGACGACGGTTCATGTCTTGCTCTCGACCTATGCGGGGTGTGCGGCGGAGACGACAGCACTTGCTCAGGATGCACAGACAGTGAGGCATGTAATTTCAACCCGGAAGCCATTTTAGATGATGGATCCTGTGTGCTCGACGGCTTTAATTTTTCATTGACATTGCTTCTGGACAATTTTCCTGGTGAAACCACTTGGAACCTGCTCGACTCAACCGGAGCAGCCGTCGCCTCTGGTGGACCCTACGCGGAAGCTGGCGCAACAATTGAAGAAAGCTTCTGCGTCGGAGATGGCTGCTACACATTCCAGTTGTTTGACAGTTTCGGAGATGGCATCTGCTGTGCTTATGGGGTGGGAGACTACGTCCTGAGTGTGGACGGCGTGGAGTATGTAAACGGAGGTGAATTCGCTGATCTTGAATCGACATCCGTGTGCGTCGGGGGTAATTATGGATGTACGGACGAGACTGCGTGTAATTATGACGCCGAGGCCGAGCTAGACAATGGAAACTGTGATTACAGTTGCTACGGCTGCACCGATCCTGAGAGTTGCAACTACGATGCAGACGCCACTTTGGATGATGGCTCTTGCGTGGGAGACGGTCTCGCTGTCGCTTTGACCATTAACCTCGACAACTATCCAGGAGAAACAACCTGGAATTTGGTAGACAGCCTTGGAGCCCAAGTTGCCAGTGGCGGTCCTTACAGCGAAGCAGGGGGCACTGTCATCGAGAACTTCTGCATTGGAGATGGATGCTACACCTTCAACATATATGACAGCTTTGGAGACGGAATTTGCTGCGGATGGGGCTCCGGAAGCTACGATTTGACCATTGATGGTGTTTCTATGGCATCCGGAGGCGACTTTGGAGATGGGGAATCCATTTCTTTCTGTGCCGGCGGTGCATATGGCTGCACCGATAATACAGCATGCAACTATGATGCGGATGCCGAATTCGACAACAATGCTTGTGACTTCAGTTGCTATGGTTGCACCGATTCTGCCAGCTGTAATTATGATGAAGATGCAACCATAGATGACGGATCCTGTGTGGGAGAAGGCATAAACATTGCTGTGAGCATCACAACAGACACATGGCCCGGCGAGACGACGTGGTCTCTATCCGATAGCACTGGTAACATATTGCTCAATGGCGGGCCCTACACAAGCATAGGTGAGACCTTCGAGGAGAATATCTGCGTTGGAGACGGTTGCTACACGTTCGATATTCTGGACAGTTGGGGAGATGGCATTTACGAACCCGGAGGATATACCCTAACAGTAGATTCGACGGTCATTGCGTCTGGCGGTGACTTTGGCGATGGGGAATCCGTCTCCTTTTGCACGGACAACATCAACTTCGGGTGTACCGACCCGCAAGCTTGCAACTATGATGAAGATGCAGGAATCGACAACGGAAATTGTGACTACAGTTGTGTTGGCTGCACCATTGAGACTGCCTGTAATTACGACCCTTCTGCCACGACGGATGACGGCTCTTGCCTGTTCAATGACGATTGTGGGGTTTGCGGTGGTGACAACAGCTCCTGCTCGGGCTGTACCGACACCGAGGCCTGCAATTACGATGAGGAAGCAGTCTTCGAAGATGGATCATGCCTTCAAAATGACGAATGTGGCGTCTGCGGAGGTGACAACAGCACATGTGGCGGCTGCACTGACCCCGCTGCTTGCAACTACGATGCCGATGCTGTCATCGATGATGGCTCCTGTGTCTCTGAAGGCGTGAACTTCACTATGACCACGGTTCTGGACAACTATCCTGGCGAGTTCTCTTGGGTCCTCGCCGATGAAAACGGCTCGGAAGTTTGGTCCGGTGGCCCCTATGACGGTCAAGAGGGCACTGTGGTGGAATCCACATGTCTACCAGCAGGGTGCTATGATTTGACGGTCACCGATACATTCGGTGATGGAATATGCTGTGACTGGGGTGATGGCAGCTACACGTTGGAAATCGATGGTGCTGTGGTGGCTTCAGGTGGTGACTTTGGTGCCACAGAGACAGTGAACACCTGCACTGGAGGTGATATCCCAGGGTGCACAGATGCTGAAGCATGCAACTACAGCCCCTCCGCCACTGTGGACAATGGGTCTTGCACCTACCCCGTAAGCGACAACGTCGACTGCGATGGAAACTGCCTCAATGACTCGGACAACGACGGCATTTGCGATGAAGACGAGCAAGCAGAAAGCAGCTTCGTTCAAATTGGCTACGACGTGGTTGCTCAAAACACGGTGGAAGGCATGACCACCTATCGTATCTGGGCAGAGTTCGCGGATCCCACAGAACAACTTGTGGCGGTCTATGGGTTCGACAGTGTACCCATGACCATCAACACCACGACAACGTTCTACCAGAATACGCTCGGTGGCCCACTTGCGGTTGGATACAACCCCGCATTGTTACCTGTCGATCCTCTCCTCGAGTTTGACAGCTGGCTGACCGTTGGGGGCGAGGACAATTCCGCAGACGTCAGCTCCATCGGTCTGGACTTCGCGGCCTTTGAAGGAAGCGGAGGGTCTATCGTGGCCGACGATGTCAATGGTGGATCGGTCTTCATTTACCCTGACTTGGAGCCCACCGCTTTCCCTGATGCGAACGGACAGGTCCTCATCGCTCAACTGACCACCGATGGAGAGGTCAGCTTCACAGTGAATTTGCAAACGCGGACAAATAACGGCGAGAACCCACAAATTCTGCAGCAGAGCCTGACCTTCCAAGAGGTCTACGAATGCTTTGGTGACTTCAACAACGATGGAATCATCGGCATTGGGGACTTGCTTATGCTCCTCGGTGACTTTGGCTGCCCTGCCAACTGCAACCACGACATGAATGGAGATGGCAGTGTAACCACTTCCGACATGCTCGTGATGCTTTCTGTCTTCGGCGGCGAATGCGACTGAGGGTCAGCGACCGACTCTATCAAAAAGCCCCAGCTGCAAGGCTGGGGCTTTTTTGTACCCGGAGCGGGACTTGAACCCGCACGGCCCTAGGGCCAACAGATTTTAAGTCTGTCGTGTCTACCAATTCCACCATCCGGGCATTGCGCGAAGGTCGAAAACAAAAACGGAAGGATGGCAACAGGGGTTCAGTCCAAGTTTGAAGAAACCCATCGCATGCCCGTCCAAACCAGCTCAGCGTACCTGCCATTGGTTTCAAATTGACGGGCCAAGGCCAACCAGTTTCCTTGGGTGTCCTGTAGGTACACCTGCTGGTCGTCCATATCGGGCTGCTTTTCGACAGCCACCCTGAAGGACTGACCAGGGAACTCACCATCTGGCACAGTGACATACAAATACGGGAAGGTGAAGTCTTCTGCGATGTACAGGTCGTAACCCAATGGAAGGGAGGCCGTGGTATCGGGGTCAAAGTGCAAAATTCTCGGTACCAAGTCAGAGGCATCAAAGGGCAGACCGTAAACCGCGAGGACGGCGAGGACGTCGCCAGCACCGACCTGCCCGTCTCCATTGGCATCGGGATTGAAGGCCTGCGCGTGACCTGGGCCGGTCAAGAGGCAAATGAGGAGCGCAAATGCTGCGCGAAGGGACAAGCGGAAAATAGCGTTCATAACGATTCTAATCATACAAAATACACCTTTTTATCTATATAATATATTATTTCATCGAAAAAATACCGAAGTAAATAGCGAAAGATTGTTGGACTTGAGGAGTCACGGTGGGCGGTATCTTCGCCAAACCTGATGGCCGACGACTCCCCCACCCTGCACATGGTTGACGTCCGCGGACAATACGCGCGGATTCAATCTGAAATAGACAAAGCCGTCCTCGATGTGGTCCAATCAGGACAGTTCATCAATGGCCCTGCTGTAAAAAACTTCACATTGGCTCTCGGCGAGTGGCTCGGCCACACGGCGGCGGCGCCCATCCACGTTGTGCCTTGCGCCAATGGAACGGATGCCCTGATGGCTGCCCTAATGGCATTGGGCCTTCGACCAGGCGACGAGGTCATCACGCCATCTTTTACTTTCATCTCGACTGTGGAAGTCATTCACCTCCTGCGTCTGACGCCGGTCATGGTGGACGTGGACCCACTCAGTTTTACGCTCGACCCCGACGCCGTCGCCAACGCCGTGACCCCCCAGACCAAGGTCATCATGCCAGTTCATCTATACGGACAATGCGCAGACATGACAGCCCTCCAAGCGCTGGCAAAACAGCACGGACTCACCATTGTAGAGGACGCAGCACAGGCCATCGGTTCTACCTGGCAATCTCCAGACGAAACATGGCAATCCGCTGGAACCATGGGGACAATTGGCACCACCAGCTTCTTCCCCTCCAAAAACCTCGGGGCATATGGAGATGGAGGAGCTTGCTTCACCCGTGACGCTGCCCTTGCCAAGCGCCTTCGCATGATCTGCAACCACGGGTCGAAGCAACGTTACGAACACGAAATCATCGGGATGAACAGCCGCCTTGACAGCATTCAAGCGGCCATTTTAGGAGTCAAACTGCCCCACCTGGCAGACTACAATGCGGCGCGCAGAAAAGCAGCCGACCGATATGATGCCCTGCTTGGCGATCACCCGAAAATTACCCTACCCTACCGCCACCCGCGCTCGCGCCACGTGTTCCATCAATACACGATTAAACTGGGCGCAAAGGGTGACGGGCCCGGACTCCGAGACCACTTGGCATCCCAACTTCAGGCCCAAGGCATCCCTTTTGGCATTTATTATCCCAAGCCAATTCACCATCAAGAAGCATTTACCGATTTACCCAGTAGACCCCCTGAACTCCCGGTCACCGAGGACCTGACCAACCGTGTGCTGAGCCTTCCCATGCACACCGAATTGACCAATGACCAGCAGGACTACATAGCCGGAGCAATCCGACGGGCTTTGGCATCGTACCTTTAACGGCGACCAAATTCGCCCCCAGAAGTCATGAAAATTGCTGTTGTAGGCACTGGCTACGTTGGCCTTGTAACTGGCACCTGTTTTGCCGAAACAGGAAATGAAGTCATCTGCGTTGACATCGACGAATCCAAGGTACACAGGATGCGGAATGGAGAGGTACCGATCTATGAACCGCACTTAGATGTCCTGTTTGAACGGAACATCCAGGCCGGTAGACTCAGCTTCACCACCAATCTCGCAGAAGCAGTGGAGCCTGCGGAAATCATTTTCCTCGCCCTGCCCACCCCTCCTGGCGAGGATGGCAGCGCGGACCTGAGCTATGTGCTGGGTGTTGCCGATCAACTTGGCCGCATGATGACCGATTACAAGGTCATCGTGGACAAGAGCACGGTGCCTGTGGGCACTGCCGAGAAGGTCACCGCCGCTCTGGCCGCTCACGCGACTGTTGACTTTGACGTCGTGTCCAACCCTGAATTTTTGCGGGAAGGCTATGCCGTGGACGACTTCTTGAAGCCAGACCGCGTGGTCATTGGCGTCGGAAGCGACCGTGCAGAAGAGGTCATGACCCGGCTCTACAAGCCGTTCATCCGCCAGGGCAACCCCCTCATCGTCATGGACGAACGCAGCGCTGAACTCACGAAATACGCTGCCAATGCCTTTTTGGCGACCAAGATTACCTTCATGAATGAGATCGCTAACTTCTGCGAGAAGGTTGGAGCGGATGTGGACAAAGTGCGCCGGGGTATCGGAACAGACACACGGATCGGACCGCGCTTCCTGTTTCCCGGGATCGGATACGGGGGCAGTTGCTTCCCCAAGGACGTGCAAGCACTTCACCGCAGCGGTCGTGAGGCGAATCACAAGTTTGAAATCCTCACCAGTGTGATGGAAGTCAACGAGTCCCAAAAAACAGTTTTGTTTGACCCCATGCTGAAGCGGTTCAATGGGAACCTCAACGGTGTGAGAATCGCCCTTTGGGGTCTGGCGTTCAAGCCGGAGACGGACGACATCAGAGAAGCACCGGCACTTTACATGATTGAAAAGCTACTCGAAGCGGGGGCCACTGTGTGTGCTTTTGACCCGGAGGCCATGGACAATGTTCGAGGTCGATTAGGCGACCGGATTATGTTTGCAGAGAACTCCTATGCAGCCTTGTCCGGTGCAGATGCCCTGCTCATCTGCACTGAATGGCAGGTGTTCCGGACCCCGGATTTTGACCGAATGAAGAATGCCCTGAAAAACCCCATTGTGTTCGACGGAAGAAACCTTTACGATGTCGACGACATGGCCGATCGCGGTTGGGAATACACCTCCATCGGACGTCGCGGATCACACGAAAAATGAAGCGCGTTCTGATTACCGGTGCAGCCGGCTTTCTCGGCTCTCACCTCTGCGATCGATTCATCGCCGAGGGACACCATGTGCTGGGAATGGACAACCTCATCACGGGTGATTTGAGAAACATCGAGCACCTGATGGCCCTCGATCGCTTCGAGTTCCACCACCACGACGTCAGCCAGTTCATCCACGTCAAGGGAGACCTGGACTACATCCTGCACTTCGCCTCTCCGGCTAGCCCGATTGACTACCTCAAAATCCCTATCCAGACGCTGAAAGTGGGGTCGCTGGGGGCACACAACTGTCTGGGCTTGGCCCGCGCCAAAGGCGCCCGCATGCTCATCGCAAGCACAAGCGAGGTCTATGGCGACCCTGAGGTTCACCCTCAGCACGAAGAATACTGGGGACATGTAAACCCAGTAGGGCCGAGAGGAGTCTACGATGAAGCGAAGCGATTCCAGGAGGCGATGACCATGGCCTATCACACCTTCCATGGTCTCGAGACACGCATCGTACGCATATTCAATACTTACGGACCTCGAATGAGGCTGAACGATGGACGTGTTCTTCCCGCTTTCATAGGCCAAGCCTTGAGGGGAGAGGACCTGACCGTCTTCGGGGATGGAAGCCAAACGCGAAGCTTCTGCTATGTGGACGATTTGGTCGAGGGCATCCACCGCTTGCTGCTGTCCGACGAATCTCGTCCGATCAATTTGGGAAACCCAGACGAAATCAGCATCGCGGATTTTGCAGAAGAGATCATCTCACTTACGGGGACGGACCAAAAGGTGATCTACAAGCCGCTTCCAACGGACGACCCCAAACAACGAAGGCCCGCCATCGGAAGGGCCAAAGATCTTCTCGGCTGGGAACCAAAGGTGGGACGCTCTGAAGGGTTGGCCATCACCTATGAATACTTCAAAGGCCTGTCCGAAGCAGACCTTCGGAAGACCGAACACAAGGATTTTGCATCCTACAGCAAATGATCGGCGACGCTGGACAAGAGGATTGGTTTGCACACGAAACGGCTGTAATTGACGAGGGCTGTGCAATTGGTGCCGGAACGAAGGTCTGGCACTTCAGCCACATCATGTCCGGCTCTGTTATCGGGGAATGTTGCAACATCGGCCAGAACGTGGTCATCAGTCCAGATGTCAAACTCGGCCATAATTGCAAGGTCCAGAACAACGTAACTCTATACTCTGGTGTCGAGTGTGAAGACAATGTGTTTCTCGGCCCGAGTTGCGTCTTTACGAACGTCACCAACCCCCGCAGTGCGGTGGTGAGAAGAGACCAATACACCAAAACCCGTGTGGGCAAGGGCGCGTCCATTGGGGCCAATGCCACCATCGTCTGCGGCCACGACATCGGTCCGTATGCCTTTGTAGGGGCTGGGGCTGTGGTCACGAAGCCTGTTCCCCCATACGCCCTTGTGCTCGGGAATCCCGCCCGCCAAGTCGGTTGGATGAGCGCCTTTGGGCACCGGCTTGAATTTGACGTCAAAAACCAAGCGACATGTCCTGAATCGGGCGAGTGTTACACCCTTCAAAACGGCGAAGTCCGCCCAATTCATCACCCTCATGAGTCAAACTGATCTCCACCAACGGCTGTTGGATCAGGACGCCACACTGGCTGTGATTGGTCTGGGTTACGTCGGTCTGCCCATTGCGCTCGCCTTTTCCCGGCACATCCGCGTCATCGGTTTCGACATCCACGCCGGGCGCGTGGAGATGATGAAACAGGGCATCGATCCAAGTGAGGAACTGGATACCACTGCATTTGACGGATGCAACATCAGCTTCACTGCAAACCCTGAAGACCTCAAGGCCGCTCAATTCTTCGTGGTCGCTGTTCCAACCCCCATCAACGCGACCAACCAACCCGATTTGTCCCCGCTAATCTCAGCATCAAGAATTGTTGGAGACGCCCTGTCTGCAGGAGACTACGTGGTCTACGAGTCCACCGTCTATCCTGGATGCACTGAGGAAGATTGTGTTCCCGTATTGGAGCAGCGCAGCGGATTGACATTTGGTACCGACTTCAAAGTCGGCTACAGTCCGGAACGTATCAACCCAGGCGACAAGGTCAACACCATCGAAACCATCGTCAAGGTGGTCAGTGGGAGTGATGCGGAGAGCCTAGACGTGATTGCCAGAACCTACGACTTGGTGGTCAAGGCAGGCACCCACCGCGCCTCCAGCATTAAGGTGGCAGAAGCCTCCAAAATCATTGAGAACACCCAGCGCGACGTCAACATCGCGCTCATCAATGAATTGAGCATCATCTTCAATCGCGTGGGCATCAACACGTTTGAGGTATTGGAGGCAGCGGGTACAAAGTGGAACTTCTTGAAGTTCACCCCGGGCCTGGTCGGTGGCCATTGCATCGGTGTTGATCCATATTACCTCACGTGGAGGTCCAAAAAATTGGGCTACCATCCCAAGGTGATTAACTCTGGCCGCTATGTCAATGACAGCATGGGCTACTACGCTGGAAAGCAGGTCGTGAAGCGGCTGCTGGAAAAAGGCGTTAATCCACTGGAAGCGAAAGTTTTATTAATGGGCGTCACCTTCAAGGAAAACGTCGCAGACATCCGAAACTCCAAGGTATTTGATGTGATTCGCGAGCTGCGCTCTTTCAATGTCGAGATGGATGTGGTCGATCCATTTGCCTCTGCGAACCAGGTTGATCAGGAATACGGTGTGAAGCTGTCGGAGGCCCCATCTGAGGCCTCCTATGACGCTGTCATTGTCGCCGTCAATCACGACCAATACACGGGGTATGATAAGTCTTCCTTTGATCGACTTTTCCGTAATCCGGAGACTGGATTTCTGGTTGATATAAAAGGCATTTACAGACACCTTTCTGCCAAAATGAGCTACTGGAGCTTTTGACATGACCAACGCGAATCACTCCCCCAAAGTCCTGCTCGTCACTGGTGGTGCAGGCTTCATCGGTTCTCATGTGGTCCGCCGTTGGGTGACGCATCACCCAGAAGTCCGCGTGATTAACCTCGATTCTTTGACTTACGCCGGAAACCTCGCCAACCTGAACGACATCGAAGGCGCAGAAAACCACCGCTTTGTCAAAATGGACATCCGAGACACCGCGGGAGTGACCGCCTTGATGAAAGAGGAAAACGTTGACTCCGTGATGCACTTGGCTGCTGAAAGCCATGTAGACCGAAGTATTTCTGGCCCCATGGCCTTCCTTGAAACCAACATCATGGGCACGGCGTCAATGCTCTCAGCAGCGAGGACGGCTTGGTCGGACTCGGAAGGGAGCATGTCCGGCAAGCGCTTCCACCATGTGTCCACAGACGAGGTCTACGGGTCTCTTGGCGCCACCGGGCTGTTCACAGAGAACACCCCGTACGATCCACGCAGCCCCTACAGCGCATCCAAGGCGTCGAGTGATCACATTGTACGCGCCTGGCACCACACTTACGGCATGCCCGTGGTGATTTCCAACTGCTCCAACAACTACGGGTCCTACCAATTTCCGGAGAAGTTGATTCCCTTGTTCATCCGAAATGCCGTCCAAAAGAAGCCCCTTCCTGTCTACGGCCAAGGGGTCAACGTTCGCGACTGGCTTTGGGTTGAAGACCACGCCGCTGCATTGGAAGTGATTATCACACGGGGCGCAAACGGAGAAACGTACAACATCGGTGGTGAGAACGAGTGGCGCAACATCGATTTGATTCATCTGATGTGCCGGCAGTTGGATGCCAAACTCGGCAGGGGTGAAGGAGAAACCGAGAACCTGATCACATACGTGACAGACCGTGCAGGACACGACATGCGGTATGCCATAGACCCCACTAAACTGAGCGAGGAACTCGGCTGGAGACCGTCCATCACTTTCGAAGAAGGCTTGGCCAAGACCATAGATTGGTATCTCGCCAATGAAGCGTGGCTTGAAGAGGTCACCAGCGGAGCCTACAGAGACTACTACGAAAAGCAATACGGAGCGCGCTGATGGGTTTGCTCTCCCGCTGGTTCAGGGCTGTTCCGGGCCAAGCCAAGTCGAGAGACCTTGAGCCAATCGACCTCTCCACCTTCCGTTACGACTTTCACAGCCATTTGGTCCCCGGTGTGGACGATGGTGCACCCGACCTTGATTCCGCCATCGAGATGATTGATGGGCTTGTCTCACTCGGCTATGAAGGGGCCGTAACCACACCGCATGTCATGGTGGGAACCTACCCCAACGACCGCTCGACCTTGACGCCCCCGTTCGAGATGCTCCAAGCCGCTGTTTCGGAACGTCATCCAAACTTCAAACTGGCGTTGGGGGCAGAGTACTTCTTGGACGCCAGCATTCTCTCTGACTTGCGAAACGGTGCGGACCTGCTCGCTCCTGGTGGCCGCTTGCTTTTTGAACTCGCATTTGGTGCGCCCCCGGAGGAAGGACTACTCAAAGAGTTTGTCTTCGAAGCCCAAGTGCGGGGATTTCAGCCTGTTTTGGCTCACATAGAACGCTACAGCTACTGGCATGGGGAGTTGCACCGCCTTAAAAAACTTGCAGAACTTGGCGTTTGGTTCCAAGTCAATGCAGCATCACTGGCCGGCGCCTATGGACGCGAAATACAGCAAGTTGCCGAAACCTGTATTGACAGCGGATGGGTGCACCTTCTTGGGACCGATGCACACGGAATCCGGCACATTGATGCCTTGGCAGTCTCGAGGGTCAAGGCCGCAGTTCACCGGCTGGCCAAAACGGCCAGAAACTCGAAATTGTTCTGATTAGCCTACCGGAGCAAGGCGAATCACCAGACCTTCCAGGGCATCAGCCAATTGGATTTGACATCCCAACCGGCTCTCGTCTTCCACGTGGAAAGCCTCGTCGAGCATGTCTTCCTCGTCATCGGACTTTTCAGGCATGGTTTCCCCGTGGGCACTCTCAACATAACAATGACAACTCGCGCACATGGCCATTCCTCCGCATGTGCCCTCTACGGGCAATTCTGCACTTTTGCAGAGTTCCATGATGTTCATGTTCATGTCGGTCGGAGCCTCCAACTCATGGGAGACGCCCTCTCGGTCTATGACAGTGACGCGAATGAAGGTCATGGTCAGAAGCCGTTGACCCCGTTAACTGTCGTGTACTTCAGTACGAGGTTCTTGTCAGGATAAATCCGCTTGAAAGCGCTCTGAACCATGAGGGTCGCCTCATGAAATCCGCACAAAATGAGCTTCAGCTTGCCAGGGTAGGTGTTGATGTCCCCAATGGCGTAGATGCCGTCAACGTTGGTGCTGTAATCGAAGGTGTCGACCTCGATGGCGTTCTTAGAAATGTTCAAGTTCCAGTCGGCGATGGGGCCCAGCTTGGGGCTGAGACCAAAAAGCGGCACCCAATGGTCCGCCTCCAATCGCAGGTTGCCCTCAGTTTTGTGCTTCACCGTCAACGCCTCGAGACACCCGTCCCCTTCAACGCCAACCACTTCCCCATGGGTCAACAAGCGAATTCGCCCTTGCCCTGCGAGATCCAGCACCTTCTGTACGCTGTCTGGATGGCCCCGGAAGCCATCGCGTCGGTGAACCAACGTCACCTCCGAAGCCACACCATCAGCGAGGAAATTCGTCCAGTCCAAAGCACTGTCTCCACCACCACTGATGACCACTTTTTTATCCCTGTAAAACTCGGGATCTTTTATAATGTATTCAACACCCCGGTCCTCGTAATCCGCGAGCCGCTCAACGGGCGGTTTTCGAGGTTCAAAGCAACCCAATCCTCCTGCAATCGCAATGATCGGCGAGCGGTGAACCGTGCCCCGATTTGTGGTTACAATGAATTGACCTTCATCGTCTTTGACGATGGACTCAGCACGCTCTCCCAAGGTGAAGCCTGGCTTGAATGGCGACGCTTGTTCCATGAGGCGCTCCACAAGATCTCCTGCGAGGATATCGGGATACGCCGGGATGTCGTAGATGGGCTTCTTTGGATAAATCTCAGCGCACTGGCCTCCAGCTTGAGGCAAGGCGTCGATGAGATGGCACTTGAGCTTGAGAAGCCCGGCCTCGAAGACGGTGAAGAGGCCGCAAGGACCCGCACCAATAATGAGGATGTCAGTCTGAATCATGAGTCTCAGGAAGCAAATTTAGGAGTCACGGCTTTCTGTGCGTGCAACAACATCAACTCCGATGTGTTCAACGCTTGGCGACATCGGGCATATTCACCGCCAACACCTGCGTCACCTCGGGAACAACACGCCGCACCGCCTCCTCTACCCCGGCACGCATGGTCATTGCTGCTTGTGAGCAGTGCGCGCAAGCACCTTGTAACTCCACTTCTACCGTCAGGTCATCCTTCACGGCCAACACGGTGATGTCTCCGCCGTCGGAACGCAAAAACGGACGCAATTCATCCAACGCGCGGTCTATGCGCATGCGAAGGGCGTTGAAATCCTGGAGGGCTTCAGCCATGGTGCAATTTACATCGGGAGACGCTCCAACTCCTCAATAAACCGATCGGTCAGTGCCGCAATGGCCTTCGCCGCATGCGTGCCTTCTTGGAGCGCGGCTGGACGACCAGCATCTCCCGCTTCTCGAATCGCCTGCACCAGAGGAAGTTCTCCCAGAAAGGGTGTTCCAGACGCCTCCGCATATCGCTTGACCCCGTCTCTTCCAAACAAATGGTATTTCCGGTCCGGCAGGTCAGGAGGCGTGAAATAGGCCATGTTCTCCACCAAGCCGAGCACCGGTACGTTGATGTTGTCCAATTGGAACATACTGACTCCCTTACGGGCATCGGCGAGGGCGATATCCTGTGGCGTGCTGACCACCACAACCCCGCTGAGCGGGGCAAGTTGAACCAGAGAGAGGTGGATGTCCCCGGTGCCCGGCGGCAGATCGATGAGGAGGTAATCCAAATCCCCCCAGTCCCCATCAGTGAACAGCTGTCCTAGTGCCTTGGATGCCATCGGGCCCCGCCAAACAATGGCCTGGTCGGGGTCTGCAAAAAAACCAATGCTCAGCAGCTTGACACCATGTGCCTCCACTGGGCCGATGAGGGGCTTTCCATCCTTGTCAACAGGTTGCGGTTTCTCGCGGACCACGTCAAACATCGTCGGCATGCTCGGACCATAAATGTCCGCGTCAATCAGGCCAACGGCATGGCCCCGACGAGCCAGCTCCACCGACAAGTTCGCCGCAACGGTACTCTTGCCCACACCCCCTTTACCCGATGCGATTGCGACAACGTGCTTCACACCAGGAAGCACCTTCCGGGTCTCCATCGTCCGCTCGTCCTCTGCCAAAGGGACGACCTCAACATCAGTGGCGATCTTGGTTCCCATCCGGTTGCCGAGCTTTTCAAGCGCAAACTCCACCGCCTCCCGCATGCGCTGACGCGCGTGCATGGCCGGGCTTGAGGACTTGACCCGAAGGCGAAGGGCCCAACACTCCTCCTTCTCTTCCATCAGCAATATCTCGACGAGATTCAGCGAAACGAGGTCCTTGCCTAAATCCGGCTCCATCACTCCAGACAAGGCTTCCATTAGGTGCGCACGTGTCAATGTATCCATTGGTCAAAGTTCGGTTGATGGATTCCAGAAGTGGGCATTAAAGTTCACCACTTGATGATCGCGAATCGCAATCCCCTCAGATTCGAGGCGCTCTTGCATCGCGATAGGGGTGGGAAAATGCAAGCGACCACTCAGTACACCAATGCGATTTACCACACGATGAGCAGGCACAGGCTGGCCTTCAGATGTGGTGTTCAGTGCTCTGTTCATCGCCCAACCCACCATCCGACTGGACCTGGCTGCACCCAAATATTGGGCGATGGCCCCATAGCTTGTGACGCGTCCAAAAGGAATAAGCCGCGCAACAGCATGAACATCCCGTTCAAAATCTCTACTCCCTGGTCTGGCGGTGGCTTGTTTCTGGGTCATGCGCGCGTTCTGAGGTAGTGGATTTTTTTCCCCTCATCGAGCCACCGAGACTCGTAATACGTTCGAATCCGAAGGACTTCAGCAAAATCAGGCGCAACGCGGTGGACGAGATCGCCGTGTACATCTTGACTGTCCTCCAAGACAGGAAACCCTGCTTCTGTCCAGCCCGCTTTAGACAGTGCATAGAGCAATGGACTGTCGCTTTTGACATGTATGAGCCCCCCCGGCTTCATGAACTGCTGATACCGGCGTAAAAATACCTCAGAGGTGATCCGTTTGGTGCCCTTCTCGTCTTTGGGCTGAGGATCAGAAAAGGTGAGCCAGATCTCGCTTACCTCTCCTTCTGCAAAGAAGTTCTGGACAAACTCAATCTTGGTTCGAAGGAAGGCGACATTNNACANCCCCTCNTCNTGAGCNGTNTTGGCNCCNCGCCAAAANCGATGNCCTTTAATGTCCACNCCGATGAAGTTCCNNTCNGGNTGGCGACGNGCNAGGCCTACNGTGTANTCNCCCTTNCCGCAGCCGAGCTCNANCGTNATNGGCNNNCNGTTGCCAAAGACTTTNTCNGCCCAANTNCCNCGNTTCNAAGTCGCNCCNTCGACAATNGNCTTGAGGTCCGGTTCAAACACGTGGGAAAACGCAGCGTTCTCCTCCCACTTACGGAGCTTGTCTTTGCCCATGAAATGCGAAATTACACCGCATGTGCGGCGACCCCACCCAAAACCCAAAAGACACTCCAACTGTGCTCTTTGCCATTTTGGACTGGGGCTTGGGGCACGCGACGCGAACTTGGCCGCTAATTGTGGCCGCCAGGCTCCTGGGTGCCAGAGTCATCGTCGCCTCAAGGGGCAAAGCTGGAGCATGGCTCGATGCCCGAATGGCCGAATGGGACCGCTGTCAAAATAATGCTGGCTTGGCCCCTTGGTCAAGGGTTGAAAAGCCTGGAGTGACCATCCGATATGCTCACGGCAATGGCACACTCGCGCGTATTGCAATTCAAATGCCCGGGTTTGTCCGCAGCATCTCCAAGGAAAGGCGATGGACCTCCATATTCACCCGAGCACAGGGCGTTACGCATGTCTTCAGCGACAACTGCTATGGCGCTTGGTCAGATGCGCCTGGCGTGGCCAACGTGCTGATGTCACATCAGCTTCATCCGCCCGTCCCCTTTTTTGCGCGCAACATGGCCTTGCGCACCCTGCAANACTATGCCCGCGCCTTCGATGCAATCTGGGTCCCCGACTCTGAAAATCAAGCTCTTTCTGGCCCCATGTCAGCACCAATATCCTCCTCNACGAGGTACATTGGCCCACTGAGTCGTTTCCAATTGCAACAGCCCCATCACGGCGGCATCAGATCTCCAACGGACAATCCTGTGCTGCTCGGCTTGGTCAGTGGACCAGAGCCCCAGCGAGGCGATATGGAAGCAGCACTCAGGTCCTGCTTTCTCAACGATGGGCGTCCGGCATTGATTCTGGCAGGAAGGCCCGATGGCGGCGAGCATAGAGAAGCGAATGTCCTGACCGTGAACGATGCGGATGACCGACGCTTCCTGGCTGCCATGCAATGTGCTGAGACCATCGTGTGCAGGAGTGGCTACAGCACCCTGCTCGACCTCGTCGTGCTCGGCCGAACTGCGGTTTTGGTTCCCACTGTGGGGCAACCGGAACAAGAGCTTCTCGCGAAACATTGGAACCGCGTCCACGGTTGGACCACANTGCGNACATCAGACATCGCGAATTTCAAGCCCGATGGGTCGCGAGGACGGCAAGTCCAAGCAGATGGTGAAAACCCCATGGACCTNATGCAAGATTGGCTGCAACTTGCCCCAGTTGAAGCTCCCTTGTCAATAGCATGACCGACGAAGACTACATGCGCCAAGCGTTGGATCAGGCCCATCGGGCTGCCGATGCGGGTGAAGTCCCCGTGGGGGCTGTTATTGTTGCTGGGGGACAAATTATTGCCCGGGCCCACAACCTCTGCGAACGACTTCGNGACTTCACAGCCCATGCCGAAATGCAAGCTTTCACGGCTGCAAGCGAGTACCTCGGTGGCAAGTTCCTCGATCAATGCACACTCTACGTCACACTCGAGCCTTGTCCCATGTGTGCAGGCGCAGCCTACTGGACCCGGGTGGGCCGCATCGTCTANGGGGCGCGGGACGANAAAAGGGGAGGCCTGAGCTTTCATGGAAAGCGGCGAGAGGGGCTTTTGCACCCGAAAACTGAGCTCGTAGGGGGGGTGCTTGAAGCGGAATGTGCGGAACTCCTCACCACGTTCTTTCGATCGAGGAGGAAAAACTGAGCGACCGGCGCCACCTTTGTTGTGTGGAGGACATCACGCGCGAATACCTGAAGATCCTTGGCGATAACATATCCGCTCGTCGCGACGAGGCGCTTGTGTCGCAGTTCGAAGAACTGCACCCTGCCGACATCGCTGAGGTCTTTAACCGATTGGATGAAGAGCAGGTTCGGTATTTGTGGCGGCTCATCGACATGGAGGAGCGGGGAGACGTTCTCATCGAATTGGAGGACGATATGCGGGAAGCACTTTTGGCGTCCCTNACCAATGAAGAAATCGCAGAGGAGGTTCTCGAAAATATCGAGTCGGACGATGCTGCAGATGTCGTTGGGGAATTGCCTGAAGACCGCGCTGAAAAGGTCATCGCACAACTTGACACCGAGGACCGGGAAGATCTGCTCACCTTGCTCCGCTACGCCGAAGGGACTGCTGGAGCGCTCATGGGCACCGAGCTGATTCGAGTNGAGATGGAATGGACAGTAACCCAAGCCATCCGGGAGATGCGCAGGCAGGCTGAGGATGTGGAGACGGTGCACAGCGTGTATGTGGTCAATGCCGCAGGCCAATTGCTCGGTCGGTTGTCACTAAAGCGCCTACTGTTGGAGGCGTCCAGCACACGGAGCACCATTGGCGACCTCTTTAGAGAGGACGACACCCGAGCCGTTAAGGTGGACGATCCCGATGAACTGGTGGTGCAAGTGATGAAGAAATACGACTTGGTTGCCCTCCCTGTNGTGGACGACCACAATCGGTTGCTTGGCCGCATCACCATCGACGATGTTGTGGATCTGATGGAGGAAGAGGCTGAGAAAGACTACCAACTCGCCAGCGGTCTGAGTGACGATGTTGAGAGCGACGACTCCCTCTGGGAACTCACCCGGGCTCGACTTCCCTGGCTGCTAATTGGTCTCTGTGGCGGATTGGCCGGAGCATATGTAATTGGTGCATTCGAAATTGAGCGATTCCCTGCCATGGCCCTGTTTATCCCCCTCATTGCGGCGATGGGCGGNAATGTCGGGGTTCAATCTGCGGCCATTGTTGTTCAAGGCCTTGCGGGCGGTAAAACCCCTGCAGATGCTCGCCTCGTNCCCCGTCTCTTCAAGGAATTGTCAGTTGCGCTGCTCAACGGCGCCATCTGCTCTGTGGTNATTCTGGGAGCGAGCATGGCCCTAGGGTACGGCTGGAATTTGAGTGCCACCGTGAGCCTCTCCCTCATCGCAGTCATCGTGTTTGCTGCCCTCTTCGGCACCTTTGTTCCGCTGACTCTGGACCGATTCAAGATTGACCCAGCGCTCGCGACCGGACCGTTCATTACCACTGCAAACGACATCATCGGTTTGATTATTTACTTCGGCATTGGGTTGCTNATGGCCGCCTGAACGCATTCCCTTCGATATGAAGGTCCTCTTCCTCGAAACCGTGCACCCGATTCTCGCCCAAAGGCTCAACCAAGCTGGAATGACCTGCGTGGACGCTGCGGATATGCATCCATTAGATGCCACCCGAGAACATCCAGACGCCGATGGTGTGGTCCTGCGCAGCAAGGTGAAAGTAGACGGCACACTATTGGATACATTGCCCGCCTTGCGCTTCATCTGTCGCGCCGGCGCCGGAATGGAAAACATCAATCTCGACCTGACCAAAGGCCGCGGCATCAAGGTATTCAACAGTCCTGAAGGAAACCGGGATGCCGTTGGAGAACACGCCNTGGGCATGCTGCTTTCACTGTTGAATCTACTCCGAGAGGCCGATGCTTCGGTCAAGGCCGGACAGTGGGACCGCGAAGGCCACAGGGGCNTGGAAATCCGAGGCAAATCAGTCGGTATTCTGGGATACGGACACATGGGAAGCGCCTTTGCCGAGAAGCTCAGTGGGTTCGGTTGCCGCATACTGGCATGCGATCCCTTCCGCAACGACCATGCGGGGGCTCTCGGCGGAAAGGTGGANGCCGTGGACCTCGACACGCTCAGAAATGAGGTCGACATTCTGAGTTTGCACTGTAACCTAACCCCTGAAACCCNCGGCTTAATCAACAGCGAATTCTTGGCTGCCTTTGCCAAGCCTATCATTCTCATCAACACGGCAAGAGGTCAGGTCTTGCGAACAGAAGATCTACTAAATGCCCTCACCTCAGGACGCGTTATTGCCGCGGGATTGGACGTCTTCGATCGAGAAGCAAACGGGTTCGACGCCATCTCCTCATATGATNAAAATGCCGCTGTTTGGGACCGCTTGATGGCCCATCCCCGGGTACAGGTCAGCCCGCACGTGGCGGGCTGGACCGAGGAGAGTTACGTNAAGTTATCNTCTGTGCTGGCAGACAAGGTTCTCGCCGACTTCGGTGTCTGACTCAGTTGGTACGCTCGCGAGAATTCGCAGAGTATAACACCTTAAGTGCGGAGGCCTTTCTCAATTCCTGCTTGACATCGGTCACCACCCCCATCTTGGTGTCCTGGTCGACCTTCATGGAAACCCACATCTTGGTCTGCTCGGCTTCGGCTAAGGTCAGGCGTTCGTTTTCTACCCAATCTCGAATCTGCGCCACATCGGCGAACTGATCGTTCAGTTGGATAACCGGCTCAGTGCCATAGCGCTTGTCTTGAGGTGGACCGATGTTGATGTACCGAATCAGGTGCTTCTTTTCAATCTTGTAAATCTCAGAGGCCTCGGGGCGAATGACCCGCACCATTTCTTCCTCTGTGCGCAGAACGGTGGCCACCATGAAGAAGAAGAGGAGCATGAAAACGATGTCCGGCAGCGAGGCTGTGGAAATGGCCCCCGTCTCACGTTTCTTTTTCTTGAACTTGCTCATCAGTAGTAACCTTGGCTTGCGTCACGCGGCTCTGCCTCGGAAATCCGCTGTGGAAATACAAGACGAATGGCTTTGA
>PBIE01000024.1 GCA_002720375.1 Crocinitomicaceae bacterium | reverse complement strand
TTGAGGCATGCTTGAAGCAAGGAGTGCAAAAGACATAAAATACAAGATATCGTTTTGCATCATCGCCTCTTGCTTCAACTCTTTGTGGGTCTTGCAGTAAGTGGTGTATAGATGTTGTTGCTCTTTGCCAGTTGCTTTGTCCGTTGCGCTGACGTTGATGATGCCGTTGGCGTCAATGTCGAAGGACACTTCAATTTGAGGAACTCCGCGCGGGGCTGGGGGTATGTCAGACAGCTGAAAACGTCCAATTGACCGGTTGTCTGCAGCCATGGATCGCTCGCCTTGTAGGACATTGATATCCACGCTGGGCTGGTTGTCGCTGGCCGTTGAGAAAGTCTCACTCTTTTTGGTCGGAATTGTGGTGTTGGCCTCAATTAGCTTTGTCATCACACCGCCCATTGTCTCAATACCGAGAGAGAGGGGGGTGACGTCCAGCAGGAGCACGTCTTTTACATCACCGCTCAGCACACCGCCTTGGATGGCCGCACCTACAGCGACCACCTCATCTGGGTTAACGCCTTTGGATGGGTCCTTTCCAAAGAAGCTGGTGACTGCCTCTTGGACAGCTGGAATCCGGGTGGATCCACCGACAAGAATAACTTCATCGATGTCGCTCTTGTCGAGTCCGGCAGCTTTCATTGCCGTTTGGCACGGTTCTATGGTGCGCTTCACCAGTTCATCCGTTAGTTGCTCAAACTTCGAACGGTTCAGCGAACGCACGAGGTGCTTGGGCACGCCGTCAACAGGCATGATGTATGGCAGATTGATTTCTGTGCTGTTGGTGCTGCTCAGTTCAATCTTCGCCTTCTCTGCAGCCTCCTTCAAACGCTGAAGGGCCATCGGATCTTTGCTAAGGTCTAAGCCGCCGTTTTCATTCTTAAACTCTTCAACGAGCCAGTCGATGATGGATTGATCGAAGTCGTCTCCGCCGAGATGGGTGTCGCCATCGGTCGATAGCACCTCGAAAACACCGTCTCCCAATTCTAGAATGCTGACATCATGTGTACCGCCACCGAGGTCGAAGACCACGATTTTTTGGTCGGTGGACTTTTTGTCCAATCCGTAGGCCAGCGCTGCCGCAGTGGGCTCGTTGATGATGCGCTTGACCTCGAGTCCTGCGATTTCACCAGCTTCTTTCGTGGCTTGTCGCTGGCTGTCATTGAAATAAGCGGGGACAGTGATGACTGCTCCCGTGACCTCTGTACCGAGGTAATCTTCCGCAGTCTTCTTCATTTTCTGAAGGATCATGGCGCTGATCTCCTGTGGACTGTAATTGCGGTCATCAATCTTGATGCGCGCTGTTCCGCCGTCAGCCGCCACCACCTCATAAGGGACACGGCTGGACTCGCGGTCTACCTCGCTGAACATTTGGCCCATGAATCGCTTCACGGAATAAATGGTTTTGGTGGGGTTGGTGATGGCTTGGCGCTTGGCAGGGTCACCCACCTTTCGCTCCCCATCTTCCACGAAGCCGACAACGGACGGAGTGGTCCTTTTGCCTTCACTGTTGTTGATGACCACAGGCTCATTGCCTTCCATCACGGCAACACAAGAGTTGGTGGTGCCGAGGTCGATGCCGATGATTTTGCTCATGTATATCGTGTTGTTGTTTACTGAACTGTGTCGTTGGACGCTGGCAACAGAACAAATTGGATGCCAAGGGGACGATGCGTCAGGGGGACTGACAGGATGTCGGTCTTCAGCCAAACATCTGACACTTTATGCAGGAAATAAGCGGAAAATGGCAGATTAGTAAAGGCTCGCCGACCTTTGTGATATGTACGAAGGAATGGACGACAGGGGGTTTCCCATTCAATGGGAGCAACCTCCGAAGCGTATTGTGAGTTTGGTGCCATCGCTATCCGAGACCTTGGTAGACCTCGGTGTGGAGGACGCGATTGTTGGGGTGACTCGGTTTTGCAATCGCCCAGATCATCTGCGCCGCGAAAAAACAAGAGTCGGGGGGACGAAAGGCGTGAAGGTGGATGTGATTATGGGTCTTCGGCCTGATTTGGTGGTGGCCAACCTCGAAGAAAATGAAGCTCAGGACATCATGGCATTGGAAATTGCTGGGGTGCCGTGTTGGGTCTGTGATGTCCGAACAGTGGAACGTGCGTTTCGCTTGTTGTCTGATTTGGGTGCTTTAGTTGGTGAGGCTAATCGAGGCGAACTTCTTGAGAAAGAAGTTCGCTTATCATGGACAGAGGGCAGGGATGCTTTTGCGCCAGGTCAGGGAAAAAAGGCGGCCTATGCAGTGTGGCGAAACCCATGGATGTGGGCTGGGTCAGATGCCTACATTCAGTCAGTGTTACGCTGGTGGGGGTGGTCCCCCTGGCCCGAGGAAAGAAGGTATCCCGAGCGCTTGATGGAAGACGTGGTCGGGGCTGGTGTCGACGAGGTGTTGCTTGCCTCGGAACCTTTTCCTTTTAAAGAAGCCCACTTCGAGGAGTGCGGTGGATTGGCTGCACGGATTGTTGATGGTGAGGCTTTCAGTTGGTACGGAAGTCGGATGAGGCACGTCCCGCAGCAGATGGCATCATGGCCTGCGTCTGGAACCGATTGAATTGCTCACTTTTGCACCGGTTCAGCAGAGAACTTCCCTTTGATGAAAGACATCCCGCTTCAATTCGCCGTTATTGGACTCGGTCACATTGGAAAACGCCATGCGGATTTGATCCTCAGACGAGACGATTGCCATTTGGTGGCCGCTTGCGATATCCGTTCATTGGATGAGCTGGACATTTGTGGGGACTTCTCGTTTTATTCCTCTGTGGAGGACATGCTGGACGCCCACAGTGATTTGGACGCAGTGTGCATTTGCACGCCCAATGGCCTTCATGCAGATCATGCTCTGCGGGCCTTGAATCGGGGCCACCATGTGATTATCGAAAAGCCCATGGCTTTGAGCCGAAAGGATGGAGAGGCCGTCCTTCACAAGGCGCTCGAGGTGGGCAAGCAGGTTTTTTGTGTGATGCAGAACCGCTACAGTCCCCCAAGCATTTGGCTGAAGGATATGGTGGTCTCCGGTAGACTCGGACGGATACACATGGTCATGGTGAATTGCTTTTGGAACCGAGACGACCGTTACTACTCTAAAATTCCATGGAAGGGCAGTCTTGATTTAGACGGAGGAACCTTGTTTACCCAGTTCAGCCATTTTGTAGACATCCTGTATTGGTTGTTTGGTGACATTCAGGACATTCAAGCCCGTTTTGCAGATTTTGATCACGGACACAATACGGCTTTTGAGGATTCTGGGTTTGTGACCTTCGATTTTGTTAAGGAGGGAATGGGCAGTCTCCAGTTTTCCACTGCTGTGGTCGAAACCAATTTTGAGAGTTCCTTGACCATTTTGGCAGAAAAGGGAACCGTGAAGGTGGGGGGACAATACATGAATGAAGTTGATTACTGCTTGGTCCAAGATTATGAAATGCCAGCTTTGCCTCCCTCTAACCCGGCCAACGATTATGGAACATACAAGGGCAGCGCGGCCAATCATAGTTGTGTTTTTGACAACGTGGTGGAGACACTTAACGGGCGCGGCCGAATCACCACCAATGCTTTGGAAGGCCTGAAGGTGGTGGACATGATTGAGCGGATTTATGCAGCCGCTGACCGGGGTCTAAAACCTTGATTTGTCCGCTGGAAATCAAATCTAAGCCGAGAGAGGTGGCGTTGTCATCTTTGGAAGTGGACGCTATCCGCAGTTACCGGCTTCTGGTGATGGCCTTGTTTCTGTCTCTGTTGAAACGCGAGGTGTGGCTGTCTTATTGGCGTTTTCGGACCTTTTCCTCGAGGTACTGTATGTGATCTCTAAGCTCCTGCTCGAGTCGTATTCTCTTGGATATGTCCAAGAGAGTCACAAGGATGCAGTCTTGAAGGTTTCGAGGGATGGCCACTTGCACATGGAGATAGTGTGCATTTCCATCGTGGTCGCGGACAATCCACTCGCTTTCGACTTGTGTTTTGTCACGCCCAAGTGACATTGCATCTAAAAGAAATTCGGGACCGTGAAGCGGTGTCATTCTGTCCACGAATTCCAGGTCAATCGAGACAGGGTTTCTCAAGTTGAGGAGGTCCTGGGCACTGGCATTGTTCAATTCCCAACGGATGGAGCGAAAGAGCAAGCGGCTTATGTCCAGTGTGCTTTCCATGGTGCTGGGCATTTCTGAATTGAATAGGCGCGTCTGCACTTGAAAGAAGGAATCGGCCCGTCCTGTGAGGATGCCTGCTCCTGTAGCATTGAATGTGGCTTGCCAGTGATCGGATTCCTCCATTGCAAGAGAACTTCCGAGATTGTGATTTTGATGGGGGCGTTTTTCGGGTAAGGGCAGAAGGGACTGGATTCGCTGCGCCATCAATGCGGCGCTGCTGCTTGTTTCGTGGAAGCCGTCGGCCCGCATAGACAGCCAAGGGCCTTGCTCCTCGCGGGGATTGAGGAGGACGAGGATGGGGATGTCTAGAGGTCCTTGCGTCCTCAGCAGTTGGAATGTTTCAAGCCGGTCCTTGATTAATCCATTTGTCCCGAGGATCCAGACATCGACATTGGGATGTTCAGGGATTTTATCTAGTGCCTCCCATTCCAACTGCTGTCCATTGTCTAATGTGTTGGGCCATTTGGATCGGGCAGCGAGCGATCCATGAACCAACCCCAAGCGAATGCAAGAGGTCAGTGGCATGGCGTGGCGTGTGGATATGGGAACCGGCTCGTGGCGGCCTTCCTGAAGGTTGCGATGTGCTCGATGGTTCCTTGTCAGTTTTGGTGGATGCACAGCAATGGGATTCGTCTGATGCCGCACTCAGTTGGCCTTGTGCATGGGGTTACTTCCTCCTGGTGAGAGGTCGTGAAGAAGAATGTATTTCACGAGATCCGAATTGCTCTTCAGACGCATCTTTTCGAGAATTCGGCTTCTGTATGTGCTGACCGTTTTGATGCTGAGGCTTAGTTGATTGGCAATTTCTGTCATGGTTTTGCCTTCCCCAATGTAGAGGAGCACCTCATATTCCCTGTCTGAGAGGCTTTTGTGTGGCAATTCATTGTTGTCCTTGGCCATCTCTTCAATCATGAGACGGGTCAGTTCCGCGCTGATATATTGCTTTCCTTCTACAATTGTGCGCATGGCTTCTTCCAGAATCTCAGGGGCGCTGTCTTTGTGGAGATAGCCTCTGGCCCCGGCCTTGATCATGCGAATCGCGAATTGATCCTCTGGGTACATGCTCAATGCGAGCACTGCGACCTCGGGATACATGGATTGGATTTGCTTCAACACCTCAAGTCCACTTCTTCCAGGAAGGCTGATGTCCAAAAGCAGGATGTCAGGGGTCTTCTTGCGGAACAGAGGGAAAATCGCTTCACCGCTGGCTACGTCTTCAAGCACTTCAAAATCGCGAAAGGACTCTACAATTTGACGCAGACCTGCGCGAACAATGTTGTGGTCGTCACAAAGCACGACGGTTTTCTTTTCCATGACCGGGAATTTATGTTTTTGAGGACAGAGGAATTTGAATGAGAATGGATGTGCCGCCACCCAGTTGAGAGTTTACGGTGAATATGCCACCATGGTTTCTGACGCGCTCGCGCATGCCGACCATTCCCAGTCCAGCAGTTGATTCTAAAGGTTCTTGGCTATGATTCATTCCCTTCCCATTGTCGCCGATTTCCAGGATCAGTTTTCCAATGGAACAGGAAACCCTTACATAGGCAAAATTGGCATTGGCATGCCTTGAAATATTGGTCAGGGCCTCTTGAACGATGCGGAACACGTCTGTTCGCACATCCTCTTTCAATTCGGGAAGCGTGTCCATATGCAAGCCGCAGAGTCCCTTCTCGTTTTTGTTGAAGTCCTGCACCAGTGTCTCGATACCCGCTGAGAGGCCTACTTGATCGAGAACGACAGGACGGAGGGATCGGGAGATATCCCTGACCTGCTGAATGATGTCCGTGTTGAGGTCGACCAATTCTTTTAGTTTGTTTTGGGTACCAACGGTATCCATGTTGGCATGGTCACCCAATTGACGGTCCACCCAGAACAACCCCAGTTTCAGTGCAGTCAGTCCTTGTCCGAGTTGATCGTGGATGTCCCTCGACAGGCTGCGTTTTTCCTCGTCTCTTTCACCTTCTACGTGGCGTATTAGGGCGAGCAATTCACCGTTCAGTCTTTCGGTTTCTTGTTCGGCGATGTGCCGAAGGGCTCGGTTCCGATAGGCTTCCAAGACGTTGTCCAGTGCCATTGGGAACTGGTCTAGCCTTCTTTTTGAGATGTAGTCAGCCGCACCGCTCCTCATGTAATCGACAGCAAGTTCTTCCTCTCCGGCCCCTGTAATCACGATGAATGGCGATTGGGGGCTGATGTCGTTCTTGAGCTGCATGGCTTCCGTGGCATTGCCGTCCGGGAGCAAGTGATCCGCGCAAATGAGGTCAGGCTTTTTTAAATTCAATTCTCGTTTGAACTCGGATAAAGTACTTACCCTTCGGACCGCCAAGTTCCGTCTGCAGCGCGCAGCAGCTCCTTCGAAAATTGCGGCGTCAATGTCGTTGTCCTCGAGATGGAGAAGGTCGAGGGCTTCATTAGAGCCCTCATTCAGAAGTGGATGGTTGCGATCCTCTGGAAAGGAGGAGCCCATCTGGAGTTCCATCAGCCGATGATGGAGCCGTAGGTCACCATAAAACTTCTATCACCCTCAAAAAGGGGCAGGCCGCTCTCCAACAGCTCAATGGCTTGTGTTCGCTGACCATCTGCGTCGAGTTGCTCGGATGCGTCGATGATGCCCGTCTTAAGCAGGTTATTCATGGATTCCGTGAGGGGTTCTTCTCTGAAATTTTCGATTTTTTCACTGGCTGGAATGCGACCTGTCATGCTGCCCATGAGCTCAATTGCGGTTGACCAGTGTTCGGCTGCATCTCGAGTGGATTTGGCGTAGTAATTGGCCAAGCCGAGCATGACGTAAGCGGAAGGGTCACTTTTGTCGAGCTTGGTCAGGTAGCTGTAAAGGCTTTTGGCTCGGGTGAACTTCTCGGCATCCATCTCCGTGTCCGCCTGGGCAATCGTTTCTGAGCGCAAATCCTCGATAAACTCGGATTGGTCTGGAACGTACTCCATTTCCTTGTCCTTTTTGATGAACTTGGTGCAATACTTCAGGCTTTCTTTCAGGGCTTTCGGATAGTCTTCCTTTAGTTCTGGATCGTCACTCTGGTGAATTTTCAAATAAGCCCGCGCCATATATCCATAGGGCTCAGGGTGCTTTTTTGTGTTCTCCTTTTCGGTGAACTTGATTGCACGGAAGAGGACCCGTTGGTATTTTTCATCCACAAGGTCCTCCAGCATTTGGCTGTACTTGGGATCCTGTGCTTCGGCTTGATTAAAATTCGCAAACAAGGCCAAAATCAAAGCCAGTGCGGAAAAGATGTGCAGATTTCCTTTCATGAAGTGAAAGGTAGGAACACGGAGGCGATTCACGGGATTATTCAAGTTTGGAAGGTCAGCCAAAGCATGTCAACAAGTCCTCCGGTAGTGATTTTTAACCGCATCTAATGTCTTTTGGTGAGGATTTTTTTGCTGTTCAGGGCTGGACGCCTTTTCCGTTTCAAATTGAGACATGGGCGAGCTTTCGGGATGGGGGAGATGGTTTGGTCAATGCGCCAACTGGGAGCGGTAAAACCTACAGTTGTTTAGTGCCCGCAGTCAATTATGGGGGAAAGGCTGGTGGTCTCCGGGTGTTGTGGATTGCTCCGATTAGGGCTTTGGCGAAAGAAATTTTGGGTTCGGCCGAGCGGTTGCTTGAATACCATGATCAGGGATGGACTGTACAGGTGCGGACTGGGGATACGCCATCATCTCAGAAACAACGCCAGGACAGGCGACTGCCTGAAGTGTTGATTACCACACCCGAAAGCCTTCATGTGCTGTTGGCAAAAAAAGGCGCTGCCAAGCGGTTCGGAGGACTGAATGCCGTGGTGGTGGACGAGTGGCATGACCTGCTGGGGAGCAAACGTGGGGTACAAATTGAACTTGCATTGGCGCACCTTAAAGCCCTTTCACCTGCTGTTCGAATTTGGGGGATTTCGGCCACCATTGGGAATTTGGAAGAGGCAATGGAAACGTTGGTAGGGGCGGATCGCATCGAAGGTGCGCGGATCGTCCGGTCTCATATCCAAAAGCGGATCACGGTGGACAGCATTATGCCTGCCGCATTTGAAAAACTCGCTTGGTCAGGGCATCTCGGGGTGCAGTTGGTGGATCAGGTGGTGGACATCATTCGGGGGCATTCGAGCACCTTGATTTTTACAAATACACGTTCGCAGTCGGAGATTTGGTATCAGAAGATTTTGGCAGCAAATCCGAACCTTTCTGGTGCCATTGCCCTGCATCACGGGAGCATAAGCAAAAAACTTCGGTTTTGGGTTGAGGATGCGCTGTACGATGGTCAGCTTAAGGCTGTCGTTTGCACCAGTTCACTTGATTTGGGGGTGGACTTCAGGCCAGTCGAAGCCATTGTGCAGATTGGTGGTCCAAAAGGTGTGGCACGTTTTGTTCAGAGGGCGGGGCGGAGTGGTCATCAGCCTGGTGCAGAGAGCAAGATTCACTTTTTGCCCACGTTTGGTCTCGAGTTGCTCGAGGCCGCGGCGTTGCGAAAGGCCGTTGAAATGGGAGAGATAGAGCCACGGAGGCCCATGGTTCGTTCATTTGATGTTTTGGTTCAATTCCTTTGCACGCTTGCCGTTGGGGATGGATTTAGGCCGGAACAACTTCGGGCATGTCTTGCTAATACTCATGCTTTTTCGGAGATGGATGACGCGGAATGGCAGGATGTTCTGACCATGGTGACAACGGGTGGAAGGGCTTTTGCCGCCTATGATGAATTTAAGCGTGTAGAGAGAGGTGGGGATGGTGTGTTTCGGATTGTGGACCGCCGGGCTGCCCGACGTCACAGAATGTCGATTGGCACCATCGTAGGTGACACGATGGTGGCTGTGAAATGGAGAAGTGGGGGGGTGGTTGGCCACGTGGAAGAGTATTTCGTAAGCAGTTTGAATCCGGGTGATGTGTTTTGGTTTGGCGGGCGGAGTCTAGAGCTCATCCGTTTTCGAAACTTGGTTGCCCAAGTCAAGCCTGCCAAGAATCCAAAGGGACGCATACCCACTTGGCAGGGTGGTCGGCTTCCATGGACGTCGATGGTGAGTCGGATTTTAAGGGAGACACTGGATGATTGTGTCCATGGTCGAAGCCTCAGTCCGGAATTGCGGCGCCTTGCGCCGATGCTTGAATTGCAAGCTGAGCGGAGTCACTTACCTGTGGAAGGCCAGGTGCTCATGGAGGTTATGGAGAGCAGGGAGGGGCACCACCTGTTTGTTTTTCCCATGGAAGGCCGCATGGTGCATGAGGGTGTGGCTGCATTGATGGCCTACAGGATGAGTTTGATCAAGCCCATGACATTTTCGATGGCCTACAACGATTATGGATTCGAGTTGCTCAGCGACCAGCCTATTCCCATTGCCGAGGCATTTGACAGCGATCTGTTTAGCACAGAACACCTGATGGACGATTTAGAGGCAACAGTCAATGGAGCTGAATTGGCCCGCAGGCAGTTTCGGGATATTGCTGTCATTGCGGGCTTGGTCTTCCGGGGTTATCCGGGTCAGCCTGTCAAGGACCGGCATTTGCAGGGATCGAGTTCCCTGCTTTTCGATGTCTTGGCAGATCACGATCCCGTCAATCTCTTGTATCGCCAAGCCTTTGATGAGATGACGCATCATCAAATTGAGTTGGACAGATTGAGGGAAGTATTGGTTAGGCTGAATCGGGGCAAATGGGTAATCACGCACCCAGGCCACCCGACTCCGTTTTCGTTTCCAATCCTCGTAGACCGGTTGCGTGAAAAGCTTTCAAGCGAGCAGCTTGAGGCCCGCATTCGCCGTATGGTGAGGATTTCGGTATAGGGGCTGATGGAACACTACCTTCGCGGCATGCAAGGATGGACTCCGTGGCTGATGCGGCCGATACGATGGGGCTGGTTGATGATGCTCGCTTTTGTTGGTTGGCAAGGCGTGGCTTTGGCGCAAGGCACAGTCAAGGGGTTTGTTCGTGCAGAGGCAGATGGTGCTCCTGTGTTGTTTGCCGCGGTCGTTTTGGAAGGAACAACTTATGGTGTCTCCACGGATATCCAAGGTTACTACAGCCTTTCGAAGATTCCTGCGGGGACATATACGTTGATGGTGTCCAGTGTTGAATTCAAGCCATTTCGAACTGAAGTTGTGGTGCTNGACNACCGCGTGGTGACGAAAAATATCGTGCTTGAATCTGGACTTATTGAATTGGAAAGCGCTGTCATCTCCACCGAACGTGGAGAACAGCTCAACACGGTCAGGATGTCCGTTGAATCTATTCAGCCAGCGGATATCAAGCGCATTCCCAGTCTAGGTGGAACGCCTGACCTAGTTCAGGTTCTGCAGACTTTGCCGGGCTTCGTCTCTACGGGAGATCAAGGAGGACAGTTGTACATCCGCGGTGGGTCTCCAGTCCAGAACAAAGTTTTGTTGGACGGGATGATCATCTACAATGCTTTCCACAGCATTGGCTTGTTCAGTGTCTTCGACACNGATATTATTTCCAACGCCGATATCTACACCGGTGGATTCAGCGGCCGCTATGGTGGCCGGATCAGCTCAATCATGGACATATCCACTCGGGATGGTAGTCTCGCCGGCTTGAGTGGTCGCATTGGCGCCAGTCCTTTTGGCAGCAAACTGCTGTTGGAGGGGCCTTTGGGCAAGCGGAACGCCCGTGGTGGTGGCACCTCTTTCATCTTGAGTGGCAAGCGCAGTTATCTCGAACAGAGCTCAAAGTNCCTGTATCGCTACATCGATGAGGAGGGGCTGCCGTTCAACTTCACCGACCTATACGGCAAGGTCACCTTTGCTGGAGGGGCAGGAAGTCGCATGAGCCTCTTTGGTTTTTCCTTTAGTGATGATGTGAGTTATCAGGCGCTCAGCAATTTGGATTGGACCAATGTGGGCGGCGGCGGTCAGTTCATCGTCGTGCCCACNGGCAGTGCTGTTTTGATCAAGGGCAATTTCGCCAGTTCCCGATATCGCATTGATTTGAAAGAGGAGGGTTTACCGGATCGCTACAGCCAAGTGAATGGTTTCAACTTCGGTCTCAATTTCAAATACGTTNTAGGTGATGATGAGGCNCGTTATGGCATTCAAGCGGTGGGGTTGCGAACGGATTTCCGAACATTCAANGCCCTNGGCGTNTCGGTNGAGCAGGCAGAAAACACAACGGAGCTNGCNGGTTANTTTGANTANAAACGGCAGCGNGGCCCTTGGATTGTGAACCCGTCCATCCGNATCCAGTACTACAGNTCCNTGGCCAAGTTCAGCCCAGAGCCNNGGATNGGCATCAAGTACAAGGCNTCTGAAAGGCTTCGTTTGAANGNTGCTGGAGGCNTGTACAGTCAGAACCTCATTTCNGCAAANTCCGATCGNGATGTGGTCAACCTCTTTTATGGATTCCTTTCCGGNCCNTCTAANCTNCAGNATCAATTGATTGGNCCNGATGGTGAGGTCAANGANATNACGCACAGNTTGCAGACGGCTGCTCACATGGTGGGNGGGTTCGAATTTGANCTCACCGAACGNATCAACATCAATGTGGAGGGGTACACGAAGTGGTTCACCCAATTGACGAACCAGAATCGCAACAAACTCTTCCCGGACACCTATGAGTTCGCGGATGTGCCTGAGAGCCAGCGTAAGGACTTTATCATCGAGACTGGACGTGCGGAAGGNGTGGATGTGGTTGTGAAGTACGAGGACAAGTTCAATTATTTATGGGTGGTNTATTCTCTNGGAAATGTTGACCGATGGGATGGGTTCCGATGGTATGANCCAGTTTTCGATCGNCGCCACAACATCAATCTTCTGGCTTCTCGGAAGTTGGGNAAGAGCCACAAGACNGAGTTCTCGGCGCGATGGAACCTCGGCTCCGGTTTGCCGTTCACTCAAACGCAGGGGTACTACCAACCGATTGGCATCTCGCAGGGAATTGATGAGAACTATGTGGGTGGCAATCCTGTAGAATTGGGNATCGTTTATGCNGACCTNAATGCGGGAAGGCTTCCCGTGTATCANCGCCTAGACCTCAGCGTTCGCAGGACTTTTAAACTGGGCGATCGCATCGAACTCGATGCCAACGCCTCCGTGACAAACGTTTACTCCCGGGCCAATATTTTCTACATCAACCGTGTGACGGGAGAGCGGGTANATCAGCTTCCGTTCTTGCCGTCGATTGGNTTGGANATGAAGTTCTGAGNNNAGCCCATNAGGCTTNNGGCCTGNTGCCTTGCTGCATCTCCGATTTCCGACCCNCTCAACATCGCTGCCAGTTCTTCGATTCGTCCCTGTTGGTCCAATGGTGCCAGGCAGGTGATTACTTGCTCACCCTCGGTGGACTTGGATACCTTCANGTGTCGGTTGGCACGTCCTGCAACTTGGGGGAGGTGGGAAATCGTGATGATTTGATTGCGGGAGGCGATTTCGGCCATCAAATCGGCCATTCGGGCTGCGACNTCTCCGCTGACTCCGGCGTCTATTTCATCCAAGATGAGGGTGGGTACGTCTAGGTGTTTTGACAGTGCTGCTTTGAGGGCCAACATGACCCGGCTCTTTTCGCCACCGGAGGCGACTTTGCCCATGGGTTGGGCAGACAGCCCCCGATTGGCCGTGAACATGAGATTNGGCCTGGAGGGGCCGCTTGCTTCCGGCCGCTCGATTGCCTCCCATTGAACATGGAGTAAGGCATCTGGCATTTTCAGGTGNCCGAGGTGTCCAGNCAAAGCCTGACACATCNTGTCAGCGGCATGGACTCGNGCCGNGTGNAGCCGTTGTCCGATGGCGTCGAGTGCGCGTCTTAGCGATACGATTTCCCTGTTCCATTCTTCCCGTTTTTGCTCTCTGTTCCGGGCCGTGTCCAGCCGAANCTCCATAGCGGAAAGGGTCTCGGAAAGGCCTTGAAGGGATGCTGCCCGATGCTTGTCCATCAAACGGTTGATGCGGTCTTGATCGGCTTCTGCTTTCGCAAGGGCTTCAGGGTCCAATTCAATNCCTTCAGCCTCTGATTCTGCCTCTCGGGCCAGGTCATCCAATTCAATGCGAACACTTCNCAAACGCTCAAGGAGCACTTGGGTCTTNGGGTGAACCGAGGCTGTGTGTTCAAGCGCGCGCTCAGCATCGTGNAGTTGGTCGATGATCCCGTTGTCGGTCGACAGCATTTGATGCGTTAGTTGCAGGTCCTCTTGGATTCCCCGCGCATTGGCCAGTGTCTTCAGTCTAGCNGGGAGATTTTGAAGCGCCTCATCTTCNAAGTCGACGGCGTTGAGTTCTTGGATTTGGTAGGNCAAGTAGTCGGCGTCGGCATCGGGTAAATGCCCCTCGGCTTCCAAAACATCGCGTTGCTTGATTGCATGGGACCAGCCTGCATGGGCTTCTTTCCAGAGTGTGTGTTCCTTTTGTGCTTCGGTGTTGAAGGCATCTATGGCATCGAGAAGCCCTTCTTTNGTTAGCAACCGTTGCCCGTCCTGCTGACCGTGCAGGTCGATAAGGAGTGGAGCGAGTTCCTTGAGAAATTGGAGCTTGANTGGCTCGTCATTCACGTAGGCCCGTGATCGCCCTCCTGGTGCAATGCTCCGGCGCAAGATGCAGGTTTCACCTTCATCGAGNTTTCCAAGTTTAATNCTGACGGGGTCCGTCACGTCAAACTCTGCCTCGACAATGCACTTTTTCGTCCGTGTGTCTTCACCTTCTNCGCGNGCGCCGAGAACCAGCCCCANTGCACCCAGCAAGATGGACTTTCCACTGCCCGTTTCTCCTGTCAGAACGGTCCAGCCGGATTCCACATCCCAATCGATGTGTTGGATGAGGGCATAATTCCGAATGACGAGTCGACGCAGCATCAGCCGAGGCCCTGATCGTANACGGGTATGTTGCCCGGATCGATGAGTTTTAGGACGGGCAGNAGCCTGGCCCTTTCGCTGTCCGGCGCCACGCCGAACATCTTCACAATCTCGTCCTTTTTGGCTTGGAAGAAGGTTTGAAGATTGTAGTTCGCCGGTCGAATTCTGTGAACATTCCGCAGACTGATCATGGCATCTGCCATGGTTTGTCGGGCGGTCGCAGGGTCGTCGAATGCCTTGTCCATACCTAGGCGGTGGTACTCATAATAGCAACGGCGGAGCGGCCGGAATGTTTGGCTCAGGATGTTATCGATTAAGGCGTAGCGGGATTGCTTTCCGTCTGCAGCACTCCAGCCGGCTGGGGGAGAGGAAAGGCCCTGCGCGTTTGTCACAACGGTCTGGGCTTGGGTGTATAGGTTGGTGCCGCCCTCCAAGGCATAGGAGTCATAGTCCATCGCCAGTATCAGGTAAGCGTAGAAGGCAAGCACGCTTGTCAGGTTGTCCCGGAATTGGTCTGGGCTGTATTGCAGCATGGTGCCCGGGCTGTACACGAAGTCGAAGTCGTTGTCGTTAATCATCAGCAGCGGTGAGTTGTAGTTGCTGTTGTAGATCGGACGGCTGCTTTGCACTTGTATGGTGCCTTCGAAATTGGTCTGGGAAGTCGCCTTGTTGACGGTAATCTGCATGGTACAGGTGACACGCTCTGTTAAAAGGAACTCGTCGGTCGTCCAGCGACGGCCATTCATAAACTCGGTAATAGCGGTTTCCAGTTGCTCGAATACAGCGATTTCAACGTTGTTTATGGTGGGGGCGATGACGCTGATTTGGCAGTCCAGCTCTTGGCTTGATGCGGGACGTGATGCAGCCAAAGTCAGTAAAAACAATAGACATAGGCGTCGGTGTCCGAAGATGGGGGCGGCGGAAGTGGGCGTCATGGTGTCAATCTGTGGGTTCCGAGGCAAAGGGTGTGCGTTCGAGGAGCTTGGCTTGGATGACTTCGGCTAGATCTATCGCAACCGCTTCTTTGGACTTCAATTCAAAACTATCAATCCTATCGTGACCATAAACGAAGCGCACTCGGTTTGTGGTGTGTCCGAAGCCGGCCCCTTTGTCTGCGAGAGAATTCAGTACAATCAAGTCACATCCTTTGCGCTCCCGCTTTCTGATGGCAGCCTCCAGCCCATCGTCATGGGCCAGTGCGAATCCGATTTTAAAGCAACCGTCAGGTGCTGATGCATTGAGGTCGGAGAGGATGTCTGGGTTTTCGACCAGTTCGATGTGATTCGGCAGGTCAACTTTGGCCGCCTTTCCCTCGATGGGATTGGCTGGTCGCACATCGGATACTGCAGCGGTTCCGATGATGACATCGGGGGGGCTTCCTCGCAGTGTCTCTAAAGCGGCAACCTGCATATCCAGTGCGGTTTCAATATCGTGCCTTATGATGGCGGGGGGGTCTGCCGTTTGTTCCATCGGCCCTGCGATGAGGTCCACAATTGCCCCGCGGCGGGCCAGCTCCATGGCGATGGCCACACCTTGTCGTCCTGACGAGCGGTTGCCAATGAAGCGCACGGCATCCAGTGGTTCATGGGTGGGACCAGCAGTAATTAAAATGCGGTAACCCATTAACGGGCAGCGGTTCTGGAACCACGAGGCCAACTCTTCTCGGATTCGAACAGGATCGGCCAGCCTGCCTTTTCCTTCTAAGCCACTGGCCAGTTCTCCTTCGTCGGGCTCGATGACATGCACACCGCGGTTCCGAAGTTTTTCTATGTTGGATGTGGTGGCTGGATGCGTGAACATGTCGCGGTCCATGGCGGGTGCGACGACGACTGGACACTTCGCGCTGAGGAGCACCGTCAGAAGCAAAGTGTCGCCTCGGCCTTCAACCATACCAGAGATAGTGTGCGCCGTGGCTGGGGCAACCAAGATCACGTCTCCCCAAAGTCCGAGTTCTACGTGGTCGGTCCATGTGCCCGCCTCTCGGTCGTCTGTCAACTCGCTGTGGACAGGATTTCCGCTGAGGGTGCCGAGGGTGAGAGGAGTAATGAATTCTCGGGCACCTGGTGTCATGACCACCCGGACTTCTGCTCCGGCACGGACAAGCTCTCGAACGAGAAAGGCAGATTTATAAGCGGCGATGCTTCCGGTTATCCCCAGAATGATCCTGCGGCCCTTCAACATCGCCATGGCGGCGATCAGTCGCGGTTGAACTTGCGGTTGCGTCGCTCTTCGCGCTCCCGTCGAACCTCTTCAAGCCGGGCAGCTTCTGCAGCCAACTCCTCCTCGGTGGGCATCCGGAAATACACTTTCTCTTCTTCCAACTCCTTGATGGCAATACTGTGCGCTTTTGGCTGGCGTTCGTAGTGCTTAGAGATTTCGATTTGCTCACGGTTCTCAAAAACTTCTTCAAGGCTGTCGGTTACCGTGGTAAACTCTTCCAGCTTGCTGTTCAGCTCCTCCTTGATCTCTTGTCCCAATTGGTTGCTTCGTTTGGCGATAACGACGATTGCCTCAAAGAGATTGCCATTGACCTGTTGATCAATGGCGTGTGTGTCGCGGGTGACCGTATTGCGGGCGGCTTGGAGGTTCTTGTTGGCGTTCATGTGCGCGTGTGCTCGTGTTCAAATGTCCTTTTCCTTCGATGTGCGCTCAAGACCTTGGCGACTCTTTTCGTGGAATTGCTCGGCCTCTCTGAGCCATGCACTTTCAGGAAAGCGGGCCGCAAAGGTAAAGTAGGATTCGATGGCATCGGCATAGCGTTCTGCTTGTCGTCTTTCTGTGCTCCGTTGGGCATAAAGAAACTGTGACTTGAGAATCAGAAATTGTGCTTCCTCCGTGTATTGGCTTGCGGGCCAGTCGTCCATAAAATGCCGCAGCGCCTTGGATGCGCTCTGGAATTTGCCTGTGGTGTAGTACAGTTTGGCTCCGCTCCACGCCTTGGTCTCTAGCTTGCTTCTCAGAGAAGCGATCATGGCGTTGCATGTGTCCCGTCTGTTTGTTTGGGGATGGCGGTCCATGAAGAGTTGGAGGTCGTCCATCGCCGTCTTGGTGTCACTTTGGTCGAGGTTGGATTCTGGGGACAGACGATAGCTGCACAAGGCGGCTTGGTATTCTGCTTCTTCAGTACGGGGAGAATTGGGAAAGGTCTTGGCGAAGTTCCGCATAGAATAACGGGCCATGTACCAATCTTCAATACACAAATTGGCTTGGGCGTACATGAAGTAGACGTCCTCCATGCGCTGTGTTCCCCTGAACAGACCAATTAACTCTTGCAGCAGAGGCAGCGATTGCATGCAACGGTCATCAGCAAAGTATTCTTGGGCCCGGGTCCATTTGAGTTCGGGATCGGTGCTCTTCAGGACCTTTTGATAGTCGCCACATCCTGTAATCAGGGTGCTGGTCATCAGAATGCCGAGGCCGATTACCGCGCCGGCGCGGAAAGGATGTAAAGGCAACATCGCAGCGAAAATAGAGGGCGTTGGAGGACTCCGGATGACGTTTTGCACCACAAGTGCCAACACTTGTTGCACAATGGGACGCTGCCAACCTTGCTTTCAATACCTTCGCCCTCTCGATTTCTTTACGAAACACCTACGTTTTGGACATTTTCGATCGCATCCGCGGAAACCGCGGACCTCTTGGCCAACATGCCAAGGAAACCCATGGATACTTCACCTTTCCGAAGCTTGAAGGGGACATCTCCAATCGCATGACCTTCAGAGGAAAGGAGGTCTTGGTTTGGAGCATCAACAACTATTTGGGCCTCGCCAATCACCCCGAAGTGCGTGCTGTGGACGCACAGGCCGCCAAGGACTGGGGTATGGGCTACCCGATGGGTGCCAGAATAATGAGTGGCCAGACGGCCTACCATGAAAAATTAGAGCAGAACCTTGCTGAGTTCATGCAGAAAGAGGACGCCTTTTTGTTGAACTATGGATATCAAGGATGCCAAAGTGCAATTGAGGCCTTGGTCAGCCGTCACGACGTCATTGTTTATGACAGTGAGAGTCATGCCTGTATGATTGATGGAGTTCGCTTGCACCAGGGCAAGCGCTTCGTGTTTAACCACAATGACATGAAGAGCTTCGTCAAGCAACTTGACCGCGCTCGGAATTTGACAGAGCAGACCGGAGGTGGCATTCTCGTGGTCACGGAAGGCGTCTTTGGTATGGCGGGTGATCAGGGCAAGCTTGCCGACATTGTCAAATACAAGAAGGAATATGGTTTCCGTCTTTTTGTCGATGATGCGCACGGATTTGGCACTGTCGGAGAGAACGGTCGAGGGGCCGGTGATGAGCAGGGTGTCCACGACGAAATTGACGTGTACTTCGGCACGTTCGCTAAGGCGATGGCCACCATTGGTGCTTTTGTTGCGGGCCCCCAAGATGTTGTTGATTACCTCCGTTACAACATGCGCAGCCAGACGTTTGCCAAGTCCCTACCCATGCCACTGGTAATCGGCGCGATAAAGCGTCTGGAGATGATGGCGACCCAGCCCGAACACAAGAAAAACCTCTGGACCGTGGCCAGCGCGTTGCAGAAGGGGCTTCGCGAATCTGGTTTCGATATCGGGGACACCAACAGCTGTGTAACGCCTGTGTTCCTAAAAGGTGGATTGGGTGAGGCCACGAACCTCACCTTTGACCTTCGCGAGAATTACGGCATTTTTTGTTCTATTGTGGTGTATCCGGTGGTGCCCAAAGACGTGATCATGTTGAGGCTTATTCCCACGGCAATTCACACCTTGGACGACGTGAAGTACACCATCGAAACCTTCAAAAAGGTTCAGGGTAAGCTCAAAGCTGGCGAATACGTTGGAGAGGGCATCACGAATTGGGCCTGACCTCACTCTGAACCGTGTCAATTCGTTGCTTTCTTGAATTGAGCTACGAAGGCACTGCCTATCATGGTTGGCAACGCCAACCTGATTCCATTTCTGTGCAGCAGGTTTTGGAAGAGCGTTTGTCCAACCTTCTTGGGAGAAAAACCATTGTGGTGGGATGTGGCCGCACAGATACAGGGGTTCATGCGTCGTCTTATTTCGCTCATTTTGAATGGTCAGGAGAGTTTGGTCCTCGTTTTTCTGATTGGGATCAGGGGTGCTGGAAACTCAATGGCATGTTGCCTTCAGACATCGGTGTTCGGCGGATTTTTGAAGTGGGAGAGAAGGACCACGCGAGATTCAGTGCATCTGAGCGGGCCTACACATACTGGGTTCATACAGACAAGGACCCGTTTCTTCAGGGGCGGAGCACCCGTGTCTACGAGTCGCTTGACTTTGATTCCATGAATGCGGCAGCTGAGCTTCTCGTTTTTCGTGGGGAGTTTGATGCATTTCAAAAGACAGGTGGGGGACAGAAAACAACCCTTTGTGATGTGCGTCATGCAGGGTGGACGCGCATAGAACATCATCGCTTGCGGTTTGATATTTCGGCAGATCGGTTTTTACGGAACATGGTCAGGGCCATTGTGGGCACCCTGCTTGAGATTGGCAAGGGGCGAATGACGCCTGATGCCATGGCAGATGTGATTGCATCCAAGGACAGAGGGCGTGCCGGAACTTCGGCACCGGCGTGTGGTCTTTACCTTTCTCGCGTCGATTATCCTTTTCTCGTTTGAGTGCCCCAGAAACCATCGGAACCATCATTGACGGCAAGGTCCTGCGTCGCATTTTGGGTCAGGTCAGGCCTTACCGTGTGCGGTTTTTGTGCACCGGTGTCTTGGTGTTCCTTCTTGCCGTGCTCAGTTGGGTTCGACCCTATTTGGCACGGGTGGCCCTTGACGATCACATTGCCATCGGGGATGGTCCTGGGTTGCTTCGGGTGTCCCTCATGGTGGTGGGACTCATTTTAATTGAAGCCGTACTGCAGTTTTGGCAGACCTATTGGGCGAATTGGGTGGCCCAGAGTGTCACGCTCGACCTTCGTTCCGCTTTGTTCGCCCATGTGTCGCGTTTCAAGCTCAAGTATTTTGATCAAACTCCGGTGGGCCAATTGGTCACCCGTCACATTGGAGACATAGACGGCATTGCCGATGTGTTTTCCAATGGCTTGCTCAATGCGGTGGGCGACATCTTGCGCTTGGTTGTGGTCGTTGGTGCCATGTTGTGGATTGACCCGGTCCTCACGTTGATCGTGCTGTTGCCTATTCCGGTTCTCCTTGTGGCAACGCGTATTTTCCAGAAGGCCATCAAGAAGGCATTTGTCAGTGTCCGCAACGAGGTGTCCCGCATCAATGTGTTTGTCCAGGAGCACGTGACGGGCATGAGCATCATTCAGGCGTTTGGTCGTGAGGATGCCGAACGGCAGAAGTTTTTGGTTCACAATGCGGCGCACCGCGCAGCCAACATTCGTTCCATCTGGGCATTCTCCATCTTCTTTCCCGTTGTGGAGATGTTGTCTGCAACCAGTGTCGCGTTGTTGCTCTGGCTTGGCGTGGAGGGCGTGGCCAGCGGTGACATGACCTTGGGGGTGATCCTGCAGTTCATTCTGTATGTCTTCATGCTTTACCGTCCCATCCGACAGCTCGCCGATCGATTCAATGTGTTGCAGATGGGCATTGTCAACGCCAACCGGGTGTTTCATCTGTTGGACCTCGATGAACGCATGCCCGAACCAGAGGCAAATTTGGATGGGTCGAAATCGCCGGGTCTTCGCGGTCACATTGTCTTTGAAGACGTGTGGTTTGCCTACAACGATGAGGATTGGGTGTTGAAGGGGGTGAGCTTTGAAGTCAAGGCTGGACAATGCGTTGCTTTTGTGGGCGCTACGGGTGCGGGCAAGTCCAGTATCGTCAACCTTCTCAGCCGGCTTTATGAATTTCAGAAGGGCAGAATCACCATCGATGGAGAGGACATTCGGACGATTTCTTTGGATCGGTTGCGCTCCTCCATTGGTGTGGTATTGCAGGATGTTTTTCTCTTCACGGGGTCATTGGAGGACAACATCACACTGTATGACTCGGACATATCTCGCGATCGGGTAGAGGAGGCGGTGGATGCGGTTGGGGTGAGGGGCCTGGTGGATCAATTGCCGGGTGGGTTGGCGTACGATGTCAAGGAGCGCGGTGTGATGCTCAGCACGGGGCAGCGGCAGTTGATTGCCTTTGTCCGGGCTTATGCTCAGCAGCCAGGCATTCTCATACTCGATGAAGCCACCAGCAGCATTGACCCTGAAAGTGAGCAATTGATTCGTTCAGCGACCGAACGGTTGACCCGTGGGAGAACCAGTGTTTTGGTGGCGCATCGGCTGACCACAATTCGAGATGCGGACTGCATTGTTTGTCTCGATGCAGGTGAAATCGTCGAGCAAGGGACCCACTCGGACCTGCTGGCAGCCAAGGGGGCGTACCATCGTTTGTTCGAGCTGCAATAGCAG
>PBIE01000023.1 GCA_002720375.1 Crocinitomicaceae bacterium | reverse complement strand
AACGTCGACTTCGCGATCGTCTCCGGTTCGCAACTGGTGACGCTCCGTGCCCAAGGCGGAAGAGCCACGGCCGTCTTCGCGACCTTCCAGAAATCCCCAAGAGCGCTCGTCGTCAAGTGGGACTCGTCGTACCAGACTATCGAAGAACTGTGGCGATCCGACGGAACGATTATGGCTCAGAACGGCTTACCGTTCATCAAGTGGCTCAATCAGTCACTTGGGAAAAGTAATCTCAAGTTCATCCCGTACACCGGATCGTTCGCACCCTTCCTTCAGAACACCGTCGTTGGAATGCAGGCGTTCGCGACCGCGGAACCGGTCCAACTCGAGAGTGACGGAATACGGACCCGGGTTTTCCTCGTCGCCGATGCGGGGTTCAATCCCTACGACGTGATCGTCGCAGTGAGTGATCGGCTTCTCGAACAGGAGCCGGAGCTCGTCACGAAGATGGTGCGGGCGATGACGCGTGGCTGGCAGGACTACCTTGCCTCGCCTCAGCCCACGAACAAGACGATCGGTAAATTGAACCCCGATTTCAGCCCGAGGACGCTGGAGATTGCGGCCGCCGCCCTTTCCAATTTCCTGGTCTCGGAAGACACCAAATCGAATCGGCTCGGCTGGATGACCGAGTCGCGGTGGACGAGCCTCCAGGACAAGCTGGTGTCCCTCGGAGAGCTCGATCCCGAGCGTCGGAAGGAGATCGGTCGGATTTTCCTTAATCCAGCGTGGTCGAAGGATTCGGAGCCCTCGGCGGACGAGACGCAGCCCGTATCGAAGGGCTCTGAATCGGCATCCGACGCGTGAACAGCATCCTGCCACGGTGTCTGCGGTGACCGCCGATCGGACCATTCTGCACGTCGACATGGATGCGTTCTTCGCGTCGGTCGAGCAACGAGATGATCCTTCCCTTGCGGGCCGGCCGGTACTGGTGGGGGGTCGCGGTGGGCGCGGCGTGGTCGCGGCGGCGAGCTACGAGGCTCGAGTTTTCGGTTGTCGTTCGGCGATGCCCATGGCGGAGGCACAGAGACGCTGTCCGGACGCGGTGGTGATGCCTCCGTCATTCGAGCGGTACGAGTCCGAAAGTCGACGCATCATGGACCTGATTGAGTCCGTATCCCCGATGGTGGAGCCACTCTCGATCGACGAGGCGTTCGTGGATGTGACGGGATCCCGTCGTCTCCTGGGAGACGGCGAGACGATTGCGCGACTTCTACGAGCCCGGATCGAATCGAAGACCGGACTGACCGCGAGCATCGGTGTCGCACCATCGAAATTCGTGGCGAAGATAGCCTCCGACCTCGACAAGCCCGATGGATTGACCGTGATGGATTCGGACGGCCTCGTCGAACAGCTCGCATCGCTGCCCATTCGTCGAATGTGGGGCATCGGTCCTCGAACCGCGGATCGCTGCGCTGCCGCGGGCATCCAGACCTTCGGCGATCTCCAACGTCGATCCCCCGAGGATCTAGGCGATCTCCTTGGGAACGCGGCGAAACGCTTCCATGATCTTGCACACGGTCGTGATGATCGACCGGTGGTGACGGATCGGATCGCGAAGTCGATCGGCCACGAACAGACGTTCCATCAGAACATCGAGGATCCCTCCGAAGTCGAATCCGTACTTCTTCGTCACGTGGAGCGTTCGGCGGCTCGGCTTCGACGTGGCGGTCGAATGACCAGATCGGTGGTGGTGAAGGTGCGCGACGGATCCTTCGCGACCAATACGCGATCGACCACGCTCGATCATCCGACGGACCAGACGGGGATGATTTGGGATGCTGCCCGGTCGCTCTTTCGGAGCTGGCCATTCCGGCCGGTGCGGCTCATCGGCGTCTCCCTCGCCCGACTAGACGAGGAGGATACGGAGTCGCTCTTCGGGTCCGGTGACGATTCGGCTTCGGACCGGCGGCGACGACTGGACGCCGCAACCGACGCCATCCGCGATCGGTTCGGTGGTGATTCGATCGGCCGGACGTCGGCCTCGCTGTCGAGTCGCCGGACGAAGGAGCGGAGTGAAGGGGCCGATCGCCCCGACTGAGCGAAGGACGTTCCGAGGATCAGCTGGGTGCCTTCATCTTCAGGAACTTGACCGACTCTTCGCCGTCTCTCTCGATGAGCACCTGGACCTCATCGCCGGGCTTGAGCTCAGCCAACTTGCTGACGAGATCGCTGCGGGTTTCCAACGGGTTCTTATCCCACTTCTTGATGATGTCACCCTCCTGGAGTCCACCCTCGGCGGCGGTAGATCCGTCGGTGACGTTGACCACCTCGAGACCCTGTCCGTCTGGAAGCTGGCGGCTTCGAATGCCCAGTCGGACCCGAAGGGCTCGCGATCGGGTGGGGCCTGCTCGGCCGCTCGACGAGCTGGGGGAAGCGAACTTCAGCTTCTCCTCGCGGGTCGCGGCTTCGAGCGCGATCTTGTGGAACAGCTCTATCGTCTTCACGCCTGCCGCCCGGTAGATCTGATCCGGCGTGTCGTCCGGAGTGTGGTAGTCGTCGTGGAAGTCGGCGCAAATCGCGAAGAGAACGGGAATTCCCTGCTGGTAGAACGACGCATGGTCGCTGCCTCCGCCGCGCATCCCCTCCTGCTTGACGATCTCGAGGCCAGAGGACTCGAAGAGGGGATCGAGCCATTCGGACATTCCCTCGGCGGAGTCGGCCCCGGTGATCGAGAGGCGGTCGTTGACGACGCGGCCGATCATGTCGAAGTTGATCATGAGGGAGATGTCTTCGAGTTCATGGGGGGGATTCCGAACGTAGTGACGGGAGCCGTTGAGTCCCGACTCCTCCGCATCGAACGCGGCGAACATGATCGACCTTGCTTGGGCATCCTCTGGCAGCTCGTCGTAGGCGCTACGAAGGCTCTCTCCGAGCATCATCAGCGCCGCCGCACCTGAGGCGTTGTCGTCCGCTCCGGGATGGAGTCTGCCCGAGCCTCGACGGGATCCGAACTCGCCGTATCCCAGATGGTCGAGGTGGCCGCCGATCACGACCCATTCGTCTGCGAGATCTCCTCGCCCCGGGAGCACGCCGAGGACGTTCTCGGCGAACATCGGGGTCTCCACGATGTCACCACTTCCTTCGAGGACTCCGTCGAGATCGACGATGGTGGTTCCCTGATCGGCGAGTCGCCGTAGTTCCGCCATTGATCGACCTTCGGGATCGTGTTTCGCCACCAGGCGGGACCCGGCCTCGGATGACATCATGAAGACGGGGACGTCCTCAATGACGCTGGAGGCGTCTCGCATGAGCATGTCAACTCGGGAGTCGTTTGCCCCCGGCGTGTTGATCAGGATGACCCCGGCCGGATTACGCTTTGAGACTGCGTCGAATTTCCGCGAGAAGGTGGAGTTCCTCGACCAGCGGCGATCGTTCCATAGGCTGTTTCCCTCATCGTCCATAGGTTCAAAGCGGAGCATGACCGCGATCTTCCCAGAGAGGTCGATGTCGTCGGGATAGGACTCATACTCGTCGGGACCTCCATCGATCGAATAACCGACGAACACCATTTCACCTTCAATGCTCCCGTCGCCACCGAGTCCCGTGAGCTCGAAATCAGTGCCGAGTTCGAAATCCTCGACTGCATCGTTGGCGCGAACGCGGAGTGTTTGACCATCGAATTCCCGGCTCGAACCGAGCTGGAAGGGTTGACGCCAACTGGGTTCGTCCTCCCCGGCGATGGCGGGTTCCAGCCCCGCACGATCGAACCAGTATTCCACGTAGCGGCGAGCCTGTTCCATGCCGGGGGTTCCGGGGAGGCGGCCCTCCATCCATGGACTCGAGAGAACGGTGATGTGCTCGTTGAAGATCCTCTCGGACTCCGGAGCGTCATTCATCGCCTCGCGTATCACGTCCTCGGAGACGCCTGCGGGTGATAGCGCAACCGCCGAGCATGCGAGGAAAAGGGGCGATGCGGTGATCGAGACTCGATAAAGAGGATTCAGATTCAAGACGAAAGCTCCCGAAGCGGATTTGGACTCGGCGACGTCGGTGACCGTACAGAATAGGCGAATCAGGGCGTCGGCCGTCGGTCGTTCCTGTAGAGGACCGTCCAGCCCTTCTGAAAGAGGCCGTCTTCTCTACACTGGGCACGATGATGGGCATCACTCAGGTCGACTTTGGAACCGGGCGGATCCTGTGGATAGCCGTTCTGGCCGCGGTGGGGGGGATCTTCGATGTGGTTCGCGCTGCGCATCCTCAGGATGGCCCCCATGTGGATCTCAGGATCGTGATCGAGGATGACCGGGTCATTCTCAATGTGGAGATGAACCTCGTTTTTCTCGATGCGATGGTGGATTTGGATCGGGAGGACCCAGCTCGGATTTCTCGAGAGGAGTGGGCGGACGTCCCCATGGTCCTGGAGGATCACTTTCTCAACGATGCGATCGTTCGTATCGACGGTGTGCGGATCGATCCCGAACTCGAAGGCCTGCAGATCAACGATCCCGACCTCCGGCTGCTCCCTCTCTTTCCGGTCTCCGGAGAGCAGGGCTTACGCAAGATTCGCTTCGAACTGGTGTATCCGACTCCAGGATCGCCAGCGGATCGAGTCGAGATCGTCTGGACGACATACCCGCCGGACATCCTGAAGGATCTCCCGGATCCACCCCCGATCGCGATCGCCGCGGAAGTGGTGGCGGAAGGTTTGAGAGTCCCCTTCGTGATCTCGGCGGATGAACCGGCATACACCTGGTATCGAAGAGGCGGCGATCTAGAGAGCCGGCTGGCTCCGGTGCCCGCGCCCGCGACTCCGATCGAGACTTCCTGGCCGATTCTTGCGATCGGTCTGACGATCTTCGCGGTTGGATGCATGTTGATGGCTCTGGGGGGACCACGACCGGTCTCTCGAAATCCCGGCTGGCTGGCGTTCGGGACGACGTTGATCGCCGCTGCGGTCGTGGTTTTCGTCGTCGATGTCGGTACCTTCACGACTACGAGATCGATCGCCTCGCCCGACGGGATCAAGGCCGAAGAGATCTTCCGCCCTTTGCATCAGAACATCTACCGTGCCTTCGACTACGTCGAAGAGGGAAGCATCTACGACGCACTCGCTCGTACGGCCGATGCCGATTTCGTAGACACGCTCTATCGAACCATCTTCCGCGGATTGGTCATGGAGGAGGAAGGCGGAGCGGTCGCCCGAGTGGCCCGCGTCCGGCCCCTCGAGATCGAAGTCCTCGAATCCGGAGTCGAAAAAGATTCCGACGGCAGGGAGTGGCCATCTTTCCGCGTCCGATGCCGATGGCTCGTGGACGGAGTCGTCACCCACTGGGGGCATTCACATGCTCGAACCAATGAGTACGACGCCATCTGGTCGGTGGGCGAACGTCCCGGTGGCTGGAGACTCACCGGAGCTGAAATCACGCGTCAGGATCGCGTCGAGGACGGCATCGACGATGAATTCGAACTCTGATCCCCATTGACCGGCTGCTCATTACGGTGACGACTCCGGGCACTTCCGACCCAGTCGATCATCGTCGGTTTCATTCGGGATTTGTTGATCCGAAGGGTCTGGGATCCCGCGTGTATCTCAAGGACCCGAGAGACGCTCAAGAGAAGCATCGCAAGACCCGCGAGGAAGGCCAGTATCGATCCCACGAGTACCACCGTCGCATTTTGCGATGCCAACCCGCTACCGAAACCGAGGAGCAGCGATATCCCGCTCCCGATCGAGCTGGTGATGAGCACCACTCCAATCAGGATTCGAAAGACGGAGCGATGGGTTCTGATCGCCACGGCGTCAACCGCGTCGAGCCAGCATGCCTGCATTTCCGATCTGAGGATGCCTGGCGTGACCAGATCGATTCGATCTGAGAGAAGATGCAGGCAGGCGCGTCGACCTATGAGTGCCGCGATCCACGACCGCTTGAAGGCGTCTAACGCGTCCTCCTGGATCCGGACGTATCGGGTCTCTCGACCAGCCTCCTCGTCCTCGGCGACGATCGAGATAGATTCGGGAGTCTCATCTTGGGCTGGTGTGTCTGCGAGCGCGACCNGCGGTGCCGGGCGNGGCGTCGGAATNGGTTCTGGCATGGNGGCCAGCGATTCCAGAGACACACGTGATTCGGGGGTCCCCGATCGACGCACCGGATGAACCGGCCTCATGGGCTTGGTCGCTTGGTTCGAAGTTGCGCTGGGTTCNACGGAGTCCGCCCGATCTTGCTTACACGTGACTTCGAGCAACGCGGGCGGTTCGTTCTCCGCCTCGACTTGTGNAAGATGATCGGTATCCCATCCCTCGACCGTCGCTGCCATCGTGTTCGGAACGTCGTGGTCCGGATCGTCATCTTCCGACGACGTATCGATGCCGAGGCCCGGGATCGTATGGAACGCATGCCAGGTCGTGCCGACTTCGCGTCGGACGAAATCGCCGATTCCCAGGCGGTCCTGGCTGACCAGCAATCTGAGTTCGCTCGATGAGAAGGGTCCAAACTCCTCGTCTCGATCGTTTCTGATGAAGTACTTCACTTTCGCCCTTTCGGTGTCGTCAATCGCGACCGTACCTTTCGGGAGGGGTGGGCGTCAACGAGAATCGATGTTGACGCGATTGGGATTTCACTCAAACCGCAGTGTCAATTCCCGAAGGTCGTCCTACGGCCGGGCTTGGAGCCGTTCGCGGGTCTACTTCTTCTGCGAAGGGGGAACGGGGATCTCGGTGAGTGTGGCGCCTACTAGGGCAATTCCCGATCCCTCTGGTCCGGAGCCGATCATGATCTTTGGAGTTTGACGTTCATCCAGGATCGCAATGCCGGATCCGTCCTTGTCGTCGGTGCCGATCGATACGCGGGGCCTTTCCTTTGGATCGAGAAACGCGACGCCNACACCGCCATCCTCGTTGGTCCCCATCACGATTCGCGGCGTTCCGTCGTGGGTGATAGTCAACTCCTCAAGCGTCATCTTTTTCGGTGAATCATCGGCCATTCCGAGCACCATCGCGGTGGCGAGGCCAAGGGTCGTTGCGAGCATACCGATTCGCTGACGACGCACCATTCTCTCCAGACTGATGATCCGTTGTTCGTAATTCATGGCATGCTCCTCGTGGTCAGCGGCTGAAATCGATCGTCTGCACTACGAAGCACCCCGGGAAGGATTCGAACCTTCGACCTGCGGATTAGAAGTCCGCTGCTCTATCCGACTGAGCTACCGGGGCAGGTGTGAACATGCTAACCGACCGGAACGTCGCCTTCGGTTTGGGACGATGGTCCGGCCGGAGTGGAGGTGATACGTGAGTACCGTGGGTTCAGACCACCATTCGGATTATCCGATTCTCGGCCCTCCGTGTGCGATGTGATCAGGGACCGACTTGCGGCGACCGCGATATTTCGCAGCATCTGTTCGCGACGGTCGGGACGACTTTCGTGCGGTGGAAGCGAGATTCGTTCTCGCAGTGGGAGATTCTCGAGCGGTCCCAGTCGGCCGACACCTCGCCGAAGTCTTCCGCGGCCGCACTCCACCAGACCCCATCCAGTCGGAACCTCAGTGATCTTGATGAGGTCGCTCGATGTGAACAGCACGAGGTGGTCGGCCAGACGGTAGCGGGCCATGGTGTGGAACTTGGTGTCGCGATGGACACGACGCTCGATTCGTTCGATCTCTTTCATAGTCCTTTGGTAGGCGGCGGTTCGGCTTGCTTCGAAGTTCCATTTCTCCAGCTCGGGGAAGAGCGAGCCTCCAGATTCACGAAGGTGCGGCTCACTCTGGGGAATGAGGACGCGTTCGAAACGATCCTTCGCCTTTCGAAGCATCTCGAGACGTTGCTTGAGTCGATCGGCGTTTCGATCGTCTCGAACGAAGTCGGATCGGCTTCGCTTGCATTCCACGACGATCGTCCGCGGGGATCTTGGGCCTCGTCGCGAAACCCGATCGTCGAACAGGGACGCGGCGATCCCAGGGCGTCGTTTCTGGAGCCCCCCGGCGTCAAGGAGCGTCGATTCCGAGTGGTCGAGCCACCCCGCCACATCGACCCGGTATCGGGATATCGGGCAGGTCACCTCGGTGGCTATCGCGCGACAACCCAGGCGGACGAGCCATGCGACCGCGAGCCGCTTGAGTTCCTGATGTTCGAAAGATTCCATGACACCGCCTTCCCGAACGGGTTGTTCGGGATCGTTGAGGGCGCGGCGGTCCCCGCTCGCGGTCCTCGTTCCTTGTTGATTGCACTCCGGCGCTCTCCGGCCGGAGGGTCGAAACTACTCGATCGCCTCGGCCTCCGCTCGATAGTTCACCCCGCGATCAGCCAGCTCCTTCATCATCCGGTCGAGCAGTCCCTTCTCGCCGGCGATCTGTTCAGGCGCAAAGAGCCCGCGTTTCCGGAGCGAACCGTCCGCGATCATTCGGGCGACGACAGCGGCTGGGAAGCCCGTGGTCCGAGACATACTGGTGTACCCAGTCTCGGAATCCAGATGGTCAACAAGGCTCCACGTCAATCGGGTGGGTACCTTTCCGAGATCACCTTCGGCCGTGATTCGCATCACCGTACAGTCCGGTTCGAAGTCCTCGAACGTCCACTGGGGGAAGAGCAGGTGGCTGGTGAGCTCCAGGGGCGATACTCGCACGCCGCTGGGAAGTTCGACCTCGTCTTGGCGGAAGAGCCCGAGATGCCTCATGACTCTCATCAATTCGATGTGGCCCGGATACCGCATGGTCTTTTCCACCATGTCGGGGACGTCCAGGGTGTCCGCAAGCGACCGAAGCCCGTCGGTCAGGAAGGTTTCCAGGGTTCCGATTCCCTCGAAGTCGACCAGCGTCGGCTCGGTGAGCGCTTCCTTCCAAACGATTTCTCCACCCTCGACCACCCTGACCGGACGGGTGTACTCCTCGAGGACATCGCTGGGCGCGAATCCGGCCTTGTATTCCCAGGGCCAGTGCCGATTCCGCGGGAGGCCGCCGACGAGGATCTCGAGTCGACGGCACTTCTTCAGTTTTCGGGTCGCCCATCCGCAGAGGAGATTGCTCATTCCCGGTGCTACCCCCATGTCGACCACGGCCGTGACTCGACGTCTCTTGGCCAGCTCGTGCAGATGCAGGTTGTCCTCGGGCATGAATGAGATGTCGACGTAGTCCCGTCCCTCGTCGAGAACGATCTCGAGGGTCCTGAGGCCCAGCCGGCTTGCGAGCGCTCCGACCACCAGGTCTGCTTCCGCGATCGTCTTTCGGAGCTCTTTTTCGTCCGACAGATCGGCCACCCGGGTCTTGATCTTCCGCGGAGAGCGGGCCTCACAACGAGCCAGGGCCTTCTTGGACGCATCGACGACCGTGACCTTCATGCCGCGGCTGGCCGCGAGATCGCTCGCGATGACCGATCCCACCATTCCGCCTCCGAGTACGACCACCCGGGTGGTCGCGGAGCTCTTCGCCCGAGTCTTGCCGGGCGACTTCGTCCTTTTCTTTGCCATCTCAAATGTCCTCTTGGAAATCTTCAGCGAGCATCGCGGTCGAGAACCGCGTAGTACTCACGTTCTCCTCGTCCGCGAAGTGGATAGTCCTTCCGGAGTGGATACGCCGGGAAGTCCTTCCAGAGAAGGATTCGCCGAAGATCCGGGTGGTTCTTGAACCGAATACCGAACATATCGAACACCTCGCGTTCCATCCATTCGGCACCGGGCCAGATGTCGCAGCAGGATTCGATCTGTAGTCCAGGATCGTCCGCGACACCCTCGGTGTCCAGGGTTGGGTCGAGCCAGGTCTTGATCACCAGCTGTCGGTTTGTTGGGAGACTGGTGAGTACCCAGACGAGGCCGAACCTGCCCCCGGTCTCGACCGGGTAGTCGAGGTAGTCAACCGCCGTCACGTCCACCAGGAAGTCGTACCTGCACTCTGGTTCGTCATGGAGGAAGCGGAGAACCGCATGCACGTCCTGCTTGGGAACGATCACGGTGGTCAACCCACGAAATTCCGTCGCCTGAAGCCTCGCATCCGGAAACGCCGTCTTGATGGGGGCGAGATCCGAATGGGCTGGAATTCGTGACGGAGTGTTGGCCAAGAGAGGTCCTCGTTTGGAGCGGGTGTTGCTCCATGGTAGCAGCCTGGAAAGGCTCCCCCTCGGTCCTTCGGGTCAAGATGAACGGGGAGGATCACACCGGTTGCTCGGGGTGTCCCTCGACGCATCACGCCCGGGATTCTCGGAGCCCGCCTCCCGCCGAGAGGATCAATGCCGGAAGTGTCGGACTCCGGTCAGCATGCAGGTGACTCCACGTTTCTCGCAGAGTTCGAACGTCTCGGAGTCCCGCTTCGATCCTCCTGGATGCACGATGCAGGAGACACCCGCGTCGATCAGGATCTCGGGACCGTCCGGGAACGGGAAGAACGCGTCACTCGCGGCGATGATCGGTCCGGTCTCAGCGGCCAGGGATTTGGAGGCCTTCTCGACCGCAATACGGCAGGCCGCGACGCGGTCCATTTGACCGGCCCCAGCTCCAATCAGCCGATCGGGGGTCGCAATACAGACGGCGTTGGACTTGAGGTGCTTGACGACGGTAGAAGCGAGGCCGACGGCCTGCCGAAGCTCGGCCGAAGGTTCTGGGCCGGCGAGATGTCGCAGATCGGTCGCGGAAAATGGATGGGTGTCTCGCTCCTCTGCGAGCAGTCCACCGGGCACCGATCGCAGATTGAGGGTGTCCTGTCCCTGGTCGTTGATCGGACCGACCGCAAGAAGACGACAGTTCGGCCAACGGGCGGCGAGGGTTTCCGAGCCTTCCTGGGTGAAGCTGGGTGCGATCAGGACCTCAAGAAAACGGCTTTCCTCCACGATGGCCGCGGCCGCTTCTCCGTCAACGTCTCGGTCCACCGCGAGGATCCCGCCGAAGGCGGCCAGCGGGTCGCCGGCGTGAGCCGCCTTGAAAGCGTTCACCATGTTGTCGCCCCGTCCGGCGCCGCATGGATTCGTGTGCTTGACAATCGCGGCGACGGTCGATTCGCCAAGATCGTGGAGATCCTGGATGAGTTCCAGCGCAGCGGCGGCGTCGAGCAGGTTGTTGTAGGAGAGCGGCTTGCCACCGAGCAGCTCTGCGGTCACAACGCTCGGACCCTTGAACGTGGGGTCGCGATAGACCGCGCCGAGTTGATGCGGATTCTCTCCGTAACGAAGCTCTCGCTGTCCGGTGTAGTTCAAGCGAAGTACCGAGGGGAACCTCTGGGAGGAGGTCCGACTCATCCACGCGGCGATCGTCGCGTCGTATTCGGCCGTGCGCGCGAATGCGACCGCGGCGAATTCCCGACGAAGCTCGAAGGAGGTTGCTCCGTCGTTCTGGTCCAGTTCGTTGATGACCCGGTCGTACTGATCTGGCGTCGTCACCACGGTCACGAACTCATGGTTCTTGGCCGCGGAACGGAGCATCGAAGGACCTCCGATATCGATTTGTTCGATCGCCTCCTCGGTGGTCGCGCCTTCGTTGCGAATGGTACGTTCGAACGGGTAGAGGTTCACGCAGACCAGATCGATGGGCACCATCTGGTGAGAATCGAGGTCCGTGGTGTGTGTCTCGTCATCGCGGCGGAAGAGGATGCCACCGTGGACGGCGGGATGGAGGGTTTTGACTCGACCATCCATCATCTCGGGAAATCCGGTCAGTGCCTGGACCTCCTTCGGAGCGAGTCCCGCTTCGGTGAGCGCTCGATGCGTCCCTCCCGTCGACACGATTTCGATCCCACGCTCCTGGAGAGCGCGGGCGAACGGTACGAGGTCCGTCTTATCGCTCACGGACAGCAATGCTCTTTGAACGGGGCGAGTTGTGGTCATATCCGTGTATCCGGTCCTGTCATCGGACCGGATCGAGTCGGGTGAGTCGACCGTCGGTTCCGGAGGCGTAGATCGAGTCGTCGACGAGCTTGATGTCGATGATCTCGGGCAAAGCGACTGTCTTGGTGATGCGTCCCTGATCGACATCGATCATGCGGAGCATCTTTCCGTCGTTATCCCAGATCACGACCTCGCCATCTATGACGCCAAGAATGTCGCCTCGGGCATCGGGAAGCGTCCAGACCAGGGTCCCCTGGATCGCAGTCTTCGAACGAGCCTCGAGACACAGGAGGCCTTCGGTCTCAGACCACTGAAGAACTCGCGGACTGCCCTCGCCGCCGTCGAAGAAGAAGGGGCTCTGATCGAGCGGACTGGTGGCGAGATGCTTCCACTCCAGTCGTCCGTTCGATGCGTCGTACGCACGAAGATACTGGTCATCGGACGCGCAAAAGACCATCCCGTTGCCGGCTGCGATCGACGCCGAGACGGAGCCGAGGATCTGGTCTCCCCAGATTCTTCCCACCGTCTTGCCGTCCAGCATCAGCAGCGTCCCGCCTTCGCTGCCGCACACCACTCGGTTGGTGCCGACGAGGGTGGGGGGATGGGTCACTGGGCCACGGAGCTGGTTGGCTCTCCAGGCGTGCCCCACCAAGTACTGGTGCCAGATCACCTGACCGGTCCGGGTGCCGTAGATCAGATAGGGACCGGATCTCACCACCTCGCTCGAGGGAACCTTGTCGAGCGGCTGACGACCGATGATCGAACCGCTCGCATGGTCGATGACGAAGACCAGTGGGTCGGTCGTGACGTAGAGCTTGTCGTTCGCGTTTCGGCCCCAGGAGAGTTCGTCCGGACCGGGCATTCCCTGCGTGATTCCCCAGATCTTGTCGTTGGGATCGGCCGCGATGGCGTTCCAGACGACGTCGCCCTTTTTCCGGTCGATGCGGGCGATGCGATTTCCGGGCGTGATGACGTACACGTCGCCTTCGACCACGTCGAAGCGTCGAGCGTCATCACCCAGGTTCGCCTGCCAGATGATTCGATACCCGAGCTCACGGGCTGCCGTGGGACCAATGGTGTACTTGTCGTCGAGTTCCTGGCGACGGGTGTGCGGTGGGGCGTCGTCGTTGCGGTCCTGTCCGCGCAGGTCTTCGCCGATGGTCGCGGCCATGATGAGGAACAGACAACCGGATGTTCGAAGGACGCCCTGCATGGGGGATGCTCCGGGGGGGTGGGTCGAGGACGAAGCGGCGGGGGACCACCGCGGACCGCACAGTCTATCGCCTTGGCGTTGATCTGACGATCCTCCGAAAGGCCTATTCGCGAGGCGAATCAGGGGGTTCCGACGTGGCCCTCACCCGATGGGTTAGGCTTTCACGCATGTTCACAGGACTGGTACAAGCAATGGGCGTGGTCGACCGCATCTCCCCCTCGGCCGAAGGCGCGCGCCTGGCGATCGACTTTGGTGGATGGCCCCTGAGGCCCGATCTGGGGGCATCGATCAGTGTGTCGGGGTGCTGCCTCACCGTGGTCGAGGTCGTCGAAGGGATTGTCTCGTTCGATGTGATTCACCGGACGCTGGAGATGACCACCCTTGGAGGATTCGAGCCGGGCGACTCCGTCAACCTCGAACCCGCGGCCACGCTTCAGACGGCCCTGGGCGGTCACCTGGTCCAGGGTCACGTCGACGGTGTGGGACGCGTGGTTTCAGTTCAGGAGGGCGACGACTGGCGGGTGCGAGTCGAGTGCGGTGAGGGCATTGCGCCACATCTGGTCGACCGGGGGTCGATTACGGTCGACGGAGTCTCTCTGACCGTGGCCGTCGTCCTGCGAGGCGACGACGGGGAGTCCCGTGGATTCGAAATCGCCCTGATCCCTGAGACGCTGGAACGGACGACACTGCGAGGACTTCAGATCGGAGACGGAGTCAACCTCGAGGCCGATGTCATCTCCAAGATGGTTGCGGGCCACGTGGACCGAGTTCTCGCCGACCGTCGAGGCTCGTAGTGAACGCATGATCGCGATTCGAGCTAGTGCACCTGGTGGATCGTGTCCGGTTGGACCGTTCGAGCGTCGGCGACGACTGCATCACGACGCATGCAGATCATCGTGAGGTCATCGGACTGATGCAGTGATCCGGTGTGTCGATCGAGCATGTCCTCGATCTCGGCGATCATGGACGGCGGATGGTCGAGGTTCGCGAGTCTCTGGATGACGTCGCGGTACCGGTGATTCGGAAGCCGTCGATGGTGGTGGTCGCGGGCACAGTCGGGAAAGGCCTGCTCGAATCCATCCGAGTGAAGGATCAGGCCCTCCCCGTTCTCGAGCACGACCTCGTGTTCGTGAAACACCTCGTCATCGAAGACGCCCAGAAGGCCTCCGGTCGCTGCGAACTCCTGGTTGGGGGAGCCCGACTCGGGTTTTCCGATCCGCACGACCGACGGGTGGCCGGCGGAGGCGATCCGAGCGGTACTGGTGCGGTGGTTGAAGACGACGTACGTCGCCGTTGCGAAGCGAGTCGTCTCCCCCTTGCGAGACATCATGAATCGATTCAATCGTCCGAGCGCCTCCCCGGGAGGCACCACCCGGTGCTCACCGTCGGGGCCGATATCGACTCCGTTGAGACTCCGGCAGATGACCATCGTGAGAAGCGCCGCCGGTACGCCGTGGCCGACGGCGTCCGCGAGGAAAAGGCCCACGTGGTCGTCGTCGAGCTTGATAATGTCGTAGATGTCTCCCGAAACGTAGCTTGCCGGTCTCCAGAGAGCGGCGACCGTCACCCCGCAGTCGACGGAGATCTCACGGGGAAGGAACTCCCGCTGCACCAGGGACGCCATCTGGAGCTCCTGATCAATCCGACCGATCTCGTCCTGGACACCTTCCGCGATTCTCGTCGTCACCGCCAGTTCGTTCTGCACGCGTTCGAATTCCGGTTGGCGATGAGCGAGCGTCCTGATCACGGCCATCAACGACGTCGAACCGGGATCCGTGGGAAGCGAGATGGCGTCACTTCGCTTCGACCCGCCGAGACGAATCAACGTCGTCATCGAATCGAATCCGATGCGATCCTCCAATCGTCGAATGAACGGCGGAACATCGTCTTGACCCGACAGGATCACCCCCAGGGATCCTCGCCAATCGGATTCCCCGACTTCGTCCCCGGAAACCACCCGGCATTCCGGATCGAGATCGGTTCTGGCCGCGCGATACGAGTCGGCGATCCGCACGACATCCGTGGCGGAAGAAGGCGTCGTCACGAAGAGAACCCAGGATGTGGACATGGCAGAGATTCCGAGACCCGCGGACACGGGGATCGAAATTCGCCCCTCAGTCTGCTTCGGCTGACTCAGAGAGCGTCTTGAGTCGCTTGGGTGGAATCGAGAGTCGATCCCCAACCGAGATACCGAGTTCGGCGAATCGACCAGGCGCGATTTCGATCGCGAACTGGGCCGGATACCCGCTGGTGTACCTCACAAGTCGGCGTTGGTAGGTGGATTCCTGTTCTTCGTTCCCGCGCGGAGGTTCCGCGGGCATGGTGTGGATTGCCGTGACGTACCCGATTGGATCGACGAACGCGATGTC
>PBIE01000022.1 GCA_002720375.1 Crocinitomicaceae bacterium | reverse complement strand
TGGTCGTGTTTTCGCTCTTTTTGATTGTTGCTGTGCTGCTCATTGTCTTCAGCGGTTCGGCATTGGACTGGTTGACTTCTCGCGGGTTGGTTGCACTGGAGGATTTGCCGCTTATTCAGGCGATTCGTTGGGTGGTGACCATGGTGTTGTTGTATTCGACTATTGCAGCCCTGTTTAATGCGGCGGATTTTTCCAAAGAGCGGTGGCGTTTCATTACACCGGGGGCTGTGGTGACCACCCTCTTGATTGTACTCACTTCCGTTGCCTTCGCTTGGTTTGCGAACTCCCTTTCTGGATACAACCGTCTATATGGTTCGCTTGGCACCTTGTTGCTCCTTTTGGTTTGGCTCAACGTCAACTGCTTCTTCCTCATTTTGGGATTTGATCTCGATACGGCCCTCAACAAGGCGCGTCGAAATGGAGAACGCGCCGAATGGATGGATGGAGCATCCCATGATCCCACTTAATTTGGCTTCATGATTCGCATTGTTCTTACCGCTGTTTTGACGGCGATGACGGTATCCCTTTCTGCTCAGAGTCTCACCGGAAAATGGAAGACCATTGACGATGAGGTCGAGGGGCGGGTCAAGAGTATCGTGGAGATCACGGAGCGGGATGGACAGTATTTTGGAACGGTCATTGAACTGTTTCGCCTTCCGGATGAGGACCAAGACCCCCATTGCGACAAATGCGGCGACGACCGCAAGGACCAGCGTGTGCTCGGGATGGAGATTGTCCGCAACATGGTCGCCCAAGAGGGCGAGTGGGATGAGGGCACCATCTGCGACCCCAAGAAAGGACGGATTTACGATTGTAAGATGTGGTTCGAAGACGGGGAGCCCGACGTTCTCAAGGTCCGCGGCTACTGGGGATTCTTATACCGTACCCAGGAATGGATCCGTCAGTGATCTCCTCCTGATCTGGCGAGTGACTTCAATGCAAAAGCGGTGGCCTCTGGGGCCATTTTGAGCCAATGGGCTGCACCGGCTGTCCACAGCGTGATGGCCACACTCTTCAGCAACAACGATAATAAGGCGTGGGTGTCCGGGGTCCACATCGTCAGCAGGCAAGCTGGGGCCCCAAGACACAGGATGATTCCAAGGGAATGAGCGCTTGGGGTGAAGCGCCTCCAAATGTGCCAGATGACCCATTGGCGGCACAGAATGGAGGTTCCCCTCGCCACGAGCGTGGCCATCGCAGCTCCCCAAAGTCCCAGTCCAAGTCCTGACTCAGGGATGAAAAACAGATTGAGGGGGATGGCGATGAAGACCATGCCCCAATTCAATGCAATGAGCCAAGAATAGTGTTTGGACTGTCCAAGGATCATCAGGCTGCCGCTGGCACTTCCCTCAATGATGCGTAAGCACCCCACCGTCAAGATGACCGTGTTTAGCCCTCGAAAATCCTCATGGAGGAGGGCATTTAATTCTGGCAGGCACGCACAAATGCAGGCTAGGATCCAACCTGAGGTCAAAAGCACGGTTTGGTGGTTCAGTTTGACGATGCGAAATGCTTCGGTGACGTCGACCTTGTCCATGGCCGAAGCGATGAGCGGATACCAGAGGCGTCCGACGGCTCGTTTTGGAATTTGCACGACGGCAGCGATGAATGAGGCGATGGCGAAGAGGGGAACCCATTCAAGTGACATCAATCGTCCAACCATGATGATGTCGATTTGGCTGATGATGATGGATGCACTGCTTCCTAAGATCATGGTCCCGGAGTACCAGCGCAGTTCGCGCAGCAGGTTTCGGTCTCGAATGCCGCGCAAGTCGATTTTGAACCCATTGGCCATGGCTTGGGCAAACAAAATGCTCAGCACCAAGGCGTACAAACAAATGAACCCAGGCAGGAATTGAGGGCGGCTTACAATGCCATATCCAACCGCTGTGACCAGTGCCAGATAGCCAATTTTGAAGAGCGTCTCTTGGGTAAATGTGGCCAGGCTCGTCTTGAGATTGGAGCTCAAAAAACTGATGAAGTATACCTGGCAGGTTTGCAAGCCAGTGAGCAATGCAATCGGCCGCACGACAGATCGCTTTTCGCCTTGAAGACCCAAAATGTCAGCACTGGTCTCGGGGAACAGCAGGGCGGGCAACACGATGAAAAGGGAAAACAGGACCACCCCCGGTTGTGCAAGGCTTCCATAAAGTTGTGCAAGGGTTCCTTCTCGTTCGCAGCGCCCCCGAAATCGGTTCATGGAAGGGGGTGAACCGAAAGCGAGGATGGGAGCCAAGGTCGCTGCCCATGCCGCTGAAAAGGTCACAAGGCCCCATGTGCTCCTGTCATCACCGAATACCCAAGGCAACACCACAAGATTGTTTAGGCCACCTATGGCGAAGCCCATCAAAATACTGATGAAATTGCGAAGGGCTTGAACGGGAACGCGGTGGCGGGCCATGGTCAGTTAGATTCTGCGGCAAGTTGGTCCAAACATTGCACCATTTGCAGAGCATATTCTTTGGCGGTGTAGGCCATTTTCACCTCCTCCATACCGGAAATCTACTCCAGCACGAGGCAATCTGCGCAGTATCTGCTTTGTGTATTGTGACGGATGGATACGTCTTGTTCATCTGGTCGCAGGACGTGGATGACACTGGATAGCCACGATTGCAGTTGTAGATCGTGTGATTCGCTTAAGTCGGATTCACCTTTCCAGGACAGTGTCAGCAGACTGCTGTTGTCGCCGCTTCCCTTTCTGCCGGCTCGTATTGAGGGGCGGATGCGCTCAGCTTCTGGATGACCAGCGCGTAGCATGGCCGCGTAGAGAAGGAGTTGGAGTGCCTTGTCATGTTGGCCATCGGCCAGTTTTTCTTTCCAATTTTCTTCCAGTTTAAGGTCTTTTCCTTCCACTCTGCCCGTCTTGTAGTCGAGCACCTGCCAGACCACATTGCCGTTTTTCTCTCGTTTTTCTACGCGGTCTGCGAGTCCGTAAAAGGCAATAGTTCGGCCGTCTGCGAGGGTGAATGTTCTGCGCAGCGGGGCCTCCATGCCCACGAGGTGAACAGCTTCTTCCCGGCTCCATTCTTTGAGCTCCTCACGAATCCACCTGCCTACCATGGTTGCGGCCATGCGAAGGACCAGTACGTTTTCCCCAATGTCGGTCCGTGCACCTTCTTTGGTCATGCGCAGGGCTTTTTCTAGCCGTGGGCGGATTTCCTTCTGGAGTTGCTCTAGGTGTGAAGGGTGCAGTTCCTTTCCTACGGCTTGTTTGAGGCCAATTTCGATCGCCTTGTGGATGACCGTTCCAATGGTGTTTGCTTCGAGGTGTTCTTCTACGGATTCGGATTCTCCAAAACCGAGAACATAGCGGTAATGGAATTGCCGATTGCAGCGCAGTGCTTGGTTCAATGCGGATGGACTGATGCCGTTGAGCATCATGTGGTCGAGTGCGCTGGTGGCCAGGTCGGTCCATTTTAAGTCTGGGACGTCAGGCGCTGGTCCTGGCAGGGGGGTAGACCAGTTTTGGGCCTTGACGGTGACGCCAGGGAGCGATTCATTTGCCCAACGGGTCAGCTGTGCGATGTGTCGGCTGGGCTCTGTCCCCCCGTCACCTAGGTCTGCCCCGACGTGGACGAGGTGGACGGTTTTTGCCCTGTTCAGCAGTCGGTGCAGATAGGCAGCAAAAATCCCATCGCGTTCTGGTCTTCCCGGAAGGCCGTGGGCCCGATTGAGGTCAAGTGGCATGAAGCTCGGTGGTGGTGATCCATCGGGCAGGGTGCCCTCGTTCACATCGAGAACGAAAACCTCATCGAAATCGAGCCCTCGACTTTCGAGCAGACCAAGGACCTGCAACCCGGTAAAGGGCTCTCCTTCGAGGTCAACCGAGTGCTGTCCCAGCCACCGCATGAGCTGTGCCCGTGCGTCGCCGAGTTCAGGCTCTCGGCCCAAGCGATCGGCGCTCCGAAGGTGGAGTGCCACAATGTCTCTGAATCCCGCCCAAGCTGCGCAGAGCCAAGGGGCGGTGATGTCGCTTTCAGTCTCGTTGGACCACCCCGCGAGGGCCTCCAGCATTACTGAAGTGCCATCATCGCGTTCTGTTTTGGCATGATGGAGGGCCTTCCACCAAGGGGCCAAGGCACTTTGGATCTCGGGAAAATCTGCGAGGTCCTCTTGGGTCATTCTAATCCAGGTCTTTCGTGCAGCGGTTCTGCCCAGTACTTCTAGTTCCTTTGAAGCGGCGGGTTGAAGGGTTCGTGTGAAGGGGTGGGCGAGCAGCGCTTTGAGGCGATTGTGGTGAAGCCGACCCCTGTCGCCTTGCAGGCCAAAGGCAATGGAGAGGAAGCTTCGCAGGGGTGTTTTGCCCAAGGGCACACCCATGGTGAGGTTTACTTGTCCAGCCTCAGGAGGTAGGGCAGTCAATACGGTTGGCGCCAGGTCTGCAGAAGGCAGAACTATGCCGACCCGATTCAGTGGTTGGCCCTGTCTTTGTTCGATGATGTGCCGGACATATTGAGACTGAAGGGTTCGAGAGCTGCATGTGATCATGCACCATTCTCGCTTTGCACCGTTGCCTTCGGTGGCGTCCTGCATGGGGTGAGGCAATGCATTCCATTGCGTTTTGGGTACCACCTCCCGAATGAACCGTCCGGCTTCCATTCCATTGCGCACATAAGCCAAGTCGGTATCCCATATCCACTGTCCTTTTCCCGCGCGAACAATTTTTTCTACGGTGTGTCGCTCGGCAGGAGTCAGGGCATTGGCGCCAGCCATCCAAATTTCGCCCTGAACTTGGCCAAGCCACCCTTCTTCCTCTGCCATGCGTCTAGCCAGGTGCGCACTTGTGGTCGAATTGTGCTCGTCCAGATGTGCGTGGAATGCTTGGTACAAGGGGAGCAGGGAGTTCCATTGTTCCAGAAACCGCAGTTGTCCAGGACGAAGGTCGGGTTCGCCAAAACTCCAAGACTCGATGTCCTTGATGTTCCGCAGGTCCCTGAATACTTGGCGCGCCTCCAAGAGGTGGTGGTCGATGGTGTTGAAATCGCCGAGAGCGGCCATCCCCCATGGTTGGAATCGTTCGAAGGAACTCCATTCTGGCAGCGTTAATTTCTTTCGGTTGGATTCGGCGACCTGTTGCAATTCAACCAGCTGTTCAAGTCGCGAAGGAGTGGTCACGCGCAGTTGTTCTTCTGACCATTCGCCCAAGGTTGTGAATCTGGGTAGCCAGGTCCCGGGTGGCGTGTCTATTTTAAGGGCATCCGCTAGTTTTCTTGCAGCGCGTCTGCTTGGAAGGAGAACGGTTAGGTTTGACCATTCTTCCTTGGGCATTTTGCGCACGCGAATGATGATTCCGCCCAGAAAATCGTCTTCGTGAATCACAAGCGCATGCCGTTTTTGATGAAGTTCAAGAATTCACGTCTGCGTCCTGCGTCAGTAAAGACAGTTTTTATCTCTGTCCAAACGTTGCTTTTCTCGTTTTCTTGGGGTCCGGGGTCCTCATCGGTGCCGGGAGGATTGACACCTGCTTCGCGAAGGATTCCGCTCAGTGTGTCGGCTCTGCGAAAGCGTTCCTGCGCTGCCTTTCGCATGCCGTATTGTTCTTCAAGCAGGCCGAGGTTGTTGAGGGTGATGGCGTCTTCTGGATCAATTTCGATTGCTTTCCGGTAGTCTTCGATTGCCCCGTCGACATCTTTCATCGCTGCGCGCATCCATGCCCTTGATGCGTAGCGGTATCCCGTATCCGGTTCGAGGTCGACAGCGCGATCGAGCAGGCTGAGCGCCTCGGTTTTCCGGCCAAGTTGGAAGAGGCAGACGGCGCGGTCGTGCAGGAAATTACCATCGGGCTCCATTTGCTTGGATAAGGCGTGAAACAGGCGTTCTGCATCTGCCCATTCCTGTGCCTCGTAGTGTGATTCGGCTTGGAGCCGCATGTCCTTTTGCTTGGGTGTCATTCCTTATTCCTTGAGAAGGGCGCCCACAGCGTGAATCATTGCTTCGAACTCCTCTTCATCAAACAACCGGGTCAAGAATGTGATGTTTCCTTCGCGGTCGACCACTACATTGCGGGTGACGCCGGCTTTGGGGTAGGTTATCGCGGAGAACAGCAGTCCACCTTGGTCCAAACAGATCGGATAGGTTACACCGGTGTCTTCCACGAGACCTAACACTTTTTCTTGCGGTTCGTCGAGGTCAACGCCCAACAGTTGTAACCCTTGACCCTTGAATTGCTGCCAGACGCGCTGCTCTAGGTGGGGCATTTCCTTGCGACAAACGACACACCATGATGCCGTGAACTGCAGGATGTAAGGGGTGCCCAAGAGACTGTTCCGAGTCCAAGTTTTGCCATCGATGTCTTGGAGCTCAAAGTCGGGCATGGCATCTCCCACCGATACCCGGTAACCTCGGTTGTCGTCCTGTCCTGACACCGGGAGCGTCCAGATTAGAGCTAGAAGCACGGCAGGCAGTCTCAAAATGGCGAGGCTAAAGACAACGGGAATGGACGGCTGGCTCATGGGAGGAAGTTCCGAAAAATGGACGCGTTGGGGCCGTTAATTTTCGCACATGGACAAGGTCTTCGTTCCCCGATGGTTTGCTGCGCCCGATTTGGCCACGTTTTATGCCGTTACAAGTCCAGATATCTTGGTGGAACACCAGCGCATAGGGCAACGCTACCGCCGGCATTTGCTGGAGGTCAGAACGTATGCAGACCGGCTTCATGTGCAGGCACTTTTGGACCGGGCCGATGCCGGGCTGTTCGTCTCGATGACTCAAGGTGAATACGAGGAGGCGGTGAAGAACATAGAAAGGTTGGAACCCATGCCGTGATGGAGACGATGGACCAAGTAGAGTCCGTTACTTCGTGACGTGCAGTTAGAAGCCCACCGATCCCTTGCGGATCTCACGACGTTTGGTTTGCCCTCTGCAGCGGAACACTTCGTGTGCTGCGAATCGGTGGAGGTTGTAAAGGAGGCTCTGGCTTGGCGCCGTCGCAGTGGCTGTCCGTTGCATGTGCTGGGCGGAGGAAGTAATGTCTTGTTTACCGGTGATCTCCCCGGCTTGGTTTTGCGTTTGGGTATTGAGGGCATCGAAGAGGTTCGAAGGGATGCCGAGGCAGTGTACGTCCGGGTTGGAGCAGGGGTGGCATGGCACGATTTTGTTCAGGTGTCTTTGGATCGGGGATGGAATGGACTGGAAAATCTGTCCCTGATTCCAGGGAGCACGGGAGCCGGCCCCATGCAAAATATCGGTGCATATGGGGTCGAGTTGGAGGAGAGGTTTGATTTACTTGAGGCCATTGACATTGCCTCGGGGGAGTTGCATACCTTCTCCCACGCTGATTGTCAATTTGGATACCGCGAGAGTGTTTTCAAGCGTGCGCTCAAGGGGCAATTTGTTATTACTCACGTGACCTTTCGCCTTCCCTTGGTTCCAGATTTGAGGTTGGAATATGGAGCCATTCGAGAGGAGCTGGATTGCGAAGGGGTTGATGTTCCAGATGCCCGCGCCGTTTCAGAAGCGGTTATTCGCATCCGCAGAAGCAAATTGCCCGACCCTGCTGTTATTGGAAATGCAGGCAGTTTCTTCAAGAACCCCGTTTTGGATGACGCTGCGTTTGGCTCTTTGGTGAAGTCGCATCCCGATGTCCCGAATTACCCGGCCCCGAGTGGAGTGAAGGTGGCGGCTGGATGGCTGATTGACCGAGCGGGATGGAAAGGCCATGATCGCGGTACCCATGGGGTGCATGACCGTCAGGCTTTGGTCCTCGTCCACCGCGGTGGTGCGAAAGGGGCAGACCTTGTCAAGTTGGCCGAGGATATACAAAGTGATGTCTTCGCCAAGTTTGGCGTGGCCTTGGAACGGGAGGTCAATGTGCTTCCCAAGGGTTGAGTGCTTTAGAATTCGGCGCAGGGGAGAATTCTGTGGGGTCGGGTTCTGAGGTGACTCGGTGTCTTCCAGACATATGTCAGGGTGAGTTCGTGGGCGCCGTCTGTGATGCCCCAACCTAGGCTAGATACGGTGATGTCATAGCTGTATCCGACGCGGAAATTTTCTTCTGTCAGACCGATCAACACAGACACAGCATCGTGATTTGGAGCGCCGTCCGGTGCTGTCTTCATCAAAATTTGTCGGTAAGAAATACCGTAGGTGAGAAATGGACTGTCAAAGCTGATGCCGAAGTCCATTTGGTCGAATTGGCCTTGGCTTCGATATCCGGCGGCCAAAAGGACGTCTTGGTCGTAACCCTTGGGCCCACCATCGACGGGAATACGGATGCCGCCGTGGGCGCTCAGCCATATGGGAACGGCCGATATGGTGGCATCCGTCAGGCTTTCTGAAGGTGTATTCAGGTGCCGGCTGCTGACACCGATCCAGAATTTCTTGCCGTACAGCACGCCGCCCGCGGCCACGTCGAAGTAGTTCCGGACCAACTGAAAGTTGGACAGCCCCTCTAGTGAGTTCCCCGCCCCTCCATCGGTTACACCGCGATTGATTTGATCTCCGAACACGAGGTCTTGCCAATTGAGCAGTCCGCGGCTGCTCCAGCCGAGTTGGAGACCGGGTCGGAAGGAGAGTTGATCGTTGATGGGGACCTCATAGCTGTATTGTAATGCGAAAGAGCTTGATCCCAATGCGCCGCTGCCCGCCTCATCAGAGGAGAATATGATCCCGATTCCACTGTTGATTTTGGGGATGAAGACATCGTAGGACGCGCCATAGGATACGAATCGTCCCGGCAAACCTGGCCATTGGTTGCGATAGTGGAAGGCCACTCGGTTTTCCAGTGTGCCCCCGGCAAATGCGGGATTCAGATGGGGAGCGGCAGCGTAGAACTGCGTGAGCTGGGCATCTTGGCCCCAGACGGTGCTCAGAACACACAGGGCGGCCATGAGGCTCGCGCTCCGAAATATTGGAAATGGACGGAGTGTGTTCATCTGCGAATCAATGTGACGTCACCTGCCTGTTCTACGGATGTACCGTCGATGAACACAGCTGCCACCCGCCAGACATAGACATCCTGTTTGCACAGGTTACCTTGGAAGTGGCCGTTCCATCCAACGGAGGGGTCGCCGGTACTGAATATTTGTTCTCCCCATCGGTTGTAGACGGTAAAGCTGTAAGCGATGGGGTTGCCATCGATTTGGGGAAAGAAGATGTCGTTGTCCCTAAAGTCATCGTCGCCGAAGGCTTGAGATCCATTTCCATCGCCTCCAAACGTGGGGGTAAAGGCACTGGGAACTCCGATACTTCCGCCTTGGAATTCGATGATGCACCCGATTCGGGAGGTGCTGTCGGTGCACAATGCATTTTCGATTGTCAACGTGATGGTTGGATTTGATGCCTCGGCATAGGTGTGGGTCACGATGGCCCCTTCGAACGTCTCGATTTCCGTTCCATCGCCGAGTTGCCATTGATAGGTGGCGTCTTCGTAATTGAAGTTGGGGGTGAACTCGATGATATCTCCCACTTCGACGCATTCAGCAGGGAAAATGGAAAATCCAGCATTGATTTGGTCTAGAACTTCCACGGTTTCTGAGTCCGCCACTGCCGTCCCTCCTGGCCCGTAGGCCGTGACGCCTACTGTGTAAATTCCCGGTTCGAAATAACCGAAGGAAATGGGGTTTTGGGGTTGGTCTTGTACCGTACGTGTTGTCCCCTGTCCAAAGGTCCACACGACGCTGTCCACGACGCCGACGATGGTCGGGACAAACAGGGCTTGCATCGGCGCGCATGACATCGTGTCGCCTTCGAAACTGATGGAGGGAGGGGGGGGTACCAATAGAACATCTTGGCTGAAGGTGTCTGTGCATCCGTTGTTGTCCAGCACGACCGTGATGGTTTGTATGCCGTGGGTGTTGACAGGCCAGGTGACCGTTCCCGCTGTTTCGTCGAAGGTTCCGTTGCTGCTGACACTCCAGAATGTTGTTCCCCCATCGGCGATTTGGTTCATGTCCACCACGTTTGTGGTGTAGGGTGCGTCGAACAAAGCGTCCGGCGTAGCGATGAAGCTGGACTCTGGATTTCCCAGCACCACAATGCTCGTTTCTGTCACATCGGTGCACCCGCTTTCCGGATGGACGATGGACAGTGAGACCGGAAGCAGGGCGTTGGTTTGTGGCCCTGCGTTCACCGTGTTTGAATCCAATGGTGGCAGGGTGGGCTCGAATCCGATGAGGGTGTCGTTGCCCATGATCCAGGTCCAGGCGCCGCTGGCTGTTCCCATATCTAGGGGAACGCCTGTTGATAGATTCTGCAGTGGTACGGTGCTTCCCATGCAGACGGTATCGGGCAGTGAGATTTCAGCCTCGACAATGGCGGGAATGTCAAAGCTCACTTGGTCGGTGTCAGTGCACGCGCCGATGCTGGCTGTGACTGAGGCCGTGGCAGTGTATCCCGTTCCTAAGGGATTGGGGTAGGCGTGCGAGATGGAGTTGCTGGAGGTTGTCTCTGGGGCGGGCTCAAATGGATTGCCAAAGTTCCAGGTGAGGATTTCTGCAAATCCGCTGTAAGCAAAGGTGGCGATGACGTCGCAGCCGTTGAGGCCCGCGACGGTCAGCTGACCCTCGGGCTGTGGGAAAACTGAAATTGTGTCTGTGTGTTGTGCAGTGCAACCTGTCATTGGGTCTTCTACCTGAAGCGTGACGCCGAAATCCGCGGTGCTTGAATTGGAACCTGTGATCCAATTTGGCGCTGACGGGGTCAGGGTTTGGAGGGTGTCTGTGCCAAAGGGAGTTTCAATGGTCCAAGTGGTGAGGACATTGGGTTGGATGTCGATGTCGGTAATGTCGAAAATCACAGGAGAACACCCGTCTGGTGGAAGGGTGAACCCCGCCGTGACTTCGTCTTGTACAACGACCTCCACACTGGATTCCGCCGTGCAGCCTTGGTCACTTGTGGCGAGTAAGGTCAGCAAGTGATTTCCGGGTTCGAGGGCAATGGTGGTGTCCGTTGAGTTGTTCCAAGGATAAATCGCGCCGAGATCGACTTGGAGACTCCACGACGCAGCGCCGTCTTCATCTCCATCGGTTCGAACTGGATGGACAGGGTCTGGTGCACACAGTGCGTCTTCTGCTGTCAATTCAGGAGTCGGTGTCGGGTGGGCGATGACGGTGGATGTGTCTGACCCTGCGCATCCAAAGACACTGATTCCTTCTGCGATTACGGTATACGATCCCGGATCGGTGTAGAGGTGTGCAGTGGCTCCGGGAGCACTTGGGTTGTTGATGTCACCGAAGTTCCATTGAACGTCTAGGGCCACCTGTGGCGGGGTGGTCACGGTCAAGGGCACGCATCCATCAGCATCTTCCACAAAGGGGCTGTAGGAGGGGCGCACGAAAAGAGTGGCGAGGTCTGTGGCGGAACATCCATTTGGACGGGACACGGTCAGTGAGATTTGCACCGTGTCCGAGGACATACCGGGATTGATAAAGGTGTATTGGAAATTGTTGAAGTCGCTTGTGATGGTGCCATAATCTTCTACCACGCTGGACCACACGTGATCAACTTCCCATAACCAGTCGGGGTTGTCCCCCAAATTGAATGTGTTGCCCGCGAAGGGAAAAGCATTGCCGCTGCACACTTCGCCACCATCGGTCTGGACGAAAGGAGAAGGTGCCACAGCAACGGTGAGTTGGTCCGTGCTGGTACAACCGCCCAGTCCGGCTTCTACTACCACGTTGTAGTAGAGTGTGTCCTCTCCATTGTTGGGGGGCCAGGTATGGCTCCCATCGGAGTCGGGTCCGGTTGCGCCACCGTGGCCGTAGTCCCAATTGAAATCCGTTGGATTCGTGATGCTTGTGGAGTCAATGGCATTGAGGGTGACGGTCAGGGGGCTGCACCCGATGGTGTCTCCTTCGATGATGCCCACAGCGGGTCTGGGCAGAATTTCGAAGGTTTGGTTCAGGGTGTCCGAACAACCTGTGGCTGTGGTTACGACGAGTGCCACAGTTTGATTTCCAGGACTGGTGTATTCGACGGTCTGTGCGCTTCCGGATAGGGAAGTCCCGTCCCCCAATGTCCAATCGTACGAAACGATGGCGCCACCAAAGGCGGTATTGGTGGTTGATGAGGACCCGTCTAGTGTCGTAGGGAGGCCCAAGCAAGCGTCGGCTACAGAGAATTCAGCTTGGGGCAGATCGGCAAGGAAGAAGGTGTGGCTTTGGGAGTCGGAACAACCGTTTGCCGAGGTCACGGTCAGGTTAAACGTGAAAGCACCTGGCCCGGAGAGTTCAATGGGAGCAACGGATGAACCGGAGCCAATGATGCCCGACCCCGAGAGGGACCATAGGTAATCCACAGCGTCTGTGGAACCGTCTATTGGTTGCACTGTGGCCTCGGTGGCACATTCATCCGAGGGGAGTGTGAATGCGGCCGTTGGCGGGGTGAGTACCGTGACGGGGATTTCGGCCGCCCCAAAGCACGATGGGGATTGCGTGGGAAAGACCTGTATGGTGGGCGTGTAAGTTCCTGCGGAAGCGTAGACATTGCCTGGCTGTGCGGGGATGTTTCCGAAGGGAATCAGTCCATTGACCATGGCAATGGGGATGGAGAATCCACTTTCGCCGTAGGTGAAGTTGAAGCTGAGGTCTGCTGCGGTCAGCGGAGGATTGGCGCTCCAGCTTACGGTTTCGAATTGAAAAGGATCGCCGGGACACAGGCTGGTCAGGCTACTGGTTGCAGACACGGTTGGCGGAGGTGCGACAGTGATGTCCTGTGTGACGGTATCAATTCCGCAGTGGTTTGCGGAATACAGTGTGACGGTGTAAATGCCGGGCCCCGGGAAAGAAAGGGCATGGGACTGACCGCTGGAGCAGTCTCCTCCCCAGTCAATCCAGCCTGTGGGATCGGGTCCTGAGCCGATATAGGTGGCGCCTCCGAAGTCCCATTTTTCAGTCCGGATGGTGCCGTTGCCTGCGATATTGTTTCCACTGGATGCGCTGCAACAATCGGGACAAGAGGTGTTGCTCACGGTCGTCTGGTCGGTTGGCCAACAGACCACAGGGTCGGCCACTTGAATTGCTGCCTCGTCCATATCCCACGTCAGGAATGCATTGCTCAGTGAAGCTTCATTGTATCCGGTTCCCACAATGGATCCTCCGGGGACAAATGGACTGGTGGCGCTGCGGACGGAGCAGAAGTTGGAATAGACAAGATGGAGGTCGTGGTCGCAGTTTCCGACCGCGCAATTCTGTGAAGTGTAGGTGTGCGACATGCCCGATATGCGGACAATTTCGTCGCCTGAACCGGCCACGAATTTGAGGGTGTCATAGGTGGGGTCACTTAGGATTTCCTCCATGGTGAAGGTGTCGGTTACAGATCCGTCACCCCAGTTTAGAGAGAAGCTCCAGTTGGGACTGAATGCGAGGTTGACATCGATTTTGGGAAGGCCAATGAAGGGAGCGCAACCGGCATTGTTGTCGCCGTATACAAGACCTGCACCGGGTGTTTCCGGCTCGTAAACCAGCGTTCCGATTGTCCCGCCTGGACAGGCTGTGGTGGTGACGGTGATGGTGTAATTGGTCCACTCGGTTGGCGTGTATGTGTGGACAAGCGGTGTCGTCCCATCCCAGTTGCCGATGGCCTCAATTGAACTCCCGTCTCCCCAATCGATTTGGACACCATTGTGGGTTGCAGGTTGGGCGGCCAGCTCAAAGTTGAAAGGGGCCGGGTCAGCTGTCACACTGCCCACGCATTCGAACCAGTGTGGAATGGATGTGGTTGCGGGCAGGTCCGCAACGGCCTCTGTTCCGAGGAATTGAGGGCATTGTGCAGACAGATTCCCAGTGGAAACCGCCCACATGGCGGATGCGAGGAGAATCATCTGAATGCGCACGACCATGTGTGCGTTTACGGCGAATCTGCCGCAGGGGTTGCATCCCGACATGAGATGAAATTACCGGACCCAATGCTCCGTAATCCCCGCTGGGCGGGGACTTGTGAACCCCGACGTGGTCAAATCTGTGGGCGATGGGATTATGCCAACACGTGTTGCAAATACAGCAAAGTAAGAATCAAGAGAAACCCCAGTCCCAGAATGGCAGTCCACTTGAGCCAACGCTTGGGTCGGGCGTGTTCTGGAAACTGTTTCCGTGTCACCAGAATCAGCATGGCCAATGCCGACGGTGGTGCGACGCAGAAGCTGAGAATGTTTCCAAAATCAAGAAGGGTGCGAATGTCTTGGGGGAAGACGATGATTAGAATCAGTGCGCCAATAGAGATCAAGACCAGACTCGTGTGTTCGTGTCGGGATTTTACTTCTGCATCCTGCAATGCGGCGATGCCGTGGCTGAAGCTGCGGCTGAATCCATCAAGACAGGCAATACAAGTGCCGAGCATCGCTGCAAAGGCAGCAGAACCTACAAAGGGGGTGCTCCATGCGCCGAGGACTTCTGTGTAAAGTCCGATGATTCCCGCAGCAAAGGCGGCAGTTCCGCTGGGGAGTGGCACATCGTTTGTATTCAGCAGCAAGGCGCCCAAAAGAAGGAAACAGAGGGCGAGGAGAATGCAGAACGCGTAGCCCAGGTTGAATTCGCGGACCGCATCTCGAAGTGCGGGCTTAAACCCGGTCTGCTTGTACCGTTCGAGGGCCCAGATGCTGGTCCACGGGCTGAGGTCTACGGCAGACGGCATCCATCCGAGGAGGGCGATGAGAAATGTGAATTCGGCTCCCCGCCAAGGATTGAAGCCTGTCGGCGTTTGTGGCACAGCGGAAATGGGGGTGTGCATTAGGGCGCCAATTGTGGCACCTACGGTGCCGACGAGCAGCACGGTGCTTATGGTTTTGATCACCTTGTCCAAGGCAGAGTAGCGACCGAGCATCAGCACAGCGACACATCCAGAGAAGGTGGCTACTGCAACGTGGGGTGTTGCATTGAATCCGAGGGCCTTTGAAGCACCAAAAAGGTGGTCGAGAAAGGATGCTGTCACGATGCCGACTCCACCCATGACAAAGGCACATGTCACTGCAGTCAGCAGCAAGTAGATCCATGAAGCCCAGCGTCCAAAGGTTCGATACCCTGCAATCAATGAGGTTCCAGTCGCATTGGCATAGCGTGTGCCAAATTCAAAAAAGGGGTATTTGGCAACGTTGGCGGCGAGCACTGCCCACAATAGGGCAAAGCCATAATCAGCACCTGCTCTGGTCGCTTGAACGAGGTGGCTGGTTCCGATGGCGGTGGAGGCAAACAAAATACCCGGCCCCAGGGTGAGCATGAGGCGGCGCAGTGTCATGGATTAGTGTGGGTCCGCAAAGGATGGGTTCGAGGCAAATGCGGTGTCGGTTAAGGTATGCAGGAATGCTATTATTGCTTCCTTTTGCTGGGGTTGTAGCATCAAACCGCCCGAACTGTATTTCATGAAGGGGTCGATGGTGGCAGATGGAAGGCCTCCGGAATTGTAGTGGTCGATGACCTCTTCTAGGGTGTTGAACCGGCCGTCGTGCATGTAGGGAGGCGACAGGGCGATATTGCGCAGGGTGGGCGTTCGGAAACGGCCACTGTCTAATGGCATGCCCGTGATGCTGGCGACACCGGGATCGGCGGCGAAGGTGCTGTCGAGCCCATTGTTGTGGAAGAGATAGTCCGTGAATTGGAGACCTGCCTCGCCGTGGCAATGGAAGCAGTCTCCTCCGAATTGTCCACCTGTGACAATTTCAGGGTCTCCACCTTCTCGATTGAACATCTCGTATCCTTGGAATTCTATGTCTGTTAATTCTACTTCTCCTCTTCTCCAGCGGTCGAACTTGCTGTCGGCTGATACCATGGTACGAAGGAATTGAGCGATGGCTTTGGCAGTCAGCTCTGCGGTTATGGTTTCACCGCCAAAGGCGACGAAGAACCTGTCTGCATAATCTGTATCCGCTTTTAGCCTTGCTACTGCCTCCGACCACGGTAGGTTCATTTCGTCGGGGTGCGCGACCGGCTCGAGGATTTGCTCTTCAAGAGTTGCAGCGCGGCCATCCCAAAAGAAGCGCTGGGCCCATCCCATGTTGACCAAGGCCATGGCATTCCGGGTGCCCTGAGCGCCCGTAATCCCCGTGGAAACATCATTTGGGTCAGCAAAAGAAAATGCTGGCAAATGACAAGATGCGCAACTCATTGTATTGTCCGCGCTGAGTCTTTTTTCCCAAAAAAGAAGCCTACCGAGTTCGACGCCCTCCACCGTTGTTGGGTTGTCGGGCGGGATGTCCATTGGCGGGAAGAATGGCGGAATCTCTATGGCCAGTGGTGTGGCGCTGGGCGGGACATCGGGTCCATCAGGCGTATCGGGTCTGCAGCCACAGGACCAAACAACCAACAGCAAGACCCACCCGCGGAGAGCGGATTTGGTAAGCAAAGGGTTGTGGACGGGTTGCCGGGCCATGACTTCAAGATCGGACCGTTTTTCGACTTATTGCTTGGTCAAGGTCACCGCTTCTTTTTGCGCGGCCACATAGCGGGTGGCGAGATCGGGATTGTCTCCCGTATGGGTGATGTTGTCAGTGGCCACGTCTATGGTGTCTGTTGGTGTTGCCAAAAAGTCAAGAATGTCCCCTTGCAGTAAGAAGGCGTGTTGGGAGCATTCGGTGACTTCCCAAGGCGCATCATAGCGGAGTTCAATGAGGTAATCATCACCTCCGATGTGATAGGCAAAAGGGTGCAAGAAGTTGGTGCCTCCGGTCGTGTCGGCTTTGCCATCAAATTTTGAGAAGATGTAACCGGTGTTCCAGCTCCAGAACATGCCGGCACTCCCCGAGACGCCCAAGGGGTGGTCGTTTGGCCAGATGGTGGGGTCAGTGTCCGTGTTGAATTCAGCAGGCACCCCGATGTGGATTCGGAAGCCATTATATACCCCTGGTTGCAGGGTGTAGTTCCAGACATTGTCTTCTCCTGCATTCCATCGTTCAGCATCCGAAAGCCGAACAGTTCCCGTGTCGTTGAGGAGTTCGATTCCTCCGAGGTAGATGGAGAAAGTTTCGAGGCGGAGGTTTTGGCCCAATGCATTCTGGGCTGTCCGTCCGATGAGGACGCTGTCCCCACCGTATGCAAAGTCGGCGGTTAGGCGAAGGGCACCGGTCGCCTCGTTCATGGGTTCCGGTTTGCAGCCTGTGGTCAGCGCGATTCCAAGCAGACAGGCTCCAATGGTGGACAGGCAGATCGGAATGCGATGGGGGGGATTGTGCATGACTCTAATTTCCTTATTCGCTAACAGTTTTGGCACGCAAGAGGTTGCAATTGTTCTCCATCGGGTGTGTAAGGCACTTGGGGAATGGAGTGGAAGGGACGAACTTGAGCGCATGACCACGGGTGAGATGGAGGGGCAAATGCCGACGGGATTTCGGGTGATGGGCGCTTCGGCAGGAAGTGGAAAAACCTTTCGTCTTGTCCAGGCTTACTTGTCATGTTGCCTGTCTAGCAGTGAACCCTTTCCTTTCAGGAGAATTCTCGCGTTGACCTTTACGAACAAGGCGGCGCAGGAGATGAAGGACCGTGTGGTCGCCGAGATTGAGGTCTTGGCTGACCGCGTGTCGGAGAGCGCGCATTTGGATGGCCTTCGCGCTGAAACAGGCCTCAAAGATGACGAGGTGGGGCGCCGGGCCCGGACCCTTCGTCGCAATCTCCAGCGGCATTATGGGGAGCTGTCTATCATGACCCTCGACAAGTTTGTGGGCGGCCTGGTCAGGGGGTTTGCGACCGATTTGCAGCTCGAACATGATTTCAGTGTCGAGTTGGATACGGCCCGTCTCCTCGACGCAGCCGTGGACAAAGTGTTGGATCAGTTGGGCGTTGACGGTGACCTCACCGAGTTGCTGGGAAGGTTTGTAGAGGAGGCTGTCGAGGACGACCGCGACGCCAAGGTCAGGCGCCAATTGCTGAACATTGGGAAAGCCATTGATTACGAGCAGGTGCAGCCGCTTCTGGAGTGTCTTGATGGATGGACCCCTGCTCAGTTCACTGGCATTGAGCGGGCGATGAACAAGGAGGTTCGGTCTCGGATTGCTTTGCTTAAATCTGAGGCTGCGGCTTTAGAACGTGATTTGGAAAAGGCCGATTTGTATGACGCGTTCACCGGCAAATGGGTCATGAAGAGTTGGCTTCCGCGCCTCCGAAAAGGGGTGGCCAAGGAACAGGGAAAGAAGCTTTTGAATGGCATTGAAAATGGAGTCTGGGCCAAGAGCAACGATGACGAAGGGGAAGCCGCCATTGCAGTTTTTCACGACCGTCTGGTCGCGTTGGCGGAGATGGAGGCTGCCATGGGGCCAGATGAGCGCGGGCATGACTTCCGAACCCGTCAAATGCTGGGCCGTTGTTTGCCGCTTGTGGGAACGTTGACGGCTTTGCGTCATGCCTACATCGAGGTCCAGAGGGAGGAGAATGTGCGCACACTCGGCAATCTGAACCGCATGATTTCCGAGGTGGTTCAGGGCAATCCAGCGCCTTATATATTCGAACGCACGGGGGAGCGTTACGACCACATTTTCATCGATGAGTTTCAGGACACCTCAGTGACCCAATGGCACAACTTGGCCGTGGTGGTTGGAGAGACATTGGCCCAAGGCAGGCTCTCTCTTGTCGTGGGTGACGCCAAGCAGGCCATATACAGGTGGCGCAACGGAGACCACCGTCAACTGGGCGCGCTTCCTGGACTTGTGTCCGACGGGCTTCGACCACTTTCGCCGGCATTACAGGATGCTGCGGGCCGAATGAAGGATGCCATGGACCGACACAGGATTGTCGAGAATTGGCGAAGCGCTCCGGAGGTGGTCCACTTCAACAACGCGGTTTTTGGCAACTTGGCCGAAGACCTGGAAGCCGACTTGGCTGAGGTCTACAGCGATGTGGTCCAGACGCCGATGAAGGTGTTTCCTGGTGGGGTAGAGGTGGAGGTGTTGCAGACGGAGACTGCTGGAGATCGGTTTGATGCTGTGTGTCAATGGATTGAAGTACGTATCCGGCAGGCGATGGCAGATGGTTTCCCCGCGGGCGACATTGCCATCTTGGTTCGCAGGAATTCGGAAGCGAAGACGTTGGCGGAGTTTCTTTTGTCCCGCAAGGATCCGATTGTGCCCTTTACAGATGAGAGCCTTGCCTTGGGCCGACATCCAGCAGCGTTGGCGGTGGTGCATTTGCTTGAGGCACTTGAGGCTCCCAATGAGGCGGGTCCGGTGTTGCGGTTTCTGCAGGCACTTGGGGCGATTCGAAAAGAGCACAATGCCCCTTGGGACGAATCGGCTGTCTTGGTCAAGCACCACACTGAATATCGGAAGGCGAGGGCAGACAAAACTGAAAAGCGTTACGGAGTATTGGACTGCCAATCTGTCCTCGAAGATGTTGTGCCCGGTTTTGATGCATCGGCGTGGTCTGCGCTTCCCTTGGCAGAATGTATTGGTCACATTCTTCGCGCCCTCGAAATCGATGTTCACTATCCCGCCCACGCTGAATCCTTGATTGAGCTTGCCCAAGAGCGCGCTGCGCAGGACTATGGGCGATCCGGCTTTTTGACCCATTGGCACCGCAAGGGCCACGAGCAGTCGATTCGTGTTTTGCCCGGTCCGGATTCAGTTCGGATTTTGACGGTGCACAAGAGCAAGGGGTTGCAGTTTCCCGTGGTGATTACGCGTTTCGGTGATGATTTGATACAAGAGGACCGGACCTTGATGCCCGCTGCGCTTCCCGAGGATGTTTATGGTGTACCAGGTGTTATTGCCCCCTTGAGCGCTCTCAAGGCGACTGCAGCGCATTCGACTTGGGAACGGGAAAGGGCGCAGCAGCGATTTGATGAAGTCAACGTTGCCTACGTCTGTACCACACGCGCAGAAGTGCGCCTTCATGTGGTCATTGATGTGGCCAAGGCTGACTGGGACACGGGGGGAATTCCCAAGCGTATGGGCCGGGCGATGGCACGGTCGATTGACCAGGCCATGGGGTGTAACCTGGCTGCCGCCCCGTATCGATCAAGAAATTTTGAAGCAGCGCGTCCTCTGGATAAGGAACGGGCAGAAGGACCGGAAATGCGAACCTTGCCAGTTTTCCAATTCCATGGTATTTCCAAGGATATGATTGCAGGCAGAAAACGCGATCTCGACCGTCCCGCGTTAGGGAAGATGGATGCCCGGGCCTTTGGGACTGCTGTTCACGGTCAGCTTGCCCGCATTGTGGAGGAAGGCGACGTCGACCGTGTCTTGTCTCGGCCGTGGCCTTGGTCCCGATGCAGTAAGCAAGACTGGGAAAAGGTGATTGCGATGGTGCAAAATGTGGTCTCCGACCCGGTCATGTCGGGTTGGTTCGATGGTTCTGGTGAGGTGTTCAACGAGCGGGAAATGGTCAGCCTGTCCGGAGAATTGGTTCGTCCTGATCGGGTGGTCATCAAAGTGGATGGGGTGGACATTATCGATTTTAAGACGGTGGTCAAGGCTGATGACAAGACGCGTAAAAAGCACGTCGATCAGGTGCGAGGTTATGTGCAGGCCTTGTCGCGCAATGAGACCCGTCCCGTTCGGGGATTTGTGTTTTACTGCGCCACGGGCGAGTGCACGGAGGTTTTGCCCCTTTAAGGGTCAGGGCTCGCGTTGGTTCAGGATGTCGTGTCCCCCATCCAAGAGATATTTATCTCGCTTAAACAGGGCCAAGTCAGAGGCCACCATTTCGGAGCACAACTGCTCGAGGGTATGTGTGGGTTCCCATCCGAGCACCGATTTCGCTTTGCTCGCATCTCCGACCAGCAGTTCTACTTCTGTGGGGCGGAAGTACCGAGGGTCCACGGCAACCAGAGTTTTTCCTGTTTTTCGGTCTGTGCCTGTTTCCATGACGCCTTCTCCCTTCCAGTCGATTTCGATACCGACCTCTTTGAACGCCATCTCCACAAAGCTGCGGATGGTGACGGTCCTCCCTGTGGCCAATACATAGTCGTCCGAATGGGGTTGCTGGAGCATGCGCCACATGCCCTCAACGTAGTCCTTGGCATGGCCCCAATCTCTCTGTGCATCAAGGTTGCCTAAATGGAGACATTCCTGAAGGCCCAGTGAAATCTTGGACACAGCACGGGTGATTTTTCGCGTCACGAAGGTTTCGCCGCGCAGGGGACTCTCATGGTTGAACAGGATACCATTGGAGGCATGAATTCCATATGCCTCTCGGTAATTCTTGACAATCCAGAAGCTGTACAGCTTAGCAACGCCGTAGGGACTTCGGGGATAAAAGGGGGTCGTTTCCGATTGCGGTACCTCTTGCACAAGACCGTAGAGCTCGGAAGTGGATGCCTGATAGAAGCGGACGTCCTTTTCCATTCCGAGGATGCGAATGGCCTCAAGCAATCGAAGGGTACCCAATCCATCAACATTCGCCGTGTACTCTGGGGTATCGAAGCTCACCTTGACGTGGCTCATGGCTGCCAGATTGTAGACCTCGTTGGGTTGAACTTCTTGAACGATGCGGATGAGGTTGGTCGAGTCCGTGAGGTCTCCGTAGTGAAGCTTCAGACGGATGTCCCTGTCGTGTGGGTCTTGGTAGAGGTGGTCAATCCGGGCTGTATTGAACAGCGACGCGCGGCGCTTCAAACCGTGTACTTCGTAGCCCTTTTCTAGAAGGAGTTCGGTGAGGTAGGCTCCATCTTGGCCGGTAATTCCGGTGATGAGCGCGCGTCTTTTAGCCATGTCCCTAATTTAAAAAGCCCTGAGGTAGCGATTTCTGTTTACCTAGGGATTTGTATCCTCCAATTGGTGTTCGACAAGTTCTCGGTAGCGGCCGCCTGCGGCCATGAGTGTCCCGTGGTCTCCGATTTCCACAATTCGCCCGCCCTCCATAACGGCTATGCGATCTGCGGACCGGACTGTGGAGAGGCGGTGGGCGATCACCAATGAGGTTCGCTTTTGCAGCAGGCGCTCTAATGCATTTTGGATGGCCTTTTCGCTCGCGGCATCCAGTGCACTGGTCGCTTCATCGAGGAGAAGAAGTTCCGGGTCGCGAAGGAAGGCCCGTGCAAGGGCAATGCGTTGGCGCTGTCCACCGGACAATTGAATGCCGCGTTCTCCGACCAAGGTGCTGAAGCCTTCCGGGAAGCCGTCTATGAAGGGCAGGGCCAGGGCGTCTTCTGCCGCCTTGCGCACGTCGGCCTCGCTGGCTCCCGGCCTGCCATAGCGGATGTTTTCTTCGATGGTGCCACCAAACAGAATGACTTCCTGGGGCACTAGCGCCATGCGCCGGCGAAGTGCAGTCAAATCGTGATTTGCCACGGCCATCCCGTCTACTTCAAGCAAGCCGTTGGTGGGTGCGCGAAACGCGGTGATGAGGCTGGCCAAGGTTGATTTTCCCGCCCCAGATCCGCCAACCAGTGCCAATGTTTCTCCCGCGGTCAGTTCGAGGTTGATGCCATCTAGAACCATGGTTTCGGGTCTATTGGGATAGTGGAAACTGACGTTGTCGAACCGGATGGTGAGGCCTTGTGAGTCTGTCGAGCGCGGTGTGTCAAGTCTGGTCAAGTCGACGGCTTCTCGCTCCTTCACAATAAGGTCCATGACCTCTTCGATGGCTCCGAAGCCGCGTTGCAGGTCTCCGAAAATGTTGGCAAGTCCGCCAATGCTGCCGGCCACCAAGCCGGTCATCAAGAGAAAGCTGAAGAATTGCTCAGAACTGAGCTCCCCGTTTTTGAGCATCGTTGCTCCCTGAAACAACACCAGTGTGATGGCGCCGAATATCATGACAATAATGAAGCTAGCGAAAGCGCCGCGCCACAGAGCGGTTCTCAGGGCGATACCCCGGACTTCCTCGATGCGTTGCCGGTAGCGGTTGAGTTCAAAGGCTTCGCGTGCAAAAGCTTTCACACTCACGATACCTGTGAGGGTTTCGCTCACAATTGTGTTCGATCCAGCGATGGCATCTTGCGTTTTTTTGGAGAGCTTTCGAATGAATCGCCCAAAGCCCATGGCGGCCAGCATGGCCACTGGGAGTGTTCCGAGCATCAGGAGTGTTAGCTTCCAGCTGAAGGTCATCAGGGCGAGCAGTCCGCCTCCGATGATGATGGTCTGTCGGATGAGTTCAGCAAGAACGACCGTGAAGGTGTCACGGATGGCTTCAATGTCGGCGGCAATTCGGCTGCCGAGGTCCCCCACACGACGGTTGTCGAAGAAGGCCATCGGTTGGGTGATCATGCTGGCGAATGCATCTTCCCTCAGGGCTTTCAGCATGCGTGTCGTGATTTCACCGAAGAGCCAAATGCGGATAAAGCTCAGTGCGCTTTGCAACACCAAGACCATAAAAATGGCAATGCCGATTTGTTTGAGATCTCCGGCATCGATTGGCAATGGCAATTCAAACCCTCCTTGTCCAGATGAGGCATCAACTCCAACACCGCCCAGTTGCCCCCAGAGTCTGGTAACCAATAAAGTGAGGATTCCCGAAACGGTGATCAGGGCGATACCAATGGCAAACTTGAGGCGGTGCGGCCGGAGATAAGGCGCGATACGGCTGAATTGCCTAAATCCATCGCGGTTCAGTTTTGCCTTTGCCGGTGCATTGGCGTTGGGGTCGGTTGGGGTTCGGTTGCTGCGGGCCAAATCGAGGGATTTCCGTTGCGTTGTCAAAGCTATGATGTGGCACCTTGTGGTGGTCAATGAGGGGCTCGGAAGGTGAAGTGTCCGCTCGGTCGGGAATTCCCGAGTCGTTGCCTATCTTTGCGCTCCCGATTTTGTAATTCATTGTCATGAAACGGACTTTTCAACCCTCGGTTCGCAAGCGTCGCAACAAGCACGGATTTCGCGAGCGTATGTCTTCGGCCGCTGGCCGCGCCGTTCTCGCTGCTCGCCGTCGCAAGGGGCGCAAAAAGTTGTCTGTTTCAGATGAGCGCCGCCACAAAGGCATCGAGCGCTGAGCATTGACTCAAACCAAAGCATTGTAAGGCGTCCCTCGAGGCGCCTTTTTATTTGGGTCATCCGGTTATTTCGGCGGCGATGGCCAGCCATGTGGTTGCAGCTTCGCCAAAAAGGGGCACCCACCGCAATTCCAAAGACACGTCTTGCGCTGTGGCCAAAACACAGGCACCATCTGTTGAGACCTCGGTCCATTCAATTCCCCTTAGAAAATCTACCCCAGTGCCGAACGCTTTGAATACCGCTTCTTTGGCTGTCCAGATGCGACAAAGCGTGTCGATGTTGTCTTCGAAACGATTGAGCACCAGTTGATCGGCGGAACCAACAAACCTGCCTCGGGTGCGGATTAATCGGTCGGTTGCGGCTTCCACGTCGATGCCGACGGGGCGGTCTCCACGCACTGCAGCCACCCAGCCTCCACCATGGGAAAGGCTACAAAACTGGTTGCCCATGCGTGGCTGTCCAGTCTCCTTTTTGGTTGGAGTAGGCCAACCGGCTTCGGCCAGAAGTTGGGTCATGCCCGCGCGTTGTTGGGCCAGTGTTCCGGTGCACTGTTTTGCGAGCAGTGGGCAACCGTTGAATGTGGCGGGTATGAGTGGGCGAAAATCGGGCATGGGAAGTGCAAGGAAACAAAACGTCTGCAAACCTGTGATTTCCTTGTTTTTCAGCCAAAAAGCCACGGCTATCTTTGCCGCAAAATTCATCGTCCGTATGAGTGTCACCAATACCACAACCCAGTTGCCTTACAAGGTCAAGGACATCAACCTCTCCGAATGGGGAAGGAAAGAGATTCAACTCGCAGAGGCGGAAATGCCGGGCCTCATGGCCCTTCGTGACCGCTATCGCGATGAAAAGCCTCTGGCAGGTGCCCGCGTCGCCGGGTGTCTGCACATGACCATCCAGACGGCGGTGCTCATCGAGACCCTTGTGGAACTTGGTGCTGACGTCACATGGTCCAGTTGTAACATCTTCTCAACCCAAGACCATGCCGCTGCCGCCATCGCTGCTGCGGGAATTCCGGTTTACGCTTGGAAGGGCATGACTGAGGAGGAGTACGAATGGTGCATCGAGCAGACTCTCTTCTTTGGAGATGACCGGAAGCCCCTCAACATGATCCTTGACGATGGGGGTGACCTCACCAACGTGATTCTCGACAAGCACCCAGAGCTTGCTGGCGGAATCAAGGGCATTTCTGAGGAAACCACAACGGGTGTGCTACGCCTTTATGAGCGTGAAAAGAATGGCACGCTTCCGATGCCAGCGATCAACGTCAACGACAGCGTCACCAAAAGCAAGTTTGACAACAAGTACGGTTGTCGCGAGTCTTGTGTGGATGCCATTCGTCGTGCAACCGATATCATGATGGCGGGTAAAGTGGCGTGTGTTGCTGGATTTGGTGACGTGGGAAAGGGTTCTGCAGACAGCTTGCGCAATGCAGGGTGCCGGGTTATAGTCAGTGAAATCGATCCAATTTGTGCTTTGCAGGCCGCCATGGAGGGCTACGAAGTCAAGAAGTTCGTTGACGCGTGTGCCGAATCGGACATCGTGGTCACGGCCACTGGCAACAAGGATATCGTTTCAGAGTCCCACTTCCGCGCCATGAAGGACAAGGCCATTGTGTGCAACATCGGTCACTTTGACAATGAGATTGATGTGGCATGGCTCAAGGCCAATTATGGCTCAAGTCACGACAACATTAAGCCTCAAGTAGACAAGTATACTGTCGATGGAAAGGACATCATTTTGCTCGCTGAGGGCAGACTCGTGAATCTCGGCTGCGCAACGGGGCACCCATCGTTTGTGATGAGTGCCAGTTTTACCAATCAAACTATTGCGCAAATTGAGCTCTGGAAAAACAGCGACAATTACGAGAACAAGGTGTACACGCTGCCAAAGCACCTCGACGAGGAGGTGGCGCGGTTGCATCTCGAGAAGATTGGCGTGGATTTGGAGGTGCTCAGCCAAGAGCAGGCCGATTACATTGGTGTGCCTGTGAACGGCCCGTACAAGGGCGATGCTTATCGTTATTGATTGGAACATTCCATCATCGAAAAGCCCCGGCCAATGCCGGGGCTTTTTCGTTGGTGTAAGTTTTTTCGGTTCAGTTTCGAATTGACAACACAGGAGGAATCCATGTTGTGTTGTACCGTTCTAGTGGCGCTGTGGTGGGGCCTTGGATGATGGAGCCATCAAAGATGTACCACTGTGATCCGCTGCAGGGGTCTTGTATGGTATAGCCATCTTGTGATACGGTGCATTGGCAACCTGCCCCCACGTCCCACGTGGCGTGACGGTCGAGCACGACGAATTCGTCGAGGGTATAGCGGTACACGATGAGGCCTCGGCTTCCGCCAGAGATGTAGAGCCAGTTTCCAGGGAAATTGAGGATGTTGTATGCGGGAAGGCCCAGATTGATATCCACTTGTACGTCTATATATGGTATGACGCCGGGCGTTTCTTGGCATCCTGATAGGGGCAGGAATGCGAATGTGGTGAAGCCGAGAAAGCGGTGTAGGATTGAACGCTTCATGGGGTGGGATTGTGAAGACCAAGGGGGTCCTTGGGTTTTCCCGGAATGAAGTCCTTCAAGTAGAAGGGTTCGAATTCGGCAACATCCTCGGTGCGACTTTGCATTAGCAGTTGCAGGGTTTCGGGAACCATGTCTTGTGCTGAAGGGTATGCGGCCAAGACCTCCCAATTGGTGGTGCTCGGTTTGAGGACATCGCCGCACTTCTCTGCGCCATCGCCGATGAGAAGTGCTGGACCGGTGCCTAGGTCATTCATGAATCCTGCATCGACGATCGCCGCCGTTGGTTGGCCTTGTTTGTCGAGGGTGAAGATTTCCATTCTTCGGGCATCGATGGCTGGGAAAATGCGGTTGGGGGTGCTGACCAATTCGGGACGGAGGAGTGCTCCGCGGTGTCTCAATGCCGAGAGTGGTGACGGAGCGACGAGTGGAATACCCAGCCCTGTGCAAATGCCTTTCGCGGCCGAGGTGCCGATGCGCAGGCCCGTGAAGGAGCCAGGCCCTTTTCCAATAGCCACTGCAGTCAGATCACTCCGGCTCGCTCCGGCGGTTTGTAGGACCTCGTCGATGAGCATGTGCAGCCGCTCGGCATGCCGGTGACTTTGCCCGGCTTCATCGCGGTGGGCGATGCAAAGACCATCTTCTGTGGCCAATGCAACAGAGCAATTCAGCGTGGCAGTCTCCAGCAGGAGGATCATACAATCAATTATTGGAAATGGTGACAGAAAATCTCCTGTCCGGTTGTCCGTCGGGCCTTTTGTTCGCTATCGAAACAGCATCTCCATCGTTCAGCTTCCTGCTGAGCAAGTCGTAGGGGCCCGTGATGATGTCAGCACCTTCGGGAAGTGGCGTCAGGAGTTCGATGTTGGCGTCGTCCTGAATTCCAGTTTCGATGTTGTGTCGGAGTGCTTTGCCGTTTTCGATAAGGAATACACAGAGTTGGGTGGGTGCTTTGGCATTGGCGGTGTCTGGTCGGGTGGTGACCGCCTTGATCGGGACGCTCAGCACTTGGTTTTTTACCTCGGTTTCTATTTCAACCGTTGCTGACATCCCCGGTCGAAAGGGCGTCCAGCTGCTGTCCCTGTCTGCGAGGAGGTCGCGATGGCCTTGGGGTAGGATTCGAACCTTCACGCTGAAATTGGTTACGCTTTCCAAGCTGAGTCTCGCTGCTCCACTGGCATTCAGTGCTGTGTTGCCTATTTCCGTGACCAACCCAATGAAGTCTCGGTCGGTGTATGCGTCAATTTCGATGCGGGCTGTATCTCCGAGTTCGACCTTGACAATGTCGGACTCGTTGACCTCGACATCGACCTCCATGGCCTCGAGTTCAGACACATTCATGATGACTTCACCTTGGAAGGAGCCGATGCCCTGTACGCCTTCCCCTTCTTCTTTGACCAGCGCTGTGACGGTGCCGGATTGGGGAGACAGGAGTACTGTGCGGCGGAGGTTGTCTTCAGACTCCTTGACCGCAGCTTCAGCACTGAGAATATTGAAGCCTGCGGATTCAACGCCTTGCTTGGCGGCTTCAAGGTCGGCTTCTGCACCTTGAAAGGCAACTTGGGCCTGTTCGAAGTCGGCAGCGCTCATGACCCCATTCTCGTGCAAACCTTGATTTCGTCTAAAGGCCAATTCAGCTGCGGAGAAGGCTGCCTTTGACTGAGCGAGTCTTGCCTTTGCTGTTGCGCGACTTGACTTCGCATTGTCCAATGCTGCCTTGGTCTGGCTCAGTCGGCTTTCATAGATGTCTGGGTTGATACGGGCGAGCAATTGGCCGACTTCCACGCGATCGCCCTCTTTGACTGGCAGTTCAATAAGTTGACCACTGACTTCTGCGCTGATTTTGACTTCGACTTCGGGTTGAATCCGGCCCGAAGCGATAACCGTTTCCACCAAGCGGTTCCGTTTGACCTTGTCGGTGGCGACCATTGCGGTGTCTTGTCCGCTTCCGATTAAGGCTGAGATGCCGGTGAGGAGGACGACGACGCCCACGAGAATCAGCAGCGTGCGTTTGCTCGAGCTCATGTTCATAGCGAAAAGCGAAGGCCCCGTCCCGAATAGAAGTCGAGAATGGAGATCCTGAAGACGAGGTCATATCGCGATCGCAAGGATTGCAACCGCGCTGAGTCAAATCGGTTTCTGGCTTGTGTGTAGTCCACTTGGGTGGAGGCGCCCTGTTCAAATCGAAGTTTGGCGTTGTCAAAGGCCAGCTTGGCAGACGATTCAGCGCGCTCGGATGCGGCCAGAGTTTGGATTGCATTCTGTGCATCGCGATGGGCGCGCTCCACAGACTGCTGCAGGGTTTGCCGGGTTTGATCTAGTGCCAATTCGGTTTGTTCGATGCCGATTTGACTTCTGCGAACGCCATTGCGTACCGACCAAGCATTGAAGATGGGAACGGAAAGACTGAAGAAGAGACTCTGGTTGACGTTAGAGGAAATTTGGTCACTGAATGGCCTTGTTCGGTATTCATTGTAGGCCAATGCGCTGGACAAGACGGGCTCCAAAGTGGTTTCTGTGATGCCGATGGTGAAGACTTCGAGTGTGGGGTCGCCGATGGGTTCTTGCGCGGCACCGGAAAAACCGGAGCCATAGCTCCAACTGGCTGAAAGTCGGGGAAGCCCAACGGTCTTGGCCAAGCCAAGACCGATTTGCTGTTGCCGGATCCGAGATTCACCGGCCCTGATTTCTGGAAAGGAAGTCAGTGCCGTTTCGAGGATGCGATTCAAGGCGGGCAGGACGGGGAAGTTATTGGTGCCGCTGATGTCGGGCCGCTCAATCTCAAACGTGTCGGTATCCTCTGGGCTGAGTTGCATCGCCTGTGCCAATTGAAGTCGCGCCAAGGCGACATCACCTCCAGCGGAGACTTCAGTCGATTGGTCTGCCGCAAGTTGGGCTTGAAGGTCGAGCAGATCTGCCTCGGGTGAAGCGCCGGCTTCGACGAAGGCACGGATGCGCATGACCTGGGTCTCCGTGCTTTGCACATTGAGGGACGCAATTTCGAGTGCATCTTCAGCAAACATGAGGTTCAGGAATGCACTGGCGACTTGGAGTGCNACGTCATTTCGGGTGCTTTCCAAGTCGTATTCTGCGGAGATGCGGCGCTCCTCGGCTTGGTCCAATCGAAGGTGGTTGGCCATACCGCCGTAGAGGGTAATGCCGGATCCAATTCCCATTGAGTTAGAGCGGATACGAGAGGTGGNGAATTGGTTCGTGAATGGGTCAATGGTCTGTCCCCAATTGTAGCCGTGAGCAGCGTTTCCGTTAAGGTTGGGCAGAAAGGCTGAGCGGGCTTCATCTACGTCAATGTCATTGCCGGCCAGTNCGAGCTTGCCTTGTCGGACTTGGAGGTTGTTGTCCTGAGCGTGCGCAATGGCCCTGTCCAAAGACCAGGAGTTGNTCTGGCCAAAAAGGGATCCACTACAGCAGAGGAGAAGAAAGAAAAGTGGTTGGGTGAAACGAAGGGGAGTCCTCGACAGCATGGCAGGGGGCAGAAGTCTGCGATTACCCTGCTAAAGTACGGCGTCCATGTATGCGGGAACCAATGTGGTCNTCAGTGGGATAGAATTTCAATTTCGACTCTGCGATTGGCTTCGTGTTGCCATGCGTAGACAGGGTCTGGAAAGAGCAGTGCGTCCGCTCCTTGGCCATCCGCCTTAAATCGATTTTCGTTCAGGCCGTGGTTGACGAGCCAATTGATGAGGGACTCAGCCCTGCGTTCACTGATTTTCTTGTAAAAGCTTCGGCTGTGGCTTTNATCGGCGCCGTTTGCGTGGCCAATGATGCGCAGGTGGACGGTGGGGTTGGCGTTGAGCCAAGCCAACAGCTCCTTGGCGACATCGAAGCTTTTTGGGTGGAGGTGTTCTCCATTGCCTTGGAAGTGAATGCCGAGGATGTCTGTTCGGAGACCNGGTGACAGGGGCCTAAGTGCAATTCTGATTTCCTTTTCTTGGATGAGGTCTGGCCAAAAGGACTCAGCGTGAAACATGTGACTTGGCTTGTGTCCAATAAGGGTGTGCCTTCTGTGGGGTGAAATTTGNAGTAGGGTGTCTGAGACTGAGCTCCATCGTCNAGGCCTTCGGTTTTGGTAACCGAAGAGGACCACGTCGCATGTGGAGGGTTGCCCGTCATGCTCGACATGCAATGTGAATTGGTCTGTCTTGAGAAGGGGTTCGTTGGGATTGATTGCCCGTTCGGCTTGGAACTGAGCGTCCGACGGAAGGGACAGTAAAAGGAAAATGGAAAGTGTCAGGAGGGTGAGGCAGATGTTCTGCCAACGTTGGCGTGCGATGAGCTGGTCGAGCATGTGTATAATTTACACATTATTCGACNAAATTCCATTTTTTGAAGATTAAATATCCNAAAATNCCGAGNAAAAGGTACGGAANCGCCATGATGTACAGAATTCCTTGGTTGATGCCCCGACCAACAGCNCCCTCAGCTGCGCTATCTTCGGCGACCGCTTTGCACATGACACATTGTGCNTCGATTTCCCCTGAGAAGCCGATTAANAGACTCCATGCAATGAGCACTTGTAGGATGGGGTAACGGCGCATCAATGCGGGTAGTAGGGGGCGATCATNAGGTATACAATCACGCCGCTTGCTGTGACATAGAGCCAGATGGGCATGGTGACCCGTGCAATTCGGCGGTGCCGGGCAACGTCGCCTATANGTCCTCTTACATAGCTNAACAGGGCGAGGGGAACGATGGCCACGGAGAGCAAGATATGGGTGACCAGTACACTGAAATACAAGATTCGGATGGGGCCCTCCCCTCCAAACTTTGTGGATTGGGTCAACAGGTGAAAGATGACGTAGCTCAAAAGGAAAAGGGCCGACAGCGAAAGCGCTGCAGTATTGAGTGTCCGGTGGAGTGCCACTTTGCCTTTTCGAATCGAAATCAAGGAGTAGAGCAGGCAGGAAAATGCCGATGCGTTGAGCGCGGCGTTGAGCCGAGGCAGCCAATAGACCTTCTGTAACGTCCCGTCCGAAAGCCCCTCTGCGGGTGGAATCAAGAACAAAGCCAGCACGACNAATGGGATGGCGATGCTGACCGTCCAGACGAATCGCTTNACGGCTTTTTGATTTGCGGCAGGCGCGCTCATTGGGTTGATGTGTTTGAAGCGTCTGTTTGGGCGATAAGCCTNTACACGTCTTCTAACATTTGATCGACCTCAGAGGTTTTGGTTCCATCATAGGTGCCTCGGATGTGACCTTCTTGGTCGACGATAAGCACTTGGTCCGAATGGAAAAAGCCCCCTGCTGCTGTATCGCTCTCTAGTGCTGTAAGCAGGTAGCCCTCTTGAAGCAATGGGTAGAGTTCTTCCTTAGGTCCTGTAAGGAACCGCCATAAATCAGGATCTGCTCCAATTCGGTCTGCATACTCTCGCAACCGTTCGGGGGTGTCTTTGAGTGGGTCCACCGTGTGACTTAAAATGGTGATCCGGTCCCCAAGGCCATCGATGGCAATTCGGTCGTGAACCCTGGCTAATTGTGAGCTGATGACCGGACATATGGTGGGACAGGTTGTGAAGAAGGCATCCACCAAAAGCACTTTGTTTTTGATGTTTCGGTGGCTGAATTCCTCGTTGTTTTGATCGGTCAGGGCAAATTTTGGTGTCTTGTGGTACAAGGTGTCTGACCGGCCAGTCANAGAGCGGAGCACATCGCGAGGTCCCAAGTAGGGNAAGGCCGGCATTTCAAGCCTGGCAGCATTGGCTTTTTGCGCTTCCAGCTTTCTTTTTTTCAGCAGGGCAATGTCTTCGACGGCATCGCCAATTTCGTATTCGCTGGAAGCGAGGTACTTCTGTCTCACAAAGCCGCGGTCATCTANCAATAGAAGNGTGGCCATGTTGAATCTGTCTGCTGAGTCTCGGGGGACGCCCAAGTCCTCGGCAATTATTTTGTCTATGGTGCTTTGCTCACCGGTTAGAAATCGCCACTTGTTCGGAAACCGATTATAACGTTCGTTGCGGGTTACATAATTCTGGAGCCGATTGGGGGTGTCGTGTTCGGCATCCAGTGTGAGGCAAAGCAGACCCACGTCGGGTTCATCGCGGTAGCGCCAGTTGGCCCAAAGGAGTTGACGGGTCATCGTGGCCAAATGTGGCGTGGTAATGGTGTCCGTGGTCATAAAGGCCACGAGCCAGAAGGTTCCAGAGAGATCGTCGCGTGTGACGTCTTTTCCGTGTTGATCGGTCAGGTTGAATTCTGGAAGACGACGGGCGTCAAACGGTGTTGTGATTCTNTCCCCAGCCCGAGAGAAGTATTCCAGGTTTCCGAATTCGTGCCGCATGCCCTTTCCGAGGGCAAGGAGCAGCAGCAAGGGGAGGCCGGGNAGGGCGGCCACGAGAAGGAACCGTTTCCAGCCGCGNCGGCGACCCGGTGTCGGTCCACTCATTGGCAATTAGTGAAACTTCAAGTCCAACCCGAAATGAGCAGCACCCTCTGTNAGGGCAATGAAAATCAGGTATCCGATGAACATGAAGTAGGGGAATATCACCACATTTCTGAGNTTCTTTCGCTCATCTCCAAGGTGCATGAAGGTCATNACGATGTAACCAGCTTTAAAAAGGGTAAGGATGATGAAGGTCCACTTGATGGCAGTCCAAGTGAAGGTTTCGCTTCTCTTGAANATCACTCCCATGCCGACTTCGACTGCAGTGATGGCCGAGAGAATGGCCGTGACCGTGTAGATTTTTTTGCGAATGGCCACACCTTCCTCTTCGCTGTGGTGGGCGTTCAAGGCATAGCTGTCATTTACGATGAGGTCGTCGCGCTCCATGTCAAATCAGGTAGAAGAAGGTAAAAACGAACACCCACACGAGGTCGACAAAGTGCCAATACAGGCCCACTTTTTCAACCATCTCGTAGTGCTTTCGGCGCTCCATCACCCGGTTCACCACCATGAAGAACACCACGATGTTGATGATCACACCGGAGAAAACGTGGAAGCCNTGGAAACCGGTGATGAAGAAGAAAAAGTCACTGTAGCTCTGTTGCACCGCGTATTCACTGTCGTGCAGGTTGGCACCAAATGCGAAGTCATTGGATCGAGCATTCCAAAGGGCCATCATGTCGTCACCTTCTATNATGGTTTCTCCCTCTACAAACTTGTTGAGTGTAAGTCCGTGTAGGTGAGCGTCGTGAGGATGGTCACCCAATTCAGTCAGAACCACGTGACCTCCGTCTTCAGTGAGAGTCACTGCGGTATTTCCTTCGAGGTACATCTCCATCAGATGACCGAAGTGATGGTCCATGAATACAGCNTCTCCTGCATTCATCTCGAGCAATTCGCCATCTGGTCCGGTCACCGTNACGTCCTCAGCNAGNAGGAAGTTGCCGCCGCTNCCATGGATGAAGTGACTCCACTCCCAGGCTTGGCTNCCCAGAAAGAANAAACCACCGATGATGGTAAGGCCCATCCATTTNATGACTTCTGAACGGTCATTNCGATGNCCGGCTTCAACAGCNAGGACCATCGTGACTGAACTCACGATGAGGATGAANGTCATNAGAGCAACGTAGGCCAGAGGATATTGCCCCTCCAAACCAGGCAGGGACCGGAACACTTGCTCTCCAATGGGCCAGTCTGCGGTGGAACTCGCTCTGCTGAATCCATAAGCGACCAGAAGCCCGGAGAATGTCAGGGCGTCGGAAACCAAGAAGTACCACATCATCATTTTGCCGTAGCTCACGCTAAACGGCGAACGCCCTCCTCCCCATAGGATATCTTTAGAAATTGCTTTGCTCGCCTCTCCGGACATGACGCTGATTTGCGTCGCAAAGTTACGCTATCCTTAGTGGACGATGAACAAGAAGGCGAACAGGTATGCCCATAACAGGCCCAGAAAGTGCCAATACACGCCACCAGTTTGCAAACGCACGGTGTCCCCGGGGTGAATTCGGCCTGTCAAGATGCGAATCCCATTGACCACGACATAGGCCAAACCCAAGGCGAGGTGAAAAAGGTGAATCCCGATGAGGATGAACAGATAACCCGCTGAGGCATTTGAAACACGCTCCACATCTAGGGTGATGTCCTTTGCCATCAGCACATCATCTGAGGCAAAAAGTTGGTTTGTCTCCTGCCGATAGTTCAGGGGGACACCGTCTTGTGTTACTGTGTAGTCCGCGCCCCATTGTGCACTGCCTTCCATGAGGTTTTGAATGCTGTTCCATCGGTATGCCTTGGCCCCACTCGCTGTTTCGTCGACAGTCCAGCCCATTCCCTTATTCTGCAATGTTTCCCATCCATTCAATTGCATGACTGTAAAGCCAATACCGAGGGCAAACGTCAAGGCGAGATGGATGAAACTGGTCATGTTTTTTCCCGCTTTCATGGCACGCAAACTCAACCACATGGGAAGGGAACTGGTCAAAATGAGGGCGTTGCTGATCCACAAAGCCGTTGGTGCCTCAATGTGGACCCAATATTGGCCCACATTGGAAACGATGTAAGCTGAAGTGAAGCCAGCGAAAAGCATGACCACAGCGAAGAGGATGAAATACATCAACATCTTTTTCGTACGCTCGCGCACGGCAGGGTCGAGGCCTTCGAAGACATCCACGCGGCCTTGCGGGATGTCTTGGGCGGTGTCTGGAGAGTTCATGGGACTGGTTGCGCTCATGTGAAAGCAAAGGAACCGGAGAAAGGACTTAGGGTTCAGGGGATTTTATCGAGGACGTACGTGAGCTGCACAATTGGGAGGTACAGGAAGCTTGCGAACATGAGTTGACGGGCATCTTTTACCTCCAATCCCCGCCAAAGGCGAATGGCCGGTACGAGAAAGGCAAAGCCGGAGAAAATGGCGACCAAGAAGGCGATGTTCCCCACCATTGGGGCTTCTCCAGGAAGTGCCCAAGGCAAAAGGCTGGCGGGGATGCAGAGCATGGTATAGAACAAAATCTGTCGGGCGCTTGCTGCAGTTCGGCCCTCTTTGAAGGGGAGCAGGCGATAGCCTGCCTTGAGGTAGTCGTCATGTAAGACCCAGGCGATGGCCCAAAAGTGGGGGAACTGCCACATGAATTGCACCGCAAAAAGTGTTCCCGGTTCGATGCCGAATTGACCGGTGGCCGCTACATATCCAAGCATCGGCGGGATGGCACCTGGAATGGCGCCCACAAGGACGCTGAATCCCGACCGGGACTTCAGTGGGGTATAGGCCAAGACATAGCTGCCGATGGCCACAAGTCCCAGCAAGCCCGCTCGCGTTCCGAGGTTAAACAAAGCGGCCAATCCAAGAATGCCTGCCGATGTAGACCAAAGTATGGCGTTTCGCACGCTCATTCTGCCTGTGGGGAGGGGGCGTCCTGCGGTTCGTTCCATTTTGGAATCTGCGTCCTTTTCCAGAATTTGATTGAACCCGTTTGAGGCTCCAGTCAGGAGATACCCGCCTACGGTAAGTTCCAGAAAGGGAATTAAACCTATGCTTTCTTTGCCCATAAACCAGCCAAGAACGGCGCTGAGGACCACAAAGGTTCCAAGGCGCAATTTGAACAGAACTGCGAGGTCCTTGAAAAGGGTGGGGGTGGAGGCGGCCGACATGGCAGGTGGTGAAATTAGGTTGCCCCTACCAATCTGCACCGAAGAAGGGACCTGAACTCCGGAGACCGAATCCAATGCGCAATTCATTTTCTGGAGACAGGTTGTTATCAATACCAGATTCCTTTCCCCATAAGGCTTGGAGGAAAGCCTGGGCTGTGATGTCGCTTGCAAAGCGGATTTCCTTGGCTACATCCAAACAGGCAACAGTTCGCTTTCGCAGTGTCCCATTTAGCCAGGCATACTGTTCCTGTGTTCTCTGGATGTCGCCAACTTGAGGCATTGACCCGGTGGGGGCGTCACCAATGGGGTCATCGCCCCGAACTGAAGCGGTGAAGCGGGCGTGCACTGTCCATGTTGTTTTTTGCCAGCGGCCATTCCAAGCCGTTTCGACGAAGTTGGCGCCGAGGGGGTGGGCCAAGGCGGTTTTCCCATGCAGGTATGCTGCGGCGCTGGTGTAGTGGCTGTAGGTCCAAGGGCGTGCGGCTGAGATTTCCCATTGCCAGCTTCCCCATCGCGTGTTCCAATGGACGCCACCGAGCACGGCAAATTTGTTTCCCCACCATTCCGTTGCACCGAGTAACTCGTTTACGATGAGCTCGTCCAGAAGGAATTGCCCATAAAGTGTTCTGGGACGCTTATCCCAATTCTGGCCGAGTTTGATTCTCCCTTCGAGACCGACCAAGGCATTGTCTGAGCTACCTTGTGCGTACTCTGTTGGGCGCAGGCTGGTGAGCGGCACCAGGTAGTGCGGTTCGAATGCACGTTGTCCATCCTCGGCACTCCAGACTACAGCCCCCCAGAGCGCACCCGTCAACCGTTTTCCTAAATCAACCTCCACGCGGTGGGACGCCACCATTCGTTTGATATCTGACCGCAGTCTACCATAAGGGGGAATCCATGTGCGGGGGTCACCGGTTGCGCCTGACCAGCAGTCCATATATCGGCTGTTTTGCAGGAATTCCACGCGGTGGTGGTAGCGCAATCGACTGCCCCCGTCCACGTTGATTTGGGCAAATGGAGCTGGGGCAACATGTCGACCGCGAAACAGAGACCGGATGCCCCATCCTTCGCTCAATGTGTCCCTTCCGACTGTGATTTTTATTGATTTTGTGGGCGTCCATTGCCAACGGCCGCGCCATCGCGTCGCCAACATTCCGGATGGAGCGCGCCGGTCCCAGCTCGCTTCCATCGCGCGCTGGACAAAGGTGCTCCCGTCGGAAAGTGCCTCCCATTGAATGTCACATTTCCAGCGGTTGTGTTTGATTCGGGCGGTTGTTCCCAGAAACCCAGTAATAAAGGGGCTGCGCTTTTCCGTGGTGAAGGCCGTTCCCACATTTTGGGGAATGGCGCTCAGCATTAGCGGTTGTGCCGTTGAATCTTCCGCACCCCTGAAGCCCGTGATGGTCAGGGACAACTCCTCTTGTGCGTTGGCTTGGGCTACGGAGAGGAGGATGAGGAGAAAGCAGAGCGGTTTGCCCATGGGTCGCAAACCTAAGGCGAGAGAAAAGGCTCAGAAGCTGCGCATGCGCTTTCTGCGCACGGCGCGCTGATAAACAGCGATGCGCTCGGTGAGTAAAATCACGACAGGAAACATGAAAGCCGTCCCCAGAAGAATGAGGAAAGCTGCTGTGGGGACCATTTCAGGCAATATAAATCCGAGGGACACCATAAAGGCTGTGTAGGCGTGAATGACCAAGGCGGTTTGCAGGTGCGTCAGGCCCAAGCGCAAGAGTCTGTGGTGCAGGTGATTTCTGTCGGCAGAGAAGGGCGAGCGTCCCTCGAGAACGCGGAGCGTGAAGATGCGCAGGGTGTCCACAAGGGGATAGCTCAGGATGGTCATGGCCAGCACGGGCAAAGACCGGTGTGACCACATGGTGGGCACCTGCTCGGCTGGGGTGGTCATGATACTCGTGGCCATGACATAAATGAACATCCCGAGGAGCAGCGATCCGCTGTCGCCGAGGAAGATCCGTGCGGGCGAGATGTTGAACAGGATGAACCCTGCAAGCGAACCCGCGAGCGCCAAACAAAGGATGGCAAAATCGGGCTGGCCTGTCAGTTGGAACCAGAGGGCACAGGAGATGGCCACAAGGAATCCATATCCACCAGCCAGTGTGTCTACGCCATCGATGAGGTTGACTGAGTTGACCACCACAATGTAGACGAAAAGGGAGAAGGGGATTGCAATCCAAGTGTTGATGGCATAAAAGCCAAAGAGCCCTTCAAAGTCCGAAATCATGAAACCACCACCGAAAATCAAGATGGCGCCAACGGCCAGTTGTGCGACCAGTTTTTTGATGGGGTCTAAGCGGGATAGGTCGTCCTTTAACCCGAGGAAGAACAAGATTGTGGAGGCTGCGGCCAAGCGAAGAAAGGCAATGGACGTATCGCCCTCGGGGCTGACCAGCATGGTGGTGGTGACCAGTGTTCCGATGAAGACCAATACGCCACCGAGCCTGGGAACACTTCGCGTATGGACTTTGCGGTCTTCAAGGGGTTCATCCAACAGATTTTTTTGCACTGCCAGACGAATCAGAGAAGGCATTCCCAGCATCACAATCGCAAGTGAGGCGAAGAAGGCTAACATGACTTTGGTGAGCGTGAATGTGATCTCCATGATTCTAGTCTACTCATCCCCGACCGTTGCGGTTGCGCATAATTTGTGGGTGAGAAAATTCGTACACGAGTTTGTCAAAAAGTCTTGCGGGAATTTATTACTTGGCTCGATACTCCAACGCTCCACCACAGGTTTCCTTGGACCATCAACCGACAAGCAGAAATGAAGGGGGAGACAGGAATTAATGGGGGCAAAACCCGATTTGGCCACATCGACCTTCGTCGAAGTCGTCGCGTTTTGGCTCCTGCGTCGGCAGTAACCGATGGGATGGAGAAGGTTGCTTTCCAACTCCAGTCTTCCTGGAGGCGACCCACTTCCATCGATAGGGTGGCGCCGGCGGGTCTCCATTCAATGCCCTGCACCCAATCGGGTTGAAGAGAGGACAGTGATCGCAGTCCGAGGTTACCACCACTAGAAGCAGGGTCGAGTGCTGAAGGGGTTTCGTTTTGAGCTGGGGCAAACTCTGTCCACACGGTCCACTGCGCACCATGTCGAACGTGACCAAATAGACACTGCACCCGATTTAGTTTGCTGCTTTGAATCAAATCAGCATACCGGGCATCGAACCAAGGGGTAAAGCGCGCTTGACCATACCATGTAGACTTCGGCCTTCTCCACTGCATATCGATTCCATGGTGACCGGCGAGAAAGAGCGGCTGAGCTGTGTCCCCGGGAATGATAGGGCTCCATGGCGCCAATGCAAGCGCCCAGTCGGCGACCCCTGACTGATGTTGTCCCCGCTCTGTGACGTCTGTCCAACGGGTGACGATCCAATTCACATCCCATAGGGTCTTTCCGATTTCGATCGACTTGCCGATGCTGCGCACGGCCATGCCCAGCGGAGCGTATCGGCCTTCTCGAGTTCCATCGGCTGGTAACCGTTCAGTGGACCGCTGTCTGCTTTGGTGCCACCTGTAATGCCATCCCCGTCCGAGATCGATGTCCACAAGCAAGTAGGGGGCGGGGGCCATGTCAGCATTCCACAAGAGGTTGCGTGTGCCCGGGCCCATGCCGACTGCGCCCAGTCCGCATTGAAGGCGAATGCGAGGAGAGGCGTGGGCATTGAACCAGACCTCTGCTAGGCTGTGGTCTATGCCAAAAAGGTCATTTTCGGCTGGCCTCAGCTTGCCCGGGCCCATGCCGGGGTATCCTTGAGCGGCCAGAACGTATTCAGTTTCTGGTCCCACAAGGACGCGTTGTATTTCAAGCACCTTCCCACCAAATGTGATGGTGCTGTCGATAATGCCTGAATAGCGGACGCCGCGGATGTTTTGAAATCCAGATGTTGCTGTGGTGCTTGCACCGGGGCCTCTGTTCTTGCGCCACTGCCGCGCGTAGTCGACCAAAGGGTCTATGGCCACCTGCACTGGACTTTCTGCGAACAGTGCATGCCGGTGCCACCAGGTGTCGCGACCACCCTCATTGACTGGAAGGGTTCTGAGCGAGTCGTGTGTTAGGACCCCCGACTCGGCCATGGTGGTCAGGACCTGCATGCGCCGTCCGTCGGGAAGGCGGTCCGGAACGATGATCTGTCCGGTTGTAGTTCCTGTGTTCCAGATAATCGCTCCAATGATGGAGAGGTTGCGCAGCGGGCGGCAGCGCCTTTTCATTTTGCGCGCACCGCTTTGGGGTTGGCCTTGTATTCCTCGTAGACTTTGCGTAGACCTTCCTGAAGTCCGATTCGGTGAGTCCAGCCAAGGGCGTGGATGCGCTCGCAATTCATGAGTTTTCGCGGTGTACCATCTGGTTTGGTGGTGTCCCAGATGATGTCCCCCTCAAACCCCACGATGGTTTGGATGGTTTCTGCCAATGCTTTGATGGGCAGGTCTTCACCGGTTCCCACGTTGACGAGAGGCTTGTCATTGTATTCCTGCATCAGAAAAAGGCAGGCGTCGGCCAGGTCTTCGACATGGAGGAATTCCCTGCGTGGGGAGCCAGAGCCCCAGCATGTCACGGTGGTTGCGCCTTGGGCCTTTGCTTCGTGGAACTTTCTCATTAAAGCGGGAATCACGTGGCTGTTCTGCAGGTCATAATTGTCGCCAGGACCGTAGAGGTTGGTGGGCATGGCAGAAATGAAGTTGTCCCCGTGCTGGTCTCGGTACGCTTCGCACAGCTTAATGCCGGCGATTTTGGCGATGGCGTATGGCTCGTTGGTGGGCTCCAGCGCCCCTGTAAGGATGGCGGCCTCTGCGAGCGGTTGCGACGCCATTTTGGGGTAGACGCAACTGGACCCCAAGAACAGCAGCTTCCTCACTTTTGTTTGGTGCGCGGCGTGGATGAGGTTGGCCTCAATCATGAGGTTGTCGTAAAGGAAATCTGCTCGGTAAACACTATTGGCGTGGATGCCGCCCACTTTGGCCGCGGCAACGAACATGTGCGTGGGTTTTTCCTGCGCCATCATGTTGTTCACGGCGGCTTGGTTGCGGAGGTCCAGTTCTGCGCTCGTAAAGGTGATGGGGTCGGGGAGGCCTTGGGCTTTGATGGCATGACAGATGGCCTTTCCGACCATTCCGCGGTGGCCGGCGACATAGATTCTGGACTGTGCATTCATGGCGCTCGCAATTTACGATGCTGGGGGTCGAGAAGCTTGTCGAGCGAGTGCGTTGGACAATGCATTAAAAGACAGCACGAGGGAGACGATGCATGCCCCGGGGATGAGGGCAAGGTGGGCGTGGCCGGTCAAAATGGCACTGTAGTGGTCGCGGATGAGGTTGCCCCAGCTGGGCATGGGGATTTGTGCGCCCACCCCCATGAAGCTGAGACCGGCTTCGATCAAAATGGCGGCAGCGAAGTTGGCCGATGCGAGCACGGCAATTGGACCAACGAGGTTGGGGAGAATGTGACCGAGCACAATGCGCTGGGTAGACAACCCGAGTACGCGACCGGCCTCGACCCATTCGATGTGACGCAGGGCCAAGGTTTGTCCCCGAACGACCCTGGCCACCTCCACCCACATGCTCAACCCGATGGCGAGAAAGACCTGTTCGAAGCCCTTGCCGAAGGCCAGGGTGATGGCCAGTACAAGAAGCAGTGTCGGGATGCTCCATATCACCTGGAGAAGCCAGCTCACGGCGGCATCAAACCAGCCGCCAAGGTATCCAGCAAAGGCGCCCAGTGGCACACCGATGAGCAAAGACAGGAGCACAGCCACGAGTCCAACGGCGAGAGACAACCCAGAACCGGCCACCACCCGCGACAGGAAGTCTCTTCCAAACCGGTCTGTTCCAAGCGGGAAGTATCGTGTGTTGTTGAGGCCAGGGCCCTCGGCAGTGGTTATGACGGAGCTGCCCGGGGGTAACATGGACCATTCGAGGTTTTGGGCGTTGGCGTTGGGACTGGGGTCGGGCCGCCAAGCTGCGCTTGTGGTGGCCACAATGGCCCATGCGAAAATGCAAAGTGCACCCAGCAGTGCTGTGGGCTCGCGTTGGAAAAAGATCAGTGCAGTGCGCACGGGCGCAAATTAGTTGGCGGATCGGCCCTTCCACCTCACATTTCGGAACGGCATCAAAAGAAGGGTGGTGGCAATGAACAACGGGTGGACAAGGGCGAGAATCAGCAGGGTGCCGCTTGCTTTGAAAGGTGAGTTTGGTAGTAAGCCAAACGCTCTGCCCGCCCGATGGGTGTAGGCCATTTCCGCGGTGCTTTTTGCTGCCCAGAAGAGCAAGCTCAGCCATGGATCGAAAATCAGGAGCAGCGCGCCTGCAAGGTGTACGAGCGATATGGTCCAAGCCACCTTGCGCGCTTCCCTCAGCACCTTGGGGTATTGGGTGGTTTTGGCGCCCCAACGGATGCGCTGATCCAGCAAGCTGCGAAGGTTGGGCATAGCGGCTGCCGAGACCATAGCACGGGGGTCGCCAATCCAAGCCACGCGGTTGGCTTTGCCATCTTCAAGCAACGCAGCCAGAGAAAAGATGTCGTCTCCACTTGGAATCTCGGGCCGTAGGCGGTTGTGGGGAAAGGCATTGCAGCGCCATACCCAGCCGCCACCGCTGGCCATGGCCGGCCGGCCATGGCGCACAGCCGAAATTGCCCACCCTTGCATTGCAGCGAAGTCGAGTGCTTGCAAGCAAGCCAATAGCGGAGTGGGGTTTCCTGAGGATGCATTGGCAATTCGCAGAGGAAGCAGGGCCATGTCCACCTTGTTGCCATGCTGGGCGAGGTGTTCGCCAATGGCCTCTAGGGCGTATTTCCCTGCTCGGGTGTCCGCATCCAAACCCACTGCCCATGGGGTATCCAAGGCTGCGATACCGGCAGACAAACCAGCCTTCTTTCCCTGTGAGGGGTTGTTCATACAGCGCACAGAAAACGGCCATGGTTCTCCTTCGGAGACAACGGATAAGGTGCTGTCGTCCGATGCGTCATCTACGATGAGGACTTCACTTGGGAGGAGGGTCTGTGCTGCGAGATCGTCCAGTAATTTGGGCAGCGTCTCAACTTCGTTTCTGACCGGCAGGACCACCCCTAATGGGGGGACAGGGCAGGCGTTATTGGTGCCAGCTGGCTGGTTTATCGCCCCTTTGATTCCACGCATCCACTTGCCCACTTGCAAGATGTGGATGATGAGGGGAGAAAAAAGGAAAAGGGCCCCGGGAATCACCTGTGCAATTTGGAGGGGTGTCGGGGGGAATTCCGGTATTGGCTTTGCAAGTGCAAACCATACAATGCGGGAAGAAGAAGGTTGGCCACCCACAGGGACAGCATGGCGCCAATGATTGCTGCAGTGTCTTTCGGGGTAGGGGCGGGAAGGGCTATGAGGGCCGCTGCTTCGCGCAATCCAAGTTCTCCAAATATGGAGGTGGGGGCGAGGCTGGTCAATCCCCAAGTGATGGGGCCTCCAAAGATTTGATCGAAATACCGCTTGAACCAAGCCGTGGATTCTTGGTGATGAAAAGCATTCAGCACCAAAACGAATTGCGCAATCATCACCATGTATCGTCCGACGCTGAGTTGAAGCACGGTTTTTCGGCGTGTTTTTGGGATCCTGCGTGCCAATCTCCAGTCTCCTGTGACCCGTATTTTCATCAGGCTCTTCCAGAATTTGGGAGACCACCCAAAGTAGAGCGAGAAGCTTGCAATGGATATCACGACCAGAGTGAAGCCTGTTTTGAACATCCCTATGAATAGGAGGGCGAGTGCAGCACCTGTGACGGTACACCACCATTGGGCTGCACTGGCAGTGGCGAAGGCGCGAACGCATTGGTTTCTTTCGTTTTTTCGAGTAGCGGACACCCTGCCCACGATGGCCCCCATCTTCAGGGGTCCAATCATGGACCACGCCACGCCATAGAACACTTCTCTCTTTCGTCGGGCTATGCTTCCACAGGGAAGAAGCTCTGCCCATTTGAGGATTTCAAAGCCCCAGTTGACCGGACTGAGAAGAAAGACCAGTGCGAGAAGCTCCCATTGGATGGCCCAGGACCACCAGTTTTCGAAAGGAACACGTTGCAATTGTTGCACCAAGATCACCACAGTAATCGCCAAGGGCAGCACGAGCCCAAAAGTCCACCCAATTCTGCGCGGAACGTTGAGGTTGGCTCCGGTGGTCGCGGCGGAATTGTCTGTTGTGCGGTGCATTTCTGGACCGTGTGAAGTTGGCGCCTTTTAGCCGTAGGTTCAAATAAAATCCCCCAAACACAGGTAAGGCTTGAAGGGTGAAGTTTCAGCTTCGATGTATAGGCTTATTCCTACGCGACGAGGTTGTGTTGTCGAGCCGTTTCCATTCTGATATTCGCTTTTGTGAAATCTGAACCCGTCATCATTCTCGGCATTGACCCTGGTACCACCATCATGGGGTATGGTGTAATCCGGGCCTGGTCCCGCAACCGGTTGGAGCTTGTGGAGATGGGGGCGTTGCATTTGTCCAAGGTCCAAGACCATGCGGCCAAGTTGAAGCGCATCCACGAGCGTTGCGCAGGCTTGATTGAAGCGCACACGCCGGACCATTTCGCTGTTGAGGCGCCTTTTTTCGGTAAGAACGTGCAGTCCATGCTCAAGTTGGGGCGCGCCCAAGGTGTGGCGCTCGCGGCAGCGCTCGTCCGGGAGGTGCCGGTTTCCGAATATGCGCCGCGCAGGGTCAAAAAGGCCATCACCGGGTCAGGGGCTGCCTCTAAGGAACAGGTTGCCGGTATGGTGCAGCGCATGCTCAACATCCCCGATGCGGACATGCCGCGGGACCTGGATGCCACCGATGGGCTCGCTGTCGCCCTATGCCACCTCTACGAAATGGGAACACCCACCCTCGGCGGTAAGGGCGGCGGCTGGGCCGCTTTTGTCCGCGAAAACCCTGGCCGCGCCCGCTAATCAGCGGGCTGCAACGTCCGGAGTGAGGAGCGTCTGCGTGGGGAAGGCGAAGTCAAGTCCCGCCGCGTTGAACCGCTTCAGGATTTCTAAGTTCACTTCATTTGGGCTGTACGCCCAATGGCCCTCCTTTTTGATGTAGTAGACCATCTTTACGTTGAGTGAGAAGTCGCCGAAGCTGTCGAACCAAATGGTGGGCTCCTGCTCCAACGCGTCGCTTCGCTCTGTGATGATGTCTTTCAGAATGCCGATGGCCTCCTCGACCTGTTCCGGCGTGGTGTCGTAGGTCAAGCCGAGGGTACAGGA
>PBIE01000021.1 GCA_002720375.1 Crocinitomicaceae bacterium | reverse complement strand
CCTTGGCCTTTGCCGCTGCTGTGTCTTGGCCTGAATGCCGCTGGATGACACGCTGAATTTGGACACCACATCGCATCGTTGGGTCGAGGCTGGTCATGGGCTCTTGGAACACCATTGCGATGCGATTGCCTCTGGGCACAGGTTCAACCACGCCCTCCTTTGCAGATGCCCAGCATTGCCCCAGCCCTTCAATTTTTCCTTGGGTCAGGCGCCCCCCTTGAGGAAGCATATCCAAGGCCGCCAGACAACACAAGGTTTTTCCGGACCCGCTTTCACCGACCAGGGCAAGGCTCTCGCCAGGACAAACGGAAAGGGTGATGTCTTTCAGGATGGGCCTGTTGCCAATGTCGAGGCTGATGTCCTCCCAACGGAGGGCTGCGGCGGGAGGATCAGAGGGTACCACGCAGGGCCTGCTCGCGTTCGATGGCTTCAAAGAGCGCCTTGAAGTTTCCCTTTCCGAAGCTTTGAGCCCCCTTGCGCTGAATGATTTCAAAGAACATTGTTGGTCTGTCGACCACGGGTTTTGTGAAAATTTGCAGGAGGTAGCCTTCGTCGTCCCGGTCGATTAAGATGCCAAGGTCGCTGAGTGGCGTGAGGTCTTCGTCGATTTCTCCTACGCGGTCGAGCACCGTTTCGTAATAGGTGGCCGGCACCTTGAGGAATTCGATGCCCCTGCGTTGAAGTTCCGTTACCGTATCGATGATGTTATCGGTTGCGACGGCAACATGCTGTACACCGGCACCTTGGTAGAAGTCGATGTACTCTTCGATTTGGGACTTTTTTCGGCCTTCTGCTGGCTCGTTGATGGGGAATTTGATCCTCCCATTGCCGTTGCTCATCACCTTGGACATCAAAGCCGTATACTCGGTGGAAATGTCGTTGTCATCAAAGGAAATCAGCTGGGCGAAGCCCATGACCTTGGCATAGAACTCGCACCAAGTGTTCATTTCGCCCCATCCGACATTGCCCACCATATGGTCGATGTATTTCAGGCCGACAGGCTCTGAGGTACCGGAGGGCGCCCAGGGTTGAAAACCGGGCAGGAACACCCCATGATAGGCTTTCCTTTCGACAAATACATGGACCGTGTCGCCATATGTTTTGATGGCGCTGAGCACCACCTTGCCGTCATCGTCTTCCCGGGTTTCTGGAGCGAAGGCGCTCTCTGCCCCACGGGAGGTGGTTTCCTTCCAACTTTTCTCAGCATCATCGACCCAGAGCGCAACCGCTTTTACACCATCCCCGTGACGGTTGAGGTGTTTGTTTAAGGGGCCATCGGCCACCAGCGGCGTGGTCAGCATGAGGGTGATTTTGTCTTGGCGCAAGACGTAGCTTACGCTATCGGGGTCCCCCGTTTCCAGCCCCTTGTAGGCTATGGGTTGATACCCCCAAGCGTGCATGTAGTAATAAGCGCTTTGCTTTGCGTTTCCTACGATTAGCTCCACATGGTCGGTGCCAAGCAGGGGCAGGAAATCGTCTGCTTCAGGGACGACAATCTTGGGCTGGGAGGGCGTTTGATCAGGGGTCATTTCAGGGTCAGTCGAGTTCTTTTGGGGTGTATCCGAGCCAGCTGGTGTGGTAGCGCCCGTCTTCGATATCGAGGGCTTGTTGGGTCAAGCGCAAAGGCCGGAAGGTGTCTACCATCACGGCCAGTTCGGCGGTGCTGGTTTTGCCGATAGAACCTTCGTATGTACCTGGGTGAGGGCCGTGTGGGATGCCACCTGGGTGAAGGGTGAGGTCGCCACGAGAAATCCCTTTGCGGCTCATAAAGTTGCCTTCGACGTAATACAGGACCTCGTCTGAGTCAATGTTGCTGTGGTTGTATGGGGCAGGGATTGACTTGGGGTGGTAGTCGTATAGCCGGGGACAAAAGCTGCAAATGACGAAAGCATCCGTTTCGAAGGTCTGGTGAATGGGTGGGGGTTGGTGCACCCTTCCAGTAATGGGCTCGAAATCGTGGATGGAGAAGGCATAGGGGAAATGATACCCGTCCCATCCGACCACGTCGAAGGGGTGTCGCGCATAGGTAGCAGTGTGAATCATTCCTTCCTTCCGAATGTCGATGGGGAAGGCGCCTTCGCGATCCACTGCGGTTGCATGCTCTGGGACGCGAAAGTCACGTTCGCAAAACGGGCTGTGTTCGAGCAGTTGCCCAAAGTGGTTCCGATAGCGCTTGGGGGTGACAATGGGGTGGGCGCTTTCCACGACCAGCCAGCGCTGATCCATCCCAGATGCCGGAGTCCAGCGGTGAATGACGCCCCGCGGAATGACCAAGTAATCCCCGGGTTTGTATGCGAGAGGGCCAAACAGGGTTTCGAGCACACCTTCGCCGTCGTGGATGAAGACAACCTCGTCTGAATCCGCATTCTTGTAGAAACGGTCCTCTGGGTCTGGTTCCGTTGGGCGGGCCACTGAAATCGTGCAATCGGAGTTGAAAAGGAGGGGCACCCTCGCGGAAAGCGAATGTCCCGAGGAGGGCGCTTCGAAACCAGAAAGGCGCCTCGAGGTCAGGTTTTCTCGAACGCCTTCCACTGGCCGCACATCTCTGGGCGCGGCCACGGTCTCGACCATGGTGGGTGGGTGGAGGTGGTAAAGCAGAGAGCTCATGCCCACGAATCCAATGGTGCCAAACAGCTGCTCGTGGTGGAGCGTGCCGTCGGATTTTGGGAATTGCGTGTGGCGCTTGTGCGGTACCTCTCCGCGCGACTGGTAGAAGGGCATGGATGCAAGGTAGCGAGGAACGGGGTCAGCCGCCTTCGCCAATGCGGGCATACCATGGCAGAGTGCCGTCATTCCTTGGGGGGAACCGGAGCGGCACCTTGAATCCGACCGGCAGCACTTGGTCTGCCGACTTTCCGGTTCGCTGCATCAGAACCTTGAGCTTTACAGCTTCTAGGTCACTGATGCTGCGCAAAGACTCCCCCTCTTGAACCACATGCCATCGCTTCACGCCCCTCCTTCTTTTGGGTTGGGTGTAGAGTTTGCAATCCCTTTGAAGCACCGTGGACCCCTCTGCTCCATCGAGGTCGTTGTACTTGCGCAACTGCCAGACGGAAACTTGAAAATTTTGGGCCAGGCTCTGCAAACTTTCGCCTTTTAAGCCCTGAATCCAAGCCACGTCATTTTGAGAGAACCCGCTGGCGCGCCCCCGGGCCCCCGCAATGCCATTTTCCGGCGTGTCGTCACCGGCTGATGGGTTCCCCTCCGGACTCTGTTGCCCCATTTCTTCGGGCTTTCCACCCCGCTTGATCCATTGAATCCCTTCGTCATCAAACCGATTCAGTTCATGGCGCTCAATCAGTTCGATGAGGGCCTTGGCATAGCTTGGGCTGGTGGCATATCCGCAGCGTTTCAGGCCGCGCGCCCACCCCTTATAGTCGTCGATTCGCAACTCGAACAATGGCGTGTAGCGCGCGCGCTTCAGGAACAAACTGTGGTCATGGTAGCTGTCCCGCGGGTCGTCATAGACACGAAAACATTCTCCTTTTTTGTCGTCGTCGTGATAGGTGCGCCCGCCGTCCCAACCCTTGTGGCATTTGATGCCGAAATGGTTGTTTGATTTTCTACTGAGTTCACTTTGCCCAGATCCGCTTTCCAGGATGCCCTGAGCCAAGGTGATGCTCGCTGGGATTCGATGCTCTACCATCTGTCTCATGGCCTCTCCCTTCCACTTTTCGATATAGGCCTGCTGGTCTTCTGCTCCTGCCCCCAACAGCATAANAGGCATTGCCCAAACTAGGCACCCTGCCAGCAAGTGAAAGTGAATTTTGAAGCGCATCTAACAAAGGAACGCGAACAGGGCCGCCAACGTTTGGGGTNTCTGCTCTAATCACTCACAGTTCTTCGTTCACTTCACTTTTTGGGTCCTCGTCGAAATTCTGTGATTCCGTTGGTTGTCCCATGGTGTCAAAAAAGTACCACACCCCTGCTGGTTTTCCGGCCCGATGTTGACCTTCAATATGGGGCAGGCCGTTTTCGTGCCACGTGCGAAAGCTACCGTNTTTTTCACCAGATAAATACTCCACTTGGCTCCATGGGAGACCGTTCTCACGAAATGTATTCCACACGCCTTCTCTGACGCCATCCACCAGTCTTCCCCGGACATGGGCGCGGCCATTGGCATGAAATTGTTGGGTTTCGTGGCCTGGCTCACTGGCTGTGAAGCTGTGAATCTCCTTCGGAGAACCATCTGGCCAAGTGGCCACTATCTTCTCCGATATTGGCTCCTCGCACCCGGTGGCCAAAAGGGTCAGCATGACCAACAGGGGTGGAATGCGCGTCATTTGTTCCTCGAGGTTGTGAATTCGACGAGGTCTGCGAGTGCATTGCGCGNAGCGGAGTTGGGAAGCGCCTCGAGCAAGGCGAGGGCCTGATCACGGTATTCGGCCATTTTGGTTTCGGCATATCGGATTCCAGGGCCCGACTGAATTTCCGCCAGGAGCGTTGCTGCCACATCAGGCCTGTCCCCGCTGCGCTTGATGTCCCGAATCATTCTTCTTCGCTCTCCTCCAGTTTGCATCTGGAGGGTGTGAATAAGGGGCAAGGTCATTTTTCGCTCTTTCAGGTCACCACCTTGGGGCTTTCCCGTCGCACTGGTGGGTGCGAAATCCAGCAGGTCATCCTTGATTTGGAAAGCGATGCCAACAGCTTCTCCAAAGGCCCGCATGCACTCTACCTGCTCGTCATCTGCCCCCGCACTCGCTGAACCTGCGGCGCAGCAGGCTGCAATAAGGGAGGCTGTTTTCCGACGAATGATGTCGAAGTAGACTGTTTCCGTGATGTCCAGTCGGCGGGCCTTTTCGATTTGGAGGAGTTCGCCTTCGCTCATCAACTCAACGGCCTTTGAAGTGATGCGTAAAAGGTCGACGCCGTCTCGCTCAATAGAAATGAGAAGCCCCCTCGATAGCAAATAGTCCCCAACGAGAACGGCAATCTTGGACTTCCACAGCGCATTGATGGAGAAAAACCCCCTTCGGGTTTCAGCGCGGTCGACCACATCGTCGTGCACGAGTGTTGCGGTGTGAAGCAATTCAATCAGGGTGGCAGCGACATGGCTTTTCTCAGTGGTTCCCCCACAGGCTTGGGCAGATAGATANACCAACATGGGCCTNATTTGCTTCCCCTTGCTTTTGACGATGTACCGGGTAATGTGGTCAAGCAATGGTACAGAGGTCCGCATGGCAGACTTGAAGTGCCCTTGGAACTCCCGCATTTCGCGGTCCACTGTTTGACGTATTGACTCGAGNTCGGCCATGNCTGCGAAGGTATCGTCCAGAAACAAGGCAATGCCGGGTGGGGTCGCAGGTGTATTTTGCGGCATGATCCTGTCCATGACCGGCTACGGAAAGGCCGAAGCGCACATCGGAGCGCGCAAGTACACGGTGGAGGTTCGGTCGCTTAANGGCAAGGGGCTCGATCTCTCTGTGCGGATGCCGAGTCGCTTTAGGGAGCGCGAAATGGACCTTCGAAAAAAGTTGGGCAAGGCGGTGATCCGAGGCAAGTCCGATCTCATGATTCATTTTGAGAGCGACGCTTCGGATGTTCGCCACNTGGTGAACACAGACTTGGTCAGTCANTATGTTGACCAATTGAACCCCCTTTTCGAGACGAAAGGTGTNCCCGCATCTCACTTGGACGGTCAAGTCCAAAAGCTGGCATCTGCTNTGCGTTTTCCGGATGCAGTGAGCTCTCCAAAAGAGTCCATGGTGGAGGGAGAGTGGGAGGCCTTGGTTGCCTTGGTTGAGGAGGCCGTACAACAGTTTATCGAGTATCGAAAGCAAGAGGGTGAAGTGCTGGAGGCGGATTTGAAGAAGCGCGTGTCCACCATCGAGTCGCTGCGCGTGAAGTTGAAGCCGCTGTTGGAACAGCGGNCTGCGCGAACCCGCGCTAGACTTCGCGACCATCTGGATGCGGACCTGCCGCATGATCGGATTGACGAAAATCGGTTTGAGCACGAGCTCATTTTTTATATGGAAAAGCTGGATGTGACCGAAGAGTTGGTGCGACTGGAGGCCAACTGCCGTTATTTCGGTGAAATGTTGAGCGGAGATNCAGGGCAGGGCAAGAAGCTGGGGTTCATCGCGCAAGAGATTGGACGGGAAATCAACACCTTAGGAAGCAAATGCCAAGACGCAGGCATGCAGCGCATCGTTGTCCAGATGAAAGACGAGCTGGAGAAAATTAAAGAGCAGGTCCTCAACGCGTTGTGATGGANTCCAAACCCTCAAGACNGCCGGGCAGNTTCGAAGCCACCGGCAAAGCCCTCGCATTCTCNGCACCTTCTGGGGCGGGAAAGACCACATTGGTGCGCAAGCTTATGGAAGAGCGCGCTGACGTTGCGTTTAGTGTGAGTGCAACCAATCGGCCACCCAGGGGAACGGAGGTAGATGGCGTGGACTACCACTTCTTGACGACCGAAGAGTTTATTGGGCGAGCCGATGGGGGTGATTTTCTCGAGTGGGAGGAGGTTTATGNCGGTCGTTTCTACGGCACGTTGAAGTCCGCGGTCGAGGCTGTTTGGAGCCNCGGGCTTCATGTGGTCTTCGATGTGGATGTGGAGGGCGGCATCCGCCTCAAGGAAATCNTTGGGGGTCAACTGAAGTCCATTTTTGTTAGTCCCCCGTCTCTCTCCGTTCTGGAGAGTCGGCTGAGGGCAAGGGCCACGGATCAACCAAAGGAAATTGAGCGCCGCATGGCCAAGGCGTCCTCAGAAATGGAGCGGGCGGAGCGCTTTGACGTCATTCTCGTAAATGACGACCTTGAGACTGCTTGCGGTGAATTGCTGAGAGTGGCCGGAAGGTTCCTCGGCCCGGAACACGTGGAGGCATGAACGTCGGATTGTACTTCGGNTCGTTCAATCCAATTCATATGGGGCACTTGATTATTGCTCAGCACATGCTGTCTCATCATGCATTGGATGAGGTGCGATTTGTCGTAACCCCCCAGAATCCNATGAAGGCAGCCGATGCGCTGGCCCCTGGGGAGGACCGGATGGAGATGGTGCGCAGAAGTGTGGCAGACAACCCACGGCTCAGTGCCGAGGACGTCGAGTTTGGTTTGCCCCGCCCGAACTACACAGCNCACACCATGGATTTCTTGACCCAACGTCATCCGGGATCCACATTTCGAATCATTATTGGCGAGGACAACCTGAGAACCTTACAACAATGGGCGCGTTGGAAGGAGTTGGTCGATCGGTTTGGTTTTTTGGTCTACCCGAGGGCCCGGAATGAAGATGAGATAACCGAGGCAAGTGGGACGGTCATCCCGGANGGAGAGCACATCACGCTGAGTCCCGCTCCCATCATCAGCATTTCCAGCACGTACTTGCGGTCGGCACTCGCCAAGGGTGACTCTGCACGGTACCTTCTTCCGGATTCAGCAGCTGAAGTGATTCGCGAGCGCGGGCTGTATGGTTACCCGAAGAAAGGGGCTTGAGGAATCAGGTGTTNTTNAAGGCGCTCATGGTGCGCTGCAACCCNACAAAAACNAAGGAATGCATCAGNTCGACGACCNTGTCGAGNCGNTCGTCCATGGCGGCCTCTTCTTGGGTCGAAAAGGAACCGAGAACATGGTCCACCTGACGGCCAGCACCGAAGTCGGCGCCAACCCCGAATCGCAACCTTGGATAGGCAGAGCTGCCCATAACAGTCTGTATGTCTTTCAGACCATTGTGGCCGCCATCGCTTCCCTTGCCGCGAAGCCTTAGGGTTCCGAAGGGCAAGTGGATGTCATCGGTGACGACCAACAAACGGTCAAGCCCCAGCTTTTCTGCGTCGAGCCAATGGCGAACCGCCTTGCCACTCAGGTTCATGAAGGTGGATGGCTTGAGGAGAACAAGCTGCCGGCCGCGGTGCTTACAACGCGCCACGTCGCCGAGTCGATCGGCCTTGAACGTCACACCACTTTTCTTGGCGAGCGCGTCAAGAGCAAGAAACCCAATGTTGTGGCGTGTTCGGACATACTCGGCTCCAGGATTCCCGAGGCCGACCAGCAGGTACTTCATACAGGTTTGGATTATTCCTCTCCTCCGTCTTCAGCAGCCCCCTCGGCAGCTCCTTCGGCAGCTCCTTCGGCACCTTCGGCAGCATCAGCAACTTCATCTGAAGCAGCAGACATGGCAGCACGGGTGCGCCTCACGCCGAGGACAACGGCCGACTCATTCAGCGGGACTTTACATCCATCAACGGACAGCTGGCCCACACGCAGGGAGTCACCGATGTCGAGACTGCTGATGTCCATCGATATGGTCTCTGGGATTTGGTCAGCAAGACCAACCACAGGCAGACGGCGGTATACGATGTGCAGACGGCCACCATTTTGGACACCGATTGCAGACCCTTCGGTGGAGACAGGCAGGTTGACCCGGATGGGCTTGTCCTTGGTAACCTGTAGTAGGTCGATGTGGACAATGCGATCGGTCACGGGGTGGAACTGAATGTCTTGGACCACGCAGTTGTGCGATGCGCCTCCGACTTCGAATTGGATGAGGTACGTATCCGGCGTGAAGATCAACTTGTTCAGTTGGACCTCGTTCACGTGGAAATGAACCTGCTCGGAGCCGCCGTAGAGCACCCCGGGAACCTGTCCCTTGGCGCGCAGTTCGGCTGCATCCTTCTTCCCTACGCCCTCTCTCGGAGAGCCGCTCAATGAAGCAGTTTTCATGGTTTTTATTTAGGTGATGAGAAAATGCGAACTGATGCTTTCGTTTTGGACCAGACACCGGATGACGGTGGAAAACAGGTCCGAGCAACCCAGCACGGTGATTTTGTCTGTTGGCTTGTCGTCGCGAAGCGGAATGCTGTCGGTAACAACCAGCTCTGTCAAGGCACTTTCCGCAATCCGCTCATATGCGGGTCCGGAAAGCACGGGGTGGGTGCACACGGCCCGTACACTTGCGGCTCCATTTTCCTTCATGAGGCCGGCAGCTTTGGTAAGCGTTCCGGCGGTATCGCAGATGTCGTCGACAAGGATAACGTCTTTGCCTTCCACGTCACCAATCACCCGCATGCTGGAGACTTCATTGGCCACCTTGCGCTGCTTGTAGCAAATGGCCATGTCGACACCCAGATACTTTGCAAAGGCATTGGCACGCTTGGTTCCACCAGTGTCCGGTGTGGCCACCAGAAGGTTCTCGGTTCCTATAGACTCTAAATAGGGCAGGAAAACTGCTGAACCGTAGAGGTGGTCCACGGGCACCTCGAAAAACCCTTGGATTTGGTCAGCGTGCAAGTCCATGGTGATCACACGGTCAACACCTGCTGCGGTCAGCATGTTGGCAATGAGCTTTGCGCCAATGGCTACACGAGGTGCATCCTTGCGATCCTGTCGGGCAAAACCGAAGTAGGGAATGACGGCAACGATGCGCTTGGCAGAAGCCCGCTTGGCCGCATCGATGAGCATCAGTAGCTCCATCAAGTTGTCCGAGGGGGGAAATGTGCTTTGGACAATGACGACCTCTTTACCACGGACAGTTTCTTCGATGCTGACCCGAAATTCCCCATCACTGAATACTGTGTGATTGACCGCACAGAGCGGTTCTCCGTATCCCATGGCTATGCGGGAGCCGAGTTCTTGCGATGCAGATCCGGCAAGGATTCGAAGGGAAGAGTCGTGCATGAGCGCGCTTTGAAGGGGTGCAAAGATAGTTCGAGGACGGATGCGGAGAACCTGCCTGTAATTTTACAGCATGCAGCAGAGACGCACCACGGTTTTGGTGGCAGGGATGGGGGGGCTCCTCATCGGCCTGCTGGCGCTGCAGTTTATTTGGATTCGGGCCTTGGTTGATGCGCGCAGCACCCTATTCGACGATCAGGCGCGAACGGCGCTGGTTGAGGTTCAATCTATTTTAAACCTGAGCGCCATTGTTTTTCCGCACCCTCCGTCTTCCGGGCTATCACCGGCGTCAGGCCCCATGGCCGACAGCCTTGCCGAAGCTCGGGCCAAAGCAGCCATGGACAGGGAGTTTGCCATGGGGGTAGCAGACAGCGTGCTTCGGGCTGTGCTGGACAATCGGGATGTCCAGTTTGAGTTCAGGTCTGCATTGCTCGACCGATACGGCCGGCCCATTTTCTTGCGTGATGAAGACGTCGATAAGCTCGAGCGTTTTCAAGAGGATGGCTACCGCATCTCCACAGGCGACGTCAGGTCCTTAGAGGACGTTCAGTTGTATACGGTTCATTTTCCCCGGAAAAACCTCAGGTTGACGGGCAACATGTGGGTGGAGTTGACAGCCAACCTCCTGTTGATGCTGGTCTTGGTCTTTTTTACCCTTTATGCCGCCAATGGCCTGCGCAAGGCAGAGCGGCTCAATAGGCTCAAAGGTGATCTAATCAACAACATGACCCATGAGCTCAAGACGCCGATTTCGACCATCGGCCTTGCGGGGGAGGCATTGCTCGACCCCGTAATGGCTTCGGATCAGGACAACATTCGATATTACGTCGGCCTCATTAGGTCGGAGAACGAGCGGCTCGGTCAACTCGTGGAAAATGTATTGCGGGCGGCCATGCTCGATCAGGGAGAGCTGGAGCTGTTCAGGCAGCGGGTCAATTTCCATGACTTGATTAAGGATGTGCTTCGGAACCATGCCATCCACATTAAGAAGCAGGGAGGCTCCACCGCCACCAAACTGTCGGCAACCAACCCTTTGATTGACGGGGACAAAACCCATTTGATGAATGTCGTGTTCAACCTGGTGGACAACGCCATCAAATACGGTGGCGCATCGCCGCGTCTGACTGTTCAGACTTGGAATGCGTCCGGGGAATTGTACGCGGCATTCACAGACAAAGGCATCGGAATCGCGCGAGAACACCTTGGCAAGGTTTTTGAGAAATTGTATCGCGTGCCCACAGGAAACGTTCACGATGTCAAGGGGTTTGGCCTTGGTTTGAGTTATGTCAATGCCGTCATGCAGCAACATGGAGCCCGAATTGACGTTGTGAGTGCACCCGGAGAGGGCAGCACGTTTACTCTTGTTTTTCCCCAACCGACGAATTCATGAAACAACAACTCGACATCCTGCTTTGTGAGGACGATCCCAACCTCGGTAAACTCCTCTCTGATTTTCTGACCCGAAAGGGATACAATACAACGTGGGCGCAGGACGGCGCCGAAGGCGTCCGGAATTTCCGTGTGGGGTCATACGACTTTGTCATTCTGGACGTCATGATGCCGGTAAAAGACGGTTTTCAGGCGGCCGAGGAAATTCGAGGCCTGAACCGCCACGTGCCCATCCTCTTTCTCACCGCCAAGAGTCAGCGCGAGGACACCTTGCAGGGCTTCCAGGTCGGTGCGGATGACTACATGACCAAGCCGTTTTCAATGGACGAGCTGGAGGCGCGTATCGAGGCCATCCTCCGCCGCTCCGCTGCCCTTCCCGACACCGAGGATGAAGTAGGTGAGATGAACATTGGCCTGTATATCTATGACTATAACCGCCAAGAGCTTCGCAACGGGCAGGAGGCGCAGAGGCTGACCACCAAAGAGAATGAATTGCTTTTCTTGTTGGTCAAGGCCAAGAATGCGCTTTTGGAGAGAGAGTATGCCCTCAATGCGATTTGGGGAGATGCCAACTACTTCAATGGTCGGAGCATGGATGTATACATAGCCAAGCTGCGCAAGCATTTGAAGGAGGATGCAAGGGTGGAGATTTTGAATGTGCACGGTAAGGGCTTCAAGCTCATTGCCGACTGATTGAACGTCGGTTCATGTTGTGGTACGGGGACCAATCTCAATCCCTAACTTTCCCTTCCGCATTTCGCCCGCATGATTCCAAAGGACACTGTCGACGCCATTATGCAGGCCACCGTCATTGAAGAGGTGGTCGGGGAATTCGTTCAGCTCAAGAAAAGTGGGACGAGCATGCGTGGCTTGAGCCCCTTCACAAATGAAAAAACACCGTCGTTTTACGTGGTGCCGGGCAAAGGGATTTTCAAGGATTTCAGCTCTGGGAAAGGAGGCAGTGCAATCACGTTCCTGATGGAACACGAGAAGTTGTCCTACCCAGAAGCACTCCGGTGGCTTGCGAATAAATATGGAATTGAAATTCAAGAGCGTGAGCTGACGGCGGAGGAACAGGCCGAGCAGACCGAGCGCGAGAGCTTAGCCAATTTGGCAGCTTGGGCTCGAAAGTGGTTCTCAGAGCAGTTAAATGAGACGGGCGAGGGAAAGAGTGTGGGCCTAGGTTATATGCGTCAGCGCGGCTTCGGAGATGCCATGCTGTCAGACTTTGCCATTGGATACTGCCCGGACACGCCTTGGTCGGAGGAAGGGGCTTTGGCCCAGGCGGCGAAGAAGGCCGGCTACCAAGAGAAGTGGCTTTTGTCTAGCGGGCTTTGCAAGAAGCGCGAAGACGGCACCCTCTATGACTTTTACCGGGGGAGGGTGATTTTCCCAATACGCGACGTGACAGGCCGGTTCATTGGCTTCGGTGGGCGCACATTGAAGACCGACAAAAAGGTCCCCAAATACGTCAACAGCCCTGAAAGCCCGCTGTACGACAAGTCAAGAGCCTTGTATGGGATTCACTTGGCCCGAAATGCGGTTGTCAAGTCTGACCGGGCCATTTTGGTCGAGGGCTACACGGACGTCATGGCGATGCGTCAGGCTGGGGTCGAACATGTTGTGGCCAGTTCGGGCACTGCCTTGACGGTTGAGCAGGTTCGCTTGTTGCGGCGCTTCAGCAAGAACATGACCATGCTGTTCGATGGTGATCCAGCTGGACTTCGGGCTGCCATTCGCGGCGTGGACATCGTCCTTGGTGAGGGGCTTGATGTCAAGGTGGCCGTGTTGCCCAATGGAGAAGACCCCGATACGTTTGCCAAACGACTCGGAGAGGAAAAGCTCCTCGATTGGTTGGAGGAAAACAGCCAGGACTTCCTCCGATTCAAAATCGACCTGCTGGATGAGGAGGCCAAGGGCGACCCAATCAAAAAGACAGAGCTGGTCAGGAGTGTGGTTAAGAGCATCGCCGAAGTGCCCGACGAATTAAAGCGGACGGTTTATGTGCAGGAAAGCGCTCGGCGGTTGGGAATGGAGGTGGATGATTTGCTGTCCGAGTTGGGGCGGCAAGCGCGGGCCACTCTTGAAAAGAAAGCCAACGCCTCCCTGCCTTCTCTTGTCCCAGAAGCAGAGGCTTCTTTTGGCGCCCCGAAGCTGTTGGGCCGGGTGGGGCGAGGCGGTCGGGAAGTCGACTTGCTTCGTCTGCTGCTACGATATGGTCGCCACCATGTCACTGTGGACATGCCCGAGGAAGCAGGGGTGGTTGGTGACGAGGGTGCAGATGCATCTCCCGACACGGTGGAGGCGAGCCTTGCCGAGGTGCTCTTGATGGAGCTCGACACTGCTGGTGTTGCTATACGGAACCCAATTGTTGACAGTGTGCTTCGCCACTTCCGTGACCAAATGCAGAAGGGCCATATTCCTGGACTCGAGGATTTTGCCGCTTCCGAGAAGGAGGTGGCCGAGTTGATGGCAGACCTCGCCATTTCTGAGTTTGGCTTAAGTGAGAACTGGACCAAACGGCATGGCATACGTCCAGAGACTGAGGAGCAGAATTTGAAAGAGGCCATGCGTGGGGCCCTACTTCGTCTCATGCTGGACGAGGCCCATTTTGAAGGCGCGAAAATCACCAAACGTCTTGTGGAAATGACTGAAGATCCCACTACATCGGACAACCCTTTGGAAGAGGAGAAGGATTTGCTTCGAAGAAAAATGTCGGTCTCTTCTAGGGTGTTCAGGTTGGCGGGGCACTTTCAGACGGCCATCCTTCAACCGGCGAAAGAGGACTTCAATTAAAATCTCGCCCGGGATCCAACGGCCTTAGTGGCGGGCAGCCCAAAAATCTAACAAGGTTATGCGGGGCTGCAAAACACCGCGATAGCATTCAGTTTCTACTCGAAAGACAACATCCAGTGTCTTTGCTGCTGCAAGGGCTTCTTTTCGGTGACCCAGGCCAAAGCCCACAGAGTCCAAGGTTTCCCCTTGGCCTATAACCATTGAGAGCCGGAGGTGCCGCCCCTCCTTTCCCACTTGACGAGGGGTATTGGCCAGTTGAACATCTCGCGCAAGGAAGACTGGAGCAGGAGATCCAGGGCCGAAAGGCTCAAAATTCCTTAATCGACTGAGCAATTCCGGGGTGCATTGGGATACCGAGACCTCCATATCATAGTGTCTTGGCTCGCGCTTGCTGGCCGATTGCAATTCTCGACCTACAGCTGCGTCAAGGGCCTTGGCAAAATCCTCGGCGGCGTCAGGTTTGACGGTAATCCCTGCCGCCATGGCATGCCCCCCATATTGGATGAGGTGCTCCTTGCATTCCCGGATAAGTGCGTGGATGTCGAGGCCTGGCGTTGATCGGGCACTTCCCACCAAAACGCCGTTGTCATCGCTGATGACTACACTGGGCCGATAGCGGTGTTCGATGAGTCGGGTGGCCACGATGCCGATAACCCCTCGGTGCCAGTCTTTACCCCAAACAATGTTGATGTGCTTGAATTCTGTTCGCTCCTCAAGTTGTTGGGTCGCGGCAGCGGTCACTTGTTCATCGTAGGACCGGCGGATGTTGTTCAGGCTGTCTAGGTTGGCGGCCAATTCTGATGCCTTTTGTTCGTTTCGGGCGGTCAGCAAATCGACAGCTTCTGTGGCGCGGGCCATTCTACCAGCCGCATTGATTCTGGGGCTGATTCTGGATATGATGTCTCGCACCGTGAGGTAATCAGGTGTGCAGTGGACGATTTGCAGCAATGCGCGAATCCCAGGTCGGGAATTTCGAGCCACAGTCTTCAGGCCGTGGTGCAGCAGGATGCGGTTTTCGCCGGTGACGTCGACTAGGTCGGAGGCGATGCTCAAGGCGACTAGGTCAAGACTGTCATAGGCGCTCCAAGGAGAAAGGCCGATTCGGTCGGTTAAAGCCTGAATAAGTTTGAAGGCGACGCCACAACCACTTAGTTCTTTGAATGGGTATGGGCAATCTCGTTGCTTTGGGTTTAGGATGGTGTGGGCCTCTGGCACCGCGGTGCCCGGAAGATGATGATCACAAATAATCACATCGATGTTTCTGTCCTTCGCATCCCTTACCCTGTCCACGGCCCGGATGCCGCAATCAAGGGTGATGATGATACCACACCCCGAGGCTTCGGCGCTGCGCACCCCTTCCTCTGACAACCCGTACCCCTCACTGTATCGGTCAGGTATGTAGGGAATCACATCGAAACCGTTGTTTTCGAGGAATTCTTGGACGAGGGCCACTGACGTGGCGCCGTCCACATCGTAATCACCGTAGGCCATGATTCGCTCTCCACTTCTCTGTGCGAGCATCAGGCGGGCCACTGCCTGTTCCATCCCCAGCATCAGCAAAGGATCATGCAGGTCGTCAAGATCCGGGTGAAAAAAGGCCTCTCTCTGGCCGGAAGTTATCCCCCGCAATTCCAGCATGCGTGCAACCAAGCTGTCGGCATCCACGTTGTCAATTTGTCCGCCATCGCTTGCGCGGGGGGACCAATCTGCAGGGGGAACACGGGGGGGACGGGTCATGATTTGGTCACGCAGGAGCTGAGTCTCTTGCGCTCCGACTTCCGGACCGCGTTCAAATCAGAGGGAACTCCTTTAATTTGCGCAGCCTTAAAGATACAACGATGCTCTCGTTCCGCCTTTCCAAACTCGCCCTAGGCTCCTTCGCAATTCTTGCCGTCTTGCTGGGCACTTCATGCCTGAATGACGACAACCTTATTCCGCCGAACTGTTTTGACGGCATCCTCAACAACGGGGAGGATCTCGTGGATTGCGGTGGGCCCATTTGCCAACCTTGTGATCCATGTGAGAATGGAGTCTGGGACCAAGTTCTGGGCGAGCAATGGGTGGACTGCGGTGGCGAATGTGCGCCATGCGATGTGAATTTCAACGGTCAGCTTGACCCAGGCGAAACAGGAATTGACTGCGGCGGAGACACCGGCCTTGATTGCGGAGAGCTGTGTGGAGATGGCCTCCTGAATGGAAACGAAATCGATGTGGACTGTGGGGGTCCAGATTGTGAGACATGTCCAAGTTGTGATGACGGCCTGCTAAATGGTGAGGAGCTGGGTGTCGATTGTGGGGGTCCGGACTGCCCCGCCTGTCCCACGGACGGTGATTGTACGAACGGACTCCTTGACGGCGACGAGCTTTACATCGACTGCGGGGGCACCATATGCCCGCCCTGTGACGGCACCATGGATTGGAAGGCCAACGGAACAGAGTTGACTGCTGATTTTGAAACGACCTGCACTCTTGATGGAACCACGCTTAACCTCGGCGGCGTTTCCATCACCACCGATGGAATTGGCATGACCCTGCCCGAGCCTAGTGTTGGCTGGATTTCCGGCGCCCAAATTGCGTTGAACGAGTCCAGTGCTCCAGCTGGAGTTTGCACTTACAATGCGCCAGGAGGCCAGATGTTCACCTCGGCCCAACCAGGTGCGAATTTTACCGTGGAAATTCTATATATCCTTCCCGAAGCTGGCGGCATTGTGGTGGGCACCTTTGGAGGAAGCCTCATCGGAAGCGACGGCACGGGCGGCATCTCCATCGCTCAAGGCTCATTCCTGCTCCCAATCAACTGATTATTCTTCGAGCAAGTCGTAGAGACCGTCCAACTGCGGGCTGAGCACCACTTCAATCCTGCGATTTCGCCCCCTGTCCTCAGGGTCCCTAGGGTGGTATTCGCTGCGTCCAGCAGCGGTGAGCAGACCGGCTTGGAGCGCACTGTTTGCGGTGAGGACTTCCACCACGGCAGTCGATCGAAGTACGCTGAGTTCCCAATTGTTTCTGGGTGATTCTGGCCGGCTGAATGCCACATCGTCGGTGTGACCTTCGACCACGATTTCGAATCCCGTTTCCCCTTCAATGGCCTTCGCAAGGCCAATGAGGGCGTCGCGGCCATCGGGGTCTATCGCGGTACTGCCAGAGGCAAACAGCAGCTCGGAGGCCAGGCGGACGTATACTTTTCCGTCTCGCTCCTCCACCTCGAGGCCGCGATCGCGAAAGGCAAAGAGGGCATCACTCAACTTGGCCTTTAATGCTTCTCCGGCGGACTTCTGTCTCTCTAAGAGCCTGGACAATTCCGCCACGCGTGCTTCTCGATCTCGAAGGTTTTCCTCCAGTGACAGCAGGCTGTCTTCTTGAAATTGCAGGTCCGCCCGAATCCTCTGAAGCTCGGACAAAAGCGCTGCTTGCTCAGCCCCTGATGAAGTGCGTTTCCGGTCCAATTCGTCTGTGAGCATGGCATTGAGCGCCTCGAGTTCAGCATTTCGTGCGCCACAGTTGCGCAGGGCTGTTCCACACCGGCTTGTGTCGGCCTCCAGGGCTGACAGGCGGCGCCTATCTTCACGTGCTTGCCCCTCTTTTTCTGCGACAGCGAGCTGAAGTGTCTCTGCTTGTTTTGCAAGGAGTTCGAGGTCTTGCTCGAGGCTGTTTCGGTCATCGCACACCTCGGCGAATTGGCTCATGGGTACACAACCGGTGACGAACAGAATGGTAACCACCATCCAGAGGGTCGATTGACGGAACATCATGCTGTGAAAGTCGCCCACAGAGGGCCGATTTAACACCCCCTTCTCCATGGTTTGCACCACACCGGGCTGTGGATTTCGCACATTGGGTCGCTCAGAGCTTCACGCAGACGTTTTGGGGTTGGGTGAAGAATTGCATGCTGTGGTAACCTCCTTCTCGGCCCACGCCTGATTGACGGGTTCCCCCAAAGGGCGTGCGCAAATCCCGCACGAGCCAACAGTTGATCCACACCATACCTGTGTCAATACCGGCCGCGACCCTGTGCGCTCGCTGCAGGTCCCGCGTCCAAACTGAGGCGGAAAGGCCATATTTCGTGGAGTTTGTAAGCCCCAAGGCTTCGCGTTCATCGCGAAAAGGCTGCAATGTGGCCACGGGCCCAAAGATTTCTTCTCGGTTGGTGATGCAGTTGTGATCCAGCCCTTCAATTAGGGTTGGTTGCACAAAGAAGCCTCCCTTGAGTCTGGGTTCCGCTGGCTGGTGGCGCCCCCCACCACAAAGAATAGTGCCACCTTCTCCACGAGCGGTATTGATGGCAGCGAGAACCTTGTCCCTGTGGGCTCTAGACACCACTGCGCCCATGCGGGTTTGTGGGTCGAGGGGGTCACCGATGCGCATCTTGGACACCTTGGCAACCATCGCGTCGCGGAACCGGTCGTAGAGGGTGTCTTGAATGAGGATGCGAGATCCACACAGGCAGATTTGTCCTTGGTTGGCAAATGCCGCGCGAATGGCGTTGGAGACGGCTTGTTCGAAATCCGCATCGTCGAAGACTACAGTTGCATTTTTTCCACCGAGCTCAAGGGACAGTTTTTTGAATTTGGGTGCCGCTGCTGCTGATATCGCGGCACCCGTGGTCGACCCTCCGGTGAACGAAATGGCCCTCACGTGATGGTGGTCCACCATGGCCTGCCCAACCTCAGGCCCGAGCCCGTGTAAGATGTTGAGCACCCCATCGGGCAGGCCAACTTCCTTGGCCCACTGACCCAGCAGGAAGGCCGTCATGGGTGTCATTTCGCTGGGTTTGGCTACGACGCAGTTTCCACTCGCGAGGGCGGGTGCAATTTTCCAGGTGAACAAATAAAGTGGGAGGTTCCAAGGGCTAATACAGCCAACCACGCCGAGGGGCTTGCGCAGGGTGTAGTTTACCGTTCCGTCGCCCATAGTGTGACTTTCACTGGAGAATTGTTCTGCAGCGGAGGCGTAGAATCGCAGGTTTTGTTCCGCTCGGGGGATGTCAACCGCAGCGGCGAGGGAGATGGGTTTTCCGTTGTCTCGTGATTCTGCATCCGCCAGCATATCCGCATTCTCGGCTTGCAGCTTCACGAAAGCAGACTCGATCTCCACCATCTTCGCATCCATACGCTGCGTGATCTTCTCGG